>JAADGO010000072.1 GCA_013152355.1 Chlorobiota bacterium
AATACCCCCAGTAAGATATAAAACACAATGTTGCCTACCGAGAATGAATTAACCAGAGAAAACTCCAACAGAACTGCGCTCCCCATAAAAAAATAGGATAATGCAGCAGCTGTTATTGAAGAAATAAGCAGCGGAATAAGGAAAGCCATACTCAGGTCGAGCATGAGCACCTCAAGAGTAAAAACAATACCGGTAATGGGAGCTTTAAAAATCCCGGAAATAGCACCTGCGGCCCCACAGCCTACCAGCAGGGTAACATATTTGTAATTTAATTTAAAAATACGCGCCAGGTTCGAGCCAATCGATGCACCTGTAAAAACAATCGGTGCTTCCGCCCCAACCGAGCCTCCAAACCCGATGGTCATAGAGCTGGCAATCATCGATGAATAGGTATTATGCACCTTTATGCGACTGCTTTTCCGGGAAATAGCAAGCAGGATTTTTGATACGCCGTGGCCAACATCATCTTTTATAAAAATCTTTATAAATAAAACAGTCAGGATAATCCCCACCAAAGGATAGGCTAATAAAAAGAAATCCGGGGTATCTTCAGTGAACCAGTCGGTCAGGTGGTCGCCCAGGAAATGGATAAGGTTTTTTAATAACAGTGCTGCCAATCCGCTAAAAATGCCAATCACCAGGCTAAGAATGTAAATAAACTGCCTGTCACTGATTCTTGCTAACCGCCAGGCAACTATTTTATTTCGGAAACTCCCGTTTTGATTCATTTTAGATATCAATACCTTCTTTCATGATCAAAAAAACACAGCAAAGATACTATTTAATGTAGTGGGTTGTTATATATACTATTCCCTATAGTAAAAGAATCTTGATTAATTAATATATAATTATTCCAAAAAATAAAAATCTACACATGCGAAACATGCCGCATCTGTTTCCTATAGTTGGTAAAAACTTTTGCCCGCGAAATAAACCCAACATATTTACCTTTGTCAATTACTGCTAAATTATACCTGCCCGATGCTTCAAATTTTTCAGTCACAACCTCCATTGAATCGTCAGGTTTAATATAGTACTCAGGCATATACATCAAATCTTTTATCAATACTTTATCGTATAATTCCCTTTTAAAGATCAGTCCGCGTACATCATCCATTTTCACCATCCCTACCATGATCCCGTTTTCATCAACCACGGGAAAAAGGTTGCGGTGGTTTCGTGAGATAGCTTCGGTGAGGTCGCCTAAAGTTGCCAATGGGCTTAATGTTTCAAAATCGGTCTCTATGAGCTTCCCTACCTCCATCATCTTTAAAATGTTGGCATCCTTGTCGTGGGTAAACAGCTCTTTCCGCCGGGCAAGCTGGATGTGGTAAACCGAGTTTGGTGTAAATGCCCGTACCGTAACATAGGCAAAAGTTGCTGTAACCATTAACGGCACAAACAGCTTGTATCCACCGGAAATATCGGCAATCAGGAAAATCCCTGTCAGCGGAGCATGGAGTACCCCGGCAATTAACCCGGCCATTCCAATCAGGGCAAAATTGTTAGTATTTATCTGATGAATACCGGTGAGATTGATCAATTTTGCAAACAACATACCGGTATTGACCCCCATAAACAGGGAAGGGGCAAAAATACCACCTACACCACCGCTCCCGAAAGTCAGCGAAGTAGCTATAATTTTTAGCAGTATAATTACTCCCATTAGAATTAAAGCCGCCAGGATATTATCCCGCAACGGATAAAACGGGCTGTTATTAAAGAGGTAATCAAAATTCCCCTGCAGGCAGGAATTGATACCTTCGTAACCTTCGCCGTAAAGCGATGGGAAAAGGAATACCAATACCCCAAGCCCCAGGCCACCAACCAATAAACGTGTCCGGGCGTTCTTCATTTTATCAAAGAAGTCACTAAATGACACGTATACCTTTATGAAATAGGCAGAGAGAAACCCTGCCAGGATACCCAGTAAGATATAAAACGGCAGGTCGGCCAACACAAAAGATTGTTCCACTTCAAAAGGGTACAGCACATCCTGCCCCAGGAATAAGTAAGAGGTGACTACTGCCGATGACGAAGCCAGCAACAGCGGGACCAGTGAAAATGCTGTCAGGTCGATCATTATTACCTCAACGGCAAAAACAATGGCAGCAATGGGGGCCTTAAAAATGGCAGCCATTGCCCCTGCGCAGGCACATGCCAGCATTAGAATCGTATTCTTGTAGTCTAACCGGAAAAACCGCGACAACCAGGAGCCATAAGCCACACCTGTTGAAACAGTTGGACCCTCAAGCCCTACAGACCCGCCAAACCCCACAGTGAGCGAACTGGCAACGATAGACGAGTAAAGGTTATGGTTGCTCAGCCTCCCTTTGTCTTTCGAAATACTGTGCAATACATTGGGGACTCCATGCCTTACAGGGCTGCGGACAATATATTTAATGAAAAGTATAGTAAGGAATATCCCTAAGGCAGGGATGGCAAAATAAATATAATTATCTACTCCCTGAGAAATAGCCCTATGCACTATCCTCTGGGTGAGCCAGACTGCATTCTTTGTAATTACCGCCCCAAAACCGGCAATAATACCCACTATGACACTTAAGATGGTAATAAATGCCCTTTCGCTCAAATGCCTAAGCCGCCACCGGTGGAAACGTACAATAATTGGCAGTCTGTGTTTCATATCTGGATTGCGAATTTAATAAAAGTATAGAAAGGCTGATTAAATTTCATACTTTAATTTTACAAACTACTATTAGTGGCCTAATGCCCTCCCTATCTTCTTAATTTGCTCTTTAGGGTAGCTCTCCGAAGGCCTTAGATGCGAGGCTTTCATATAATAAAAACGGGCAACGGTATAATTCCTTTCTGTTAATGTCTTGTCGGCAATAGATATCAAATCCTGATATTCTTTAAGATTTTGTTGCCCCCGTTGCTGCTGCAACCTTGATGCGATTTCGTCAAGCCTGTCCCTGGGGTATTGTTCCTGGGTTTTTACACCCAGTGCCCTGTTGTAGTAGGCCCTTGCAATAGCAAGCTCCCCCCCTATTAATGCTTCATCGGCTTTATCAATCCACTGTTGGTATTCACGTTCCAGCCTGTCGAACATGCGTCCGTCAATTATTTTTTTGATTTCCCGGAGCCTGCCTGTAGGGTGTGGCTCATCGGGAATTATCCCAAGTGCTTCGCGGTAATAAAAACGTGCGACATTGTACTCTTTCATGTCAAATGCCATGTCTGCACTTTTTATATATTCATCATAGGCCTGCTGCATTTCGGAGTTTACATATTGCTTCCTTGAGATAGTTTCAACCTGGGCAACCGGCACTTCTTCCTGTTGCTTTGCAATACTCTGTGTAGCTTGCTGTTGTGCGATCAGCCTCACTCTTTCCTGTTCCAGTAATATCTTGTCAATCTTGGATATCTGGCTTTTTGGATATACCTCATTAGGTTTTATGGCAAGTGCTTTAACATATTCTTTTCTTGAATCAGTATAATTCTTCATCTGATATAAAGAGTATGCGGCAATCAGGGTATTCCGGTATTTCTCATCCGTTTTTTGCCGTTCCAATATTTGTTTTATCTCTTCAATCCTCTCTGCAGGATACGCTTCACTTGGTTTTAATGTTAATGCCAGTGTATAAAAATTGTTGGCTTTTGTATACTGCCCCAGGTCAAATGCTTCGTCAGCCTGTGATATGGCAAGCATATAATCCTGTTGTATTCTTTTCCGTTCTCTTTCTGCTGCAGCCATTGATTCTATAATATTGTCAATTTCTGCAATCCGGCTAACCGCATAAACGTCTTTCGGGATAATGATGAGGGCATTTGAATATTTTTTCCGTGCATCCTGGTACTGTTTATTTTTAAAATCAGTATCAGCTTCGGCAATAATCTTATTGTACTGCTCCAGGATAGCCTGCCTCCTGGCTTCGGCTATTTTTACCAGTTGTTTTTTCGGATAATCCTCTCCCGGTTTTATAGTTAGTGCATTATTATAACCACTTTCTGCCTGGGTGAAGTTACGTGCATTAAATTCACGGTCAGCCTGTGTAATAGCATTCTGATATGCCTGGTCTCTGGCTTTTTGCCTTTCCAGTAATTTTGCCAACTCTAAAATATTTGCCCTGGCAGCTTCTATTTGTGCCTTTGGGTATTTCTCGTTTGGTTTTAATGACAATGCCTGCTCATAGGAAGTGATGGATAATTCAAATTGTTTGTTGTTGTACAGGCTGTCTGCCTGTGCAATTGCCGTAAGATACGATCTCTCCAGCTCTTGTTTCCTGGCTGTTTCGTCAATTAAACGGTTAATCTTCAGTAATTGTGATTTTGGGTATTCTTCTGAAGGTTTTATTACCAATGCATCATTATAACCCTTTTGTGCTTCAGGATAAGCATTACGGGAAAAAGCTTTGTCGGCACGGGCAATAGCTTCTTCATAAGCCTTTTGGGCTTCTGCCTGCCGGGCTAATATACTTTTTATTTCGGCGATACGCTGCTGTGGGTAGGTTTCGCCAGGTTTTACCTTCAGTGCGGATTTATACTCATCCGAAGCAACATAGTATTCTTTATCGGAGAAATGGGCATCTGCCATGGCAATGGCTTCATTATATGCCTTGTTACGCCGCTCTTCCAATGCTTTCAACCTGGCAGCTTTGCTGGCTTGCTGCTCTGCAAGCAGCCTGGCACGGGCATCCTCAATAGAGTCAATCCTCGCAACCATCTCTGCAGGGTAGGCCTCGCCGGGCTTAACCGACAAAGCCTGGTTGTAACCTGCCCGGGCTGCATCGAAAACCTCACGGTTGAAATTCCGGTCGGCACGGGCAATGGCTGCATCATACGCCTTTTGCACTTCTGCCAGCTGGTCCAATATGCCTTTTATCTCAGCAATACGTTGCTGTGGGTAGGCTTCGCCGGGTTTTACATCCAGTGCTGATTTATACTCATTAGAAGCGGCATTGTATTCTTTATTTGAGAAGTAGGCATCGGCCATGGCAATGGACTCATTATATGCCTTGTTACGCCGCTCTTCCAATGCTTTCAACCTGGCAGCTTCGCTGGCTTGCTGCTCTGCCAGCAGCCTGGCACGGGCATCCTCAATAGAGTCGATCCTCGCGACCATCTCCGCAGGGTAGGCCTCGCCGGGCTTAACCGACAAAGCCTGGTTGTAACCTGTCCGGGCAGCATCGAAAACCTCACGGTTGAAATTCCGGTCGGCACGGGCAATAGCTTCTTCATACGCCTTTTGCACTTCTGCCAGCTGGGCCAATAATCTCAGCAATACGCTGCTGTGGGTAGGCTTCGCCGGGTTTTACATCCAGTGCTGATTTATACTCATTAGAAGCGGCATTGTATTCTTTATTTGAAAAATGGGCATCGGCCCTTGCAATGGCTTCATTATATGCTTTGTTACGCTGCTCTTCCAATGCTTTCAACCGGGCGGCTTCG
>JAADGO010000051.1 GCA_013152355.1 Chlorobiota bacterium
GCTATTTTAGCACGGTTGTACTGGACGGTCATTTGTGGCAATCCTTTGGTGGCTTCCACACGCAGGTCGGCAGTCCCCTGAACAGTGGAGATGACCTTAGCCATTTCCTGTGCTTTTGCTGCCAGCACATCCAAATCTTCACCATACAATTTTATGGAAACATCCTCCCTTACTCCTGTAAGCAGTTCGTTAAAACGCATCTCTATGGGCTGGGTAAACTCAAAATTCAAACCCGGCAATACAGATACTTTTTCTTTCATCTTATCAATCAGCTCATTTTTTGTTTCTGCCGTTACCCATTGGTCTTTGGGTTTCAGTATAACGAACATATCTATGATGTCCATTGGCATCGGGTCGGTAGGGATTTCAGCTACCCCCATACGTCCGAGTACCTGTTCTACTTCAGGGAAATTATCCAGGACTATCTTTTGCAGTTTTATTGATGTTTCTTTGGTTTCCGTAAGGGAAGTACCCGGTTTTAGTAATGCCTGGAAAGCAATATCGCCTTCGTCTAATTTAGGGATGAACTCACCGCCTATCTTAGTAAATGTATATATGGAGATTGCTAATAAGGCAACTACAGCTAAAAGGACAGCTTTTCGTAGTTTCAGGGCATAACGCAGCATAGGTTCATATATCCCGATTAACCCGTCCATTATTTTATCACTGAAGCTTTTCCTGGTTCTGGGCTTCCCTTTTAAGAAAAGTACAGAAACGGCAGGGACATAAGTCAGGCTCAGAATTAAACCACCTATCAGGGCAAAGCTGGTTGTTAAAGCCATTGGCTTGAACATTTTGCCTTCAATGCCTGTGAGAGCAAGGATGGGGAAGAAAATAATAAGTATGATGAGCAACCCGAAGAATACGGAATTAGCCCGTTGGGTAGAAGCTGAATAAGTTATTTCAGCCATCTCTTTATCAGAAATCATCCCTGTCGGGTTTGTCATGAAACGCCGGGCAACCATGAGCATCACGCTTTCTACAATAATGACCGCCCCGTCAATGATGATCCCGAAATCAATGGCCCCAAGCGACATCAGGTTTGCCCATACACCGAAGATATTCATCAGCGAAAAAGCAAATAATAATGAAAGCGGCATTACGGAGGCAATGATGAGGCCACCTCTCACTCCCCCCAGTAGGAGCATCATAAAAAAGACTACTATAAGGGCTCCCAGTGAAAGGTTCTCGGCAACCGTTCCCGTAGTGCTTTTTATCAGTTTCGAACGGTTTAAGAACGGTTTGATCTCCAACCCTTCAGGTAATGACTTTTGAATCTCCGCAATTCGCTCCTTAACTCTTCCTATAACCTCGTTGGAATTTTCCCCTTTCAGCATCATCACTATGCCTCCTACGGCTTCGCCTTTGCCGTCTTTGGTGAAGGCCCCATACCTTACGGCATTCCCAAATCTAACGTTGGCAACATCTCTTATCAGGACAGGGATGCCATCTACATTTGTTATTACAATGCTTTCAATATCTTTGATATTCCTCAACAGCCCTTCGCCCCTGATGAAGTTTGCCATTTTATCTTTTTCAATATATGCGCCTCCCGTATTCTCATTGTTTTTCTTCAGCGCGTCAAATATTTCCATGATCCCAATGTCCATACTTTTCATCTTATCGGGGTCAACGGACACTTCGTATTGTTTCTGATACCCCCCGAAGCTGTTTACTTCTACAACTCCCGGCAGCATCGACATCTGCCGCCTTACAATCCAGTCTTGTATGGTCCTTAGTTCCATTGATGAATAAACGGTGTCGTATCCGGGTTTGGGGACTATTGTATATTGGTATATTTCCCCCAGCCCTGTTGAAATAGGAGCCATAAACGGTTCCCCGAACCCTTGTGGTATCTGCTCTTTCACTTCGCTTAACTTCTCAGCTACGAGTTGCCTCGGAAGGTAGGTGCCCATATCATCCTCAAAAACAATGGTTACCACAGATAACCCGAAGCGTGAAATAGAGCGCAACTCAATTACTCCGGGCAGGTTCGACATGGACAGTTCAACAGGGTAGGTTACAAATTGCTCAATATCGCCGGTTCCCAGGTTGGGTGTAGTGGTGATTACCTGTACCTGGTTGTTGGTGATGTCGGGTACTGCATCCAATGGCACCCTGAACATTGAATATATTCCCCATACAACCCAAACCAGCACAAAGGTCAGGATAATGAACTTTCGTTTAATGGAAAAGAATATTATTTTATTTATCATTTTATTAATATTGTAAACAAATTATTATTGAATTATTTAAATGCCTGGAAGATTGCCCCCATAAGGGGATAACTCGTACGGCAGGCGGTTAATCTGCTATTTGTATCAACAAGAGTAAATGATACAACTGATAATACAAATACTAAACTATAGCAGGAGAACCGCGGGTAGGGGAGTTTTTTAGAAAAACAATATTAAGGGGGAAATCATTTTTATTTGAAAGTTTTATTTTTTTGCGAGGGTTCTCAAAATATTGGAAACAGATATTATTTATTGCAGCAATATCAATCATCATTTTAATGATTGAAGATTTGTTGGAGATAATTTCTACCTTGTCAATAGCCAGATTATTGAAAGAATGGCAATGAAAAGGATTATTTTCAGGGTCATTATCTTTATGGTTTACCTGGTAGTTGTAATCAATAATAGGACTAAAATGATGATGGTGGGGAGTTACAGCATGGGAAAAGATTATCAGTCCGGCAAACCATAAAAAAAATATACTTGTATTTTTTATTCCTTTTTGCATATTAACTCCTCATGATTTTTAAATCATCAGGTCAAAAATAATAAATAATTGGTGCAACCGGGTTGCAAAGTTTTTTTTGTGGCTGTAATAAATAGGTAGTCTGCCTGACCCGGACTATGAATGAGGGTTCTGATTTAGAAGATAAGGGGGGGGGATTTGGGAAGGCCCTTACAGAAAATACATTTGGGGTTGATAATACGACCCCGGCCGGGGTCGTATATTTCTTCTTGCATTTTAATTTCTATAAACATGCAAACCCTCTGGGTTTAATGGTCATGCTCGGTTTCTTCTTTTTTCATGTCGGCCAACAGGTAATATGCGGTGTTCATCACTATTTGCGTATTCTCGGCTAATGAGTCTATCAGATGTATTTCGGTATAGCCATCGTCCTTCATACCTGTGATTACTTCAACCATCCTGAAAGCCATTACATGCCCATTTCCATCTTCGTCTTCATGCCCGTCTTCATCCTCATGCCCGTGCCCTTCATGGTTTTCTTTATGCCCGCCATATTCTTCTTTATCTTCGTGTTCGTCATGCTCCCCATGCTCATGTTCTTCGGAGAGAGCTGTCTCGTCAAGGACAAAAATATATGATTTTGTACCTTCGGTAACAATGGCATCGTTGGGTAAGGTGCGGGTATAATTTTCATCGGTATGCAAATGTCCGGAGATATACATGCCCGGGATTAACCCGGAAACTTTATCATTTATTTTTGCATGGATATGAACTGCCCTTGAATTGGCTTCAAATTCTTTTCCAATGGCAAAAATTGTGGCAGTCAGTTCTTTCCCCGGACGGTTTGAAACGATAAAATGTACCTTCTGCCCTGTTTTTAACAGGTGTACATCTTTTTCATAAATCATAAAATCGGCATGAATAGTACTGTTGTCGGTAATAGCAAATAGTTTGTCTTTAGCATCGACATACGTACCCACTTTAATATTTACTTCGTTTACATAGCCATTAATAGGCGATATAATATTAACTGTATTTGAAATTTCCCCTTCTTTGACCTTTTGGGGTGAGAGATGCAATAATTGCAACCGTAATTTCAACCCTTCGTATTTGGCTTTTGCAGTATTGTACTCAGCTTTTGCCTGTTGATAATCCCTGCCTGCCCCAACATTATTTTCAAATAATTCCTTTTGCCGCTCATATTCTTTCTCCAGGAACTCAAGATTATTTGCTATTTCAGAGAAGTCTTCCTGTAAAGCAATGTAATCGGGGTGTATAAGAACGGCAAGCAGTTGCCCCTTGTTTACTTTATCTCCATGAAATACCTTAATTTCTTTTACATTCCCTCCAATTACGGCTGTAATGTCTGCTCGGCTTGCAGGCGGCACTTCTAACTGGCCATTGGTTTTTACAACAGTTGTTAAATTACGCATTTGGAAAGTACCCGTTTTTAAATTAAGTGCTTCACGTTGTTTCTCATTTAAAAGTACCACTCCTTCAGTCCCTTGTTCTTCATGTGCTTCGTGCCCTTCTCCTTCGTGATTATCTTTTTTCTCAGCATTGCATGACATCAAAGTTGCAAGTGCGATAAACGCTATGAATAATTTTTTTATTTTCATTTTTTCAAATTTGAATTTCATAATTATTTTTGTTTTTAATATGAAGTTTGTTTTCCAACTCCCAACTTCTTACTCTTTCCCTGTTAAAAATTTTAATTGTGCAGATAATTCAAAATACTCTGCCTGTTGGTTTAAGAATTCCTGTTTTGTGTTTATGGCAGCTTCCATATTCTGTATAAACTGGACATAGTCAATGCTTCTCAGCCGATATGCCAGGTTTGATGCCTGAATTTGTTCATCGGCTAAAGGCAATGCCTCTTTTTGATAATAGTCGATAATCCCCAGTAAGGTATGATACCTGCTAATCTGTTGCCTGTACCCGGCATTTACTTCCAGGCGTTTTTGCTCAAGTTGCTGCCCGGCAATCTGGTAATCTAATTTAGATGCTTTGGTTTTCCCCGACTGGGAGAAAAACAACAAGGGAATTGAAATCCCTACCTGCCATTCGTTAAAACCGGATACACCACCTACCGATTGTTTTGTATACCCCAGTCCGAGTTTTGGTAAATAGCCTGCCTGTTCTACTTTCCACGATGATTTCGCTACATCGGTAGTGTACGAATAATAATCTAACACAGGGCTGCTTTTCAATGAATCGCCCACAGATAAAACCGAGAAGGTATTTTGTTCTATCCCTTTTATATTTACATCAAAGCCGGACGGGTAAAGAAGGTATTGATTTAATATTTGCAATGCTGCCAGGTAATTGCTTTCAGCCTTTTTTATATTTACCAACAGCTCCTTATATTTGGCTGATGCAGACAGGTATTCAATTTTAGAAGTCTGCTGTGTTTTAAACCTTAGTTCTGCTGCTTTTTGAAAATTTGCATACAAGCTATCAAGTTGTTTGTAAAGCTGCCATTGTTGTTTTGCGTATACAACCCTGTACCAGGCTATGCTCACATCACGTACCAGGGTGTGTTCGGTGAGGTTTTTACCTGACCTGGCCAGTTGGGTGCGGGCATTGGCTAATTGGATTTTTGAGGGGATACTGAAAATATCAATGCCTGATTGGTTTATTCCTATTTGATTTTTAGTCCCCTGCAAGCCGTTGCCCACTTCTTCGCCACCCGTATAAATTGAGGTGCTGCCCAAATCATACACCGTAGCCCTCAATGCCTGCTGTTTGTCAATTTCCAGTTGAGCAGCTTTGATTGATGGGTAGTTAGCTTTTGTCCTTTCAATAGCCTGCTGTAATGTGAAGGTTGAATCCTGGGCATTTAATGCCCCTGAAACACCCAACCCTGCCATTATAAATAACACAGACAAAACAGTAGTGCTTAATCTAGGCATTCTTAATTTCTTTTTCTTGCCTGATTCAACCCACCTGTACAGCACCGGAAGAACTACCAATGTGAGCAAGGTTGAAGTAAGCATGCCTCCTATTACAACTGTTGCCAGGGGGCGCTGTACTTCTGCACCTGCCGATGAGGAGACCGCCATAGGCAGAAAGCCTAATATATCGGTTGAAGCAGTTAAAAGAATTGGGCGGATACGCCTTATCGACCCTCTTTTTATGATTTCGTTGATGTGAAGTTTCCCTTCTGCTTTCAGTTCGTTAAAACCACTGATAAGCACCAGCCCATTTAGCACCGCCACACCAAATAATACTATAAATCCGACTCCTGCGGAGATACTAAAAGGCATATCCCGCAAAAACAATGAAAAAATCCCGCCAACAGCAGCAAATGGTACTGCTACGTATATCATAAGAGTCTGCTTAAACGATTTTACAGCAAAAAATACTAACATAAATATTAAAGCAAGAGCCAGGGGGACTACCATTGACAATCGTTTTGAAGCTCTTTCAAGGTTCTCGAATGCCCCGCCGTAACGGATATAATAACCTGTTGGCAATTCCAGTTTTTTATCTAATGTAGCCTGGATTTCTTCCACGAGTGATTTCACATCCCTGCCTTCAACATTAATCCCTACGTAAGTCCGCCGATTCGTATTGTCACGGCTGATTTGCATGGGCCCGGGCTGATAACTGATATCGGCCACCTCTTTCAGGGGGATTTGATTACCATCAGGAAGGGTAACGTATAAATTCCGGATGTCGTTAATGCTTTGGCGGTATGTTTCGTCCAGCCTGACTACAAGGTCGAACATTCGCTCACCCTCATAGATGCTTCCGGCAACTCCACCGCTAAATGCAGTTTCAATAATAGTGTTCAATTCTGAGATCCTTAGATCGTAACGCCCCAGCTTATTGCGGTTGTAATTAACGGTAATCTGAGGCAACCCTCTTGTGGCTTCGGCTTTTACGCCTGCAATACCGTCAATCCCGGAAATAAGCCCTGCAATTTCCTGGGCTTTGTCTGCCAATATTTCTAAATCGTCGCCATACAGTTTTACTGCAACATCTTCACGGATACCTGTCAGCAATTCGTTAAACCGCATTTCAACAGGTTGTGTGAATTCAAAGTTGATCCCAGGCAATACGCTTATCTTTTCCCTTACTTTATTAATAAGTTCCTGTTTCGATTTTGCTTTTGTCCACTCTTTCTGTGGATTAAGGATTACAAAAATATCTGCAATGTCAATAGGCATAGGGTCTGTGGGTAAATCTGCCACTCCGATACGGCTTTGTATTGACTCTATTTCATCGGGGAAGTTCTCTAAAATAATCTGCTCTAGCCGGGTTGAAGCCTTGTGCACTTCGGAAAGGGATGTGCCCGGCTTTAGAAATGCCTGGAAAGCAAAATCCCCCTCGTCTAATTGAGGGATAAACTCGGCGCCCATTCGTGAAAATAAGAACCCTCCAGAGATTAATAGTATAAGGGCAATAGCTATTACAATACGGCTTTTATTAAGTGCCCAGTCAATTACCGGGGTGTAAACCCTTTCAAGTTTATTAATAATTTTATCGCCCCATGATTTTTTGTCATTCTTTGGGGGTTGAAGGAATAGGGCTGCCATCATAGGTATATAGGTCAGGCAAAGTACCAAAACACCCAAAACAGCGAAACCAAATGTCATGGCCATAGGTATGAACATTTTACCTTCAACGCCTTGTAAAGCCAAAACAGGTATGAAAACTATCAAAATAATCAACTGGCCGAAGAAGGCTGAATTCATCATTTTACTCGCCGAATTATAGGCAAGCTCATTACGTTTCGACAAATTTAGTTTTGTGCCTATATATGATTTCTTATGCAGGTAAAAGATCATGCTTTCCACAATAATAACTGCCCCGTCTACCAGAATCCCAAAATCAATAGCCCCCAGGCTCATAAGGTTTGCCCATACGCCAAAAATGTTCATCATAATAAATGCAAACAGCATTGCCAGGGGTATTGTAGATGCAACAATTAACCCGCCACGCAGGTTTCCCAGGAAAATTACTAAAACAAAGATGACAATCAATGCCCCAATTGACAGGTTCTCTGCAACCGTGGATGTGGTGCTTTTAATCAACTTGCTACGGTCAAGGAACGGTTTTATCTCAACACCTTCGGGTAAGGATTTCTGGATTAAAGCCACCCGTTCTTTTACCGCCTTAATCACATTATTGGAGTTTTCCCCTTTCAGCATCATTACGATGCCGCCAACTGCTTCACCTTTCCCGTTTTTTGTAAATGCCCCGTAACGTACAAAACTCCCGTATTTTACTTCTGCTACATCCCTGATAAAGACAGGGTGTTTCTCAATATGTGCGACTAAAGTATTTTTTATATCCTCCAACGACCTCATTAAACCTTCGCCACGTATAAAATTTGCCTGAAAGTCCTTCTCAATATATGCCCCTCCGGTATTCTGGTTATTGGACTCAAGGGCTTCAAATACATCGGAAATAGTCAGTCCCATGCTTCGAAGTTTGTCGGGGTTGACAGAAACCTCGTATTGTTTGCCCCTGCCTCCAAAGGAGTTAACTTCGACTACACCCGGCAGCATGGCCATTTGCCGCTTAACAATCCATTCCTGCATGGTGCGGAGCTCCATATCATCATAAACAGTTTCATAACCGGGTTGCACTTCGAGTGTATATTGATAGATCTCGCCAAGCCCGGTGCTTATCGGAGCCATAAAAGGTTCGCCAAACCCTTCAGGTATCTTTTCTTTTACCTCCACCAAAGCTTCGCTTACCAGTTGCCTGGGTAAGTAAGTGCCGGCATTATCTTTAAAAACAATGGTTACAACCGACAAGCCAAACCTTGAAACACTCCTGATCTCGGTAACATCAGGAAGGTTTGCAACAGCCAGTTCGATCTGATACGTAACGAATTGTTCAATGTCTTCTGTTCCAAGGTTGGGAGCTGTTGTAATTACCAATACCTGATTGTTTGTAATGTCGGGTACGGCATCGAGTGGCACTTTGGTCATGGAATATATCCCTCCGATAATCAGTCCGATGGTCAGAAGCCAGATGAGTGCCTTGTTTTTAATTGAAAAGGATATTATACTGTTTATCATTTCCTGTTTGTTTTAATTTGTAATATTTTTTATTTCTCTGTTTTTACCGCTGTTTATGCGGCAGCGGTTGCAGTGGCAGTTCCCGGTTAAGCCCATAAAATATTTTAGGCCGCCAAAATAAATTTTACTAAGCCGGGGCTACAAACGGAAATCCCGCCTGCCACCTGTTTTATTAATTTGTACGATTGGTTATACTAATTCCCTGCATTATGCCTTGAAGGGGGGTGCCCTTAAAGGGGAATAGGAGCGTAGGTATTGCTTGGGAGGGGCAAAGTTGATTGAAAAGTAAATTGTATTTCCGATACCGGCAATAGAAAGTAAAGGTTCGGTAATTCTCAGGGAATAAAGATTTGTATCATGAGTGCCTGGGTTTTCAACAGTTACAGCATTAATCCTGTTAACAATAGTACCATTGAAAGCGTGGCAGTGAATGGATGGGTCTTCTGTATTGGTTTCTTCAGATGAACATGTTTGAGCATCATTATTTTGAAGAGAAGGATACGGGTCGAGGTGGTGATTGTGAGGAATAACGGCATGCAATATTATAATAACGGCTGCTAACCATAAAAAAAAGATGCCTGTATTTCCCCTGTTTTTATTCATTGCTATTTTATTATTGGCAGTAAAGATAAAAAAAAGTTGATGCAACCGGGTTGCAAATTTATTGTTTGCAATTTGAACATACCCCCTTAACTACCATATTTACACTTTTCAGGGAGAAATTATTTGGGAGGTTAATAACAGGAATAGGGACTTCATTTAAACAAAATGTTTGATTGCATTCGGAACAAAGAAAATGCACATGCAGGTCTTCCGGCCGGCAATCGCATGTTTCCTGGCAAAGAGCATATTTTACCATTCCTGTGCCATCATCTATACTGTGGATAAGTTTGTTCTCCTGAAAGGTTTTTAAAGTTCTGTAAAGAGTTGTTTTATCTGCATTTTCAAATTTACGTTCCAATTCAGGTAAACCTATGGCGGTATGCTGTTCCGATAAAATTTTTAACACCAACTGCCGCATTGCTGTTGGTTTTATATTTTTTTCCTGGAGCTTGTTGTCAATTTCTTTTTTCATATTGTATACAAATTTAGCAACAATTTTTGTCATGTTGCACCGGAGGGCATTTTACCGAACCATATAGTCGGTTAATACTTCCACCTGTTAACCAGAGCTACCAAAGATAGCATTATCGGGACCTCAACCAAAACCCCTACAACAGTAACCATCGCTGCCGGAGATTGTAACCCGAATAATGCAATTGCAACAGCAACCGCTAACTCAAAGAAGTTACTTGCTCCGATCATGGCGGAAGGGGAACAAATGGCATGGGGTAATTTTAGTTTACGCCCTCCGAACCATGTAATAAAAAAAATAAAATAGGTTTGAATAACTAATGGTATAGCTACCAGGATGATAATCAACGGGTTTTTTATGATGTTTGTCCCCTGGAAAGCAAAAAGTAAGACCAGGGTTACCAATAGGGCTAAAATAGATACAGGCTTAAATTTTGGAAGGAAAACCGTTTTAAACCATTCTTCACCTTTTTTACGGATTAAGCTTTTGTTAGTAATATATCCTGCCACCAGGGGGATAACTACAAATACCAGGACACTGGCAACCAATACATCGTATGGTACCTGAACGTTGGTTATGCCCAGGAGCAGTCCTACAATAGGGACAAAAGCCACTAAGATTATCAGGTCGTTTACCGATACCTGTACCAGTGTATAGTTCGGGTCGCCATCGGTTAAATAACTCCACACAAACACCATTGCCGTACACGGTGCAGCCCCCAGGAGTATTGCACCTGCAATGTATTCACCAGCCTGGTCGGGGCTGATAAATGCGGTATAAATTTTTGAAAAGAAAACCCATGCAAAAAATGCCATTGTAAACGGTTTGATTAACCAGTTGACAACCAGGGTGAGGATTAAGCCTTTGGGGCGTTTCCCAACGTTTTTAATGCTTGAAAAATCTATTTGAAGCATTATCGGGTATATCATTAGCCAGATTAATATGGCAACCGGAATGTTTACTTTGAAAATTTCCATATTGCTTAAAACCTGTATGCTGTCGCCGGCAATAAGCCCGATGGATATCCCTCCGGCTATACATAATGCTACCCAAAGAGTGAGGTATTTTTCAAAAAAACCGATTTGTTTCTTTTGTGAGTTCATAAAAATTACAGTTGTGGCTTAATTTGTTCGACATAGAGTTTGTAAAATGCTTCTTTAATTTCGTCCCGTACCCTGTGGAATTCATCCCAGATAAATTCATCTGTCCCGGTGGCGTGCGAAGGGTCGTCAAAACCAATATGTAAGCGGTGTTTAACTTTCCCCATAAAGGCCGGGCATGCTTCGTTTGCACCGCCACAAACTGTAATTACGTAGTCCCATTCTTCGCCTAAGTACTTATCTACGGGGTCGGAAGTATGATGGCTGATGCTTATACCAATTTCGTTCATTACCTGAACGGCTTTTTCATTCAGTTTGCCCGAAGCTTCGGTCCCGGCAGAACAAACGGTTAAACTCTTATCAAACGATTGTAAGAAGCCATGTGCCATCTGGCTGCGGCAACTATTGCCTGTACATAGGATTAATATTCTCATTTTATTGGCATTTAAGGTCATTGTCTACTTCAATCTCTGAAAGAAAAATCTTTGTTATTCTTTTTAGCTCTTCTACTTTTTGTGGATTTAAACAGTAATTTGTTTTCACCCCGTCTACCACCCCTTTTATCAAACCAACTCGTTTGAGCTCGGTAAGGTGTTGGTTTACCGTGGTCCGGCTAAGAGGTAATTCTTCCGATATATCTCCGGTAATACAGGTTTTGGTTTTAGCAAGGTATTTCAATATTTGCAACCTTGCCGGGTGTGCCAGAGCCTTAAAATATTCGGCACATTCCTGTAGCTCTTTGTCAAATAGCTTTGTTTTTGCGTAAACCATAATTAGCTTTTTTCTTTTGACGCAAATATACGTCAAATTATTTTATGACGTATGTTTACGATGAAATAATTATATTTATAAAAAAAATCATGACTAAGCGAGAATTAATCTACAAAGTTTTACGGGGAGAGAAACCACCTTATACTCCCTGGTCCTTTAAATTTACAGTTGAACCGCTTAAAATGCTTCAGCAATATTTTGGCAACGATGATATTGATGAGATTTGCGACAATCACATTTTGAATATGGGGCGTGATATCGGCGTTTTCGATTTGGTCGCACCAAATATGTACAAAGATGTTTTTAAAGTGATTTGGGACAGAACAATAGATAAAGATATTGGCAACCCTGTTGAGCCCATAATAAAGGAGCCTACTTTGAAAGGATATGAATTTCCCGATCCGCTCGACTACCGTTTTTTTGAAGATATAGAATCGTCAATTGCAGCTAAACCCGATATGTTCAGGATTTTTCAGATTGGTTTCTCTTTGTTTGAACGTGCCTGGTCATTGCGTGGTATGGAAACCCTTTTGATGGATTTTATAATTAACCCTGATTTTGTCCACGAACTTTTTGGGCATATCGTTGATTACAATATTGCCCAGATTAACGAAGCTTCGAAATACGATATCGATGCCGTGTATTTTGGTGACGATTGGGGGCAGCAACGTGGTTTAATAATGGGGCCGGAACTTTGGCATGAGTTTATTTACCCTCATATTAAACGTATGTACGAAGCTGTTGCCAAACATGGGAAATTTGTAATGATTCACTCTTGTGGGAAAGTAGATGAATTGTTCCCTTCATTGATAGAAGCAGGACTAAGCTGTTTTAATCCCTTCCAGCCCGAAGTGATGGACGTAGAGGCAATTCACAGTAAATATCTTGGCAGGCTGGCTTTCTACGGTGGACTTTCGATGCAAAGAACCTTACCATTAGGAACACCCGAAGATGTTAAAAATGAATCAGAACGGCTTCTGAAAATGGGTGAAAAAGGTGGTTATATCTTCTCACCCTCACACTCAGTAGAAGGTGACACAAGCCTGGAGAATATTCTTACTTTTATTAATGCAGCAAAAAATCAATAGGCTGAAATGAAATAGAATCATTCCCCAAAACAACCAAAAGCCACTATAAAAGCGGCTTTTTAGTGCCCAGAACAAGACTCGAACTTGCACGGCCAAAAACGGCCACCAGGCCCTCAACCTGGCGTGTCTACCAATTCCACCATCTGGGCAATTTGCGAATGCAAAACTAAAAAAATTATCGAAATTCAAATGTTTTTTTGCTGAAATTAATAATGCAGGTTAAACAACTTCTATACCTTTTTACCGCTCATACTCTATTATACGTTTCACATTGGTGACAATCCCGTTGCTAATGGTAAATGTATACCGCTCGGTTTTTGTTACACTGGGCGAAACCATCGGGTCAAGGGTGAGTTTACCCTGGCTGATTTCTGTACTTCTAAGCTCTGTTTCTTTCAGATAAATATATAAAGAGTCTGTTTTGCGGGGGATAACCATATCGGGCTTACCAAATTTTTCAATAATCTGGGCGGTGTTTTCACCCTTTAGTTTTTTTATGTGGCTGTATGAACTGCAGAAGCATAGTGCCAGCGGGGTTAATATAATAGTCAGGTATTTTATCAGTTTTATTTTTTTATTCATAATCATTATTTCCAGTTTTTAGAGGATTCCTTAGAGCAAATTGCTTATTTAAATCGGGCTTTTAAGATTCAATATAGAACTTTTCTACTGATTTTCAATGAATTCTAAATAATAGTTCTTAAATTTGGTTTCTCTAAGCATGGAAAGGCTAAGAAGTGAAAAGGACGCTAAAATTATTTTCACAACGTAATTTCAAATATGGGATTGCTGTATTTGTACTGAATTTTATTGTTGCCGGCTCTTTAATTGCAAAAGGGCGTGGTGACACTGCATTACGCTTGCCCTGGTCTTTGGGGGTTAATGTTTCAACCTTTGGCCCGGGAGTTGATTTGTCTAAACCATTGTCGGAGAAAGTTAACCTGCGGATTGGTTATAACTATTTCAGCTACGATTACCCATTGGCTAAATTAGACAACGAATTACAGGGTGATGCTGTCCTTCAGGTAGGAGGCCCCTCCGTTTCAATCGAATATTATATTTTTCGTAAACTATACTTATCAGGAGGTTTAAAATACAACCAGGTAAATGTGGGGATTAACGGCCAGATGTCTGAATCTGTTTTCATTGGCGATATTGAGATGTATCCGGAAGAAATCGGGAATGTCAGCCTTTCATTAGGGCCTGAATACAGGATTGTCCCTTATGCAGGATTAGGTTTTGGAGGGGGGATTACCAATAGGAGGAGGGTATCGCTGGCATTTGAATTAGGTGTTTTTTACCACGGGAAGCCACAAGTCAGCCTTACTACTACAGGAATGCTGGAACCCACCTCCAGTAAAGAACAGGAAGCTTTGATTGAAAAAAATATTTCGCCATTAGAATTTTGGCCGGTGATAACATTCAGGTTAAGTTATAAATTTACAAATTATCGGGTTGAAGGGGAAGCGGCAAAATGAAACTGAAAAAATTACATATTGTTTCCATTACCCTCTCTTTTTTATTGGCATTGGGGGCTTGCAGTAATCTTAACGAGGTGAAAAACCCATTAGATGGATTTAAGCTAATCGTTAATTATGATATTTTTGAGACATTTGTATCATTTCGTTTTATTGATACAGGTACCGGCGGATTATTAGGCGTATCTGATGGCTCCAGTGTGAATGTCACCATTGGAGGTGAAGACCAGGAAGGCGTTGTAAGCCAGTTAGGCGAACACAGTACGCAATATGCCTCTTTTTCAGGATTGCTGGCATTAGCCCTGAATCCAAAACCTCCGTATGTGCCTGAATCTGATAACCCTTTTAATTTTACGATTACAGCGGATTTTGATGGCTATTATTCCGAAGAATTTTCTGTGGAGATTACAGAAACAGGGAACCATACCTTTGAGGTATACATGGAAAAAGTTGGTTCTCCAACCGGGTACAGGGAATATTTTAGGAAAATACCACTTAATGAAGCAAATGAAGTGGCTCATTCAGTATCCATTGATTCTCACGATAAAAATTTTTGTTTTACGATTCCCGCAGGGGCTACATTCTTTGATGCTGATGGAGGACAGGTTGCCGGGGATGAAGTTTCACTTTCGGTAATTGTGTATAATCGTATAGAATATGCACCAGTTCCTACTGCATTGATTACGGATGTGGAGGTAGGCGGCAATAAAGAAACAGGTGCATTTAACCCGTTGAACCTGGCTAAAGTCAGGATCTGGTCTGATACAAAAGAAGTCAGCTATCTTCAAAATGGAGAAATGCAGATTTGTTTTGAGATCGACCCTGCTTTGAAAGACCCCAGGACATGGGAACCCATAAAGGAGGGTGATGCCTTGAAAGTATGGCAGTTTGATGAACCGGGTAAAACGTGGGTTTATAAAAATGACGTATTGGTTTTAAAAAATAGTAATGGCTTAAAATATATTAACACAAATATTGATCATTGTGCTACGTTCAGCGGAGCCATAGTGCAGGGTGTATGCCGGTTCAACGGAGATGTTAAGTTTTCATCGGAGGCTAATGCTTTCCCCGGCCCTGTGAGCCTGAGCGTAGACTGCTATAGGCTGGGCGATGGGAAGTTCATTGAAAAAGAGTTGTATGAATTTTCCGAATCTGAATATTCGGCAGCTTTTAGTTTTTTAGTCCCGGAAAATAATCCCGTAAAATTTTCTGTTAGCAACCAGAACAACACCAATAGTTTTGAAGCTACCCCGGCAGAAATACAGGTTGCATCGCCTTGTGGAAGAGGTTATTCGTTTGAAGTGCAGTTAAAGCCCACATCAATGGATTTCGCAGGGGCTATTCAGTTTCATTTTGCAGGGAGTTTCCCCAATGGGCAGATTGAAGTAGGTATTGATTTTTACGATGCCCAAACGGGGCAGTTATTGTTAACGCAGCGGCATACTGTTTCCGACAATGAAGTTGTTGACCTTTCGACCAGCATAAAACAGGTGAACTCGCTTCGGATTGTTTACAATGCAATAAATACCGATAACTGGTTCTTTGCTAACCCCTCTGAAATAATAGTCGACAACCCTCTTGCTAACGGGTTGCTATGGGAAGTTGAGCTTACACCTGAAAAATGCCTGTTGAACGGTAATTTAGTGTTTGATTTCACCGGGCCGTTTGGCGGGAGCAATATCTACTTTGAAGTAGAGGTTAGGGATGAACAAACCGGTGCTGTCATTGAAAGTTATATTCTTCAATGCTCCGAGACAAATACAACCATACCATTCTCAATTGTGTTGCCCAACGATAAAACTGTGTACCTCAAACTGAAGAGGGTAGCAGGAGAGACCAAGTTCCATGTTTACCCATACGAAATATCGGTAGGTATGCCTTGTCAGCAAAATCTTACCTGGAATATGGAAATATCCCCCGTTGTGATGCAATTGGTTAACGTAAATGTTTTAATTACCTGCCCAAATGCCCAGATTATCCCTTCATTTAAAGGTTATTACCGCCTTGTGTGGGAAGATGAATGGAAGGAGGTAGACCTGGTATATGGTTCTGCCAGCCTGAATATGGAACTGAATGGTACGTATGAATTGGGTATTATCATTGACGGTAAAATGATTTCGAAAGAGTATATAGTTACAGGCCCTGATCTAAGCCTTGAGTTTGAGCTTGACGACCAGGAGTGCGGCACCCTGGGGTATTAGAGATTGCCGAGTTCATTATAAACTATTAACCCTCACTAAACAGGGTTAGATCCTTTTTAACATCAACAGCCTGAAATCCATTACCCGAGAGCCCGGAATATCGACCGCCTTTAAAGTCAGGATACCATTCCCTTTTTTCAAATGTATGGTGCCTATGTTGAGCGGTTTAAAATCTTTCACATACGATTCAATCCTCTTGGCTCTGTCATGTTCCATACCGGTCAATGGAGGGTTATAAGCTTCTGTTATTTTACCTGTAAGTTTATCTTGTCCGAAACTGAGTTCAAAAGTTGCCCCAACATCTTTTTCCGGGCAGGTGTAATAAATTGTAACTTCAAATAGGCCATCTGCAAGGACTTCTCCTTCCCAGGTGATTTTATCTTCTGTACTTACCCAATTGGTAAAAAAGGAGCAATTAGGGAAATGGTTTGACCGTTTAATATTTCCGTGTGGTGTCCCGTCTCGTGCAGGGATTTGGGTGAATTTAAAGTCGGGGTGCCCGATAGGGAAGGTGCGGGTATCCTCGTCAGGGAGTTCGGCTAAAACTTCATTCTCCCAGGTAATCTTAGCCTGTTTTAGTTTTTTAGCTATTCCAGGGTGTAACTCTGAAACATCTGTTGTTTGCCCCGGGTCGTTTTCCATATCGAACAACCTTCCTTCGCTGTCCAGCCTGAATTGTTGGCTTCTCACACTCGTTCTTTTCCCCCAGTGGCTAAATAACAGGCGTCCATCTGTTTTTGAATCTCCACCCAAAATAAAGGGCTTTAAACTGATTCCATCCAAAGGTTTTTCAAAATTGAAGTTTATTCCGGTTAAGTCTGTTAATGTTGGCAAAAGGTCGATAACCCCTGCAATTTGGTGAATAGATTTTCCAGGTTGGATTTTTCCGTCCCATTTAATAATCAATGGAGACCTCACGCCGCCTTCATCCGTTGAGCCCTTTTTGCCTTTCATGCCACCGTTCCACCGCCAGCCATTGGGTCCGTTATCAGAAAAATATAGGATGATCGTATTCTCTTCAATTCCAAGTGTTTTGATTTTCTTAATCAACCTTCCCACATTCCAGTCAATATTTTCGCACATGGCCAATGCTGCCCGTGTGTGTTGCAAATCTTCTTTTTCAGGGTCCCGGTTGAGCTTTTCAAGTTTAGCGCCTTCAAACTTCCCCCACCACCGGTCGGGTACCTGCATTGGGCTGTGCGGAGTGTTGAACGGAAGGTAAAGGAAAAATGGGCGGCCTTTATTTTTTTCGATAAACCGGATCCCTTTTTCCGTCAGGTCATCAATAATAAAACCGTTTCCTTTAACAATTTCACCATTGTGTTCGAGCATGGGAGAAAAATAATTGCCCCAGTGCCCTGAACAAAATCCGTAAAAATCTTCGAATCCGCGGGCGTTGGGGTGGTAGGGAGGTTGCATCCCATTATGCCATTTACCGTATGCAGCAGTTGAGTAGCCTGCCTCCTTAAAAACTTCAGCGATCGTTGTTTCGTCCAGGTCAAGGCGTTCACCCCCTTCCGAGGTTGAATAAACACCGCCTCGCGGGTGATACCTTCCCGTGAGTAGCTCAGCTCGCGTGGGCGAGCAAACCGGGCATACAAAGAACCTGTCGAAAATAACCCCGTTATCTGCCAGGTTATCAATGTTTGGCGTGTGTAAGTTAGTATTCCCATTAATACTTAAATCACCCCAGCCCTGGTCATCGCTTAAAATAATAACCACATTGGGTTTGGTATGATTATCACTCTTTTCGCAGGAAATAAAAAATAAGGTAAGAATTAATAAATACAGAAGTTCTTTCATCTTAATTGGCTTTAGGTCGCCATAAAATTACAAAATCCATTCGTATTTTTACAGGTTAAGAGAGAGTTTGAATTTAAACAACTTCAATAACTTCGTATTCAAATACCCTGTTTCATAAATTGGTTCTCCAGGTAAATCTTTATCGAACGGTAAATTTCAATTACGTCATCTCTTTTAGGAAGTGTATTGTATATTTTATCAATATACCTTTTTTCTGAGATCAGTTGAAAAGAAGGTTTAAAATGCAGGTCGTATACCCACGACATTTGCATCACTTTAATGTCGTTTTGGGTTTTAACCAGCTCCTTCGAAACCAATTCCCCATTGATAGCGGCTTTTGCCACTTTCTCCGATATACCCTCGCCAACCGGCAGTTCCCAGGTTAGCGTGTGGTTAGGTATCCTGTTCTTATTTTCGTAATAGTCGATTATTACTTTTAAGATATCTATTTTATCAGCATCGCGAATCAATTTTGAGAAAAATTTATGGTTTTCCTCCATTTTATTCGGCAACTCAAATTTGTTATGCAGGCTTATTGCTGTATAAACGGTTCCTGCCAACTTTTCGTCAAGCTCGTCCAGAAGCCCTTGTTCTTTTATTACTTCAACCGACAACCATGCATGGTCAACCGAAGTTTCATCGTTAAATGTATTGTATTTAACAAGTTGCGGGAAACGCCCTATGTCGTGCAAAAGGGCGATCAATGAAGCAAGTACCAGTTCTTCTTCTTCAATACCCAGTTTCCGGGAAATGTATTCAATTATTTCAACCACCCGGTACGAGTGCCCCTTTTTTATGGCAAAATTTTTGATATGGCCAGGGTCCCTCACCTCAAAAGAAGCGATATATTCCTCAAAAAATGACTTGCAATATTGCAATTTATCGTATAGTTCCATTTACATAAAGTTATATTGCTTGGGGCGACAAAAATATGTATTTCGTTAACAGTTCTTACCAAATTTCCTAAATCTTTATCAACAACCATTAAAATACAGGATAGTTCATAGAGATGTTGTTTAAAGTCCAATCTGTAAATTACATTTGGGCTTTAAAACAACCCCACAAACAACTTCAATAAACGTAGAGGGTAATTTTTAAACAGTCTCTTAATGTTAAGTAATCCTTAACACAGGTGTTTTCATTAAACAATGAAGAATATACGGCCATTATGACCGATATACCCTCCTGGTATTAGTACTTCATATATGCTTGTTTATAAATAATTTGCATGGGGTGTGTAATTATTTTGCAGCCCGATTAATCATTGCAGGAGCAAAGATTACAACGACCCATCTCCAAATTTAATGTTCTACAACATAAAAATTAACATTCACTTAACAGCACTTTGCAGATACTGCAATATCTTTGTTGAAAATATTTAGTCATAAGTTTAGGTTTGATTAGTTTATTGATTTAGTTAGTTAGGTTAGGAAAGGATGAGTGATAACTCGTCCTTTTTTTTGTGCCTGCCCGGCACTTTTATGAAGTTGTTTAAATCAACAGCTACTCATTTCCCTCCGGGATAGTTTTCTCCTCCCCTTTTGCAAACCTTCTGATTTTGATATTCAGGTAAGCAAAAAGGATGGTCATAAACGGGCTGATAATATTAAAGAAACAATATGGCAGGTAGTCTAAAGTAGGGACTCCCAGCACCCTGGCTTGTGTGGCTCCGCAGGTATTCCATGGAATCAGCACCGAGGTAACAGTCCCACTGTCTTCCAGGGTACGGCTCAATAATTCAGGTTTATACCCTTTATCGTTGAATACCTTGCGGAACATCCTTCCGGGGATAACTATTGAAATATACTGGTCGGAAGCAGTGGCATTAAAGAAAACACATGTTGCCGCTGTTGAGGCGACCAGTCCTCCCGTACCTTTTGCCATTTTTATAATAGGGCTGGTAATCCGCCTCAAAAGGCCGGCCGATTCCATTACGCCGCCAAATACCATTGCCGAAATGATTAACCATATAGTGTCGAGCATTCCACGCATCCCTGAAGTACTCAGTAGTCCGTTTACCATTTTATCGTTCGAGCTTAACCGGATATCGCCAAACATAGCCTGCATAACTGAAATATATGATGCTTTAGCATAATTGCCGGATACGCCGGAAATTGTTTTTATGACCTCGGGCTGGAAAATTATTGCAAAAAGGGCTCCAAGCAAAGTACTTATCATAAGTGCGGGGAGTGGCGGCATTTTCATAATAATAATGGTTATTAAAACTATAGGGACAAGGAACAAGGCCGGGGTAGTGTTGAAAGTTGAGTCAATAGTTGTTTTTACCTCATCGATATTCATGGATACTACCTGGAAATCATAATTAAACCCAATGACCAGGAAAATAATCAACGTCAGGGTTATCGAAGGGAGGGTGGTGTACACCATATACCTGATGTGGGTAAACAAGTCGGTGCCGGCCATTGCAGGAGCCAGGTTAGTGGTATCACTCAATGGCGACATTTTATCCCCAAAGTATGCGCCACTCAGGATTGCCCCGGCAGTAACAGCCTCGTTTACCCCTATTGCTTTTCCAATCCCCAAAAGTGCTACGCCTATAGTTGCCACAGTCGACCATGAGCTGCCGGTTGCCAGGCTTACAATTGCACTAACCACAACTGCGGTGAACAAGAACATGCTGGGGCTGATAATATCCAATCCGTAGTAGATCATTGCCGGGACAACACCACTTATCATCCATGTGCCTGCCAATGAGCCAATCAACAGTAAAATAAGGATTGACGGCATTGCCGAACTTATCGTACTCACTATCTTTTTCATGACCGCAGCCCATTTTATTCCAATCCGATAAGCAATTACCGCAGCTACAGTAGCCCCTATCAGCAGGGCTACCTGATTCGAGCCGGCCAGTGTATCTTCAAAAAGGATTACATTCAGGCTCAATAAAATAATGAGTATGAATAGTGGGATAAGGGCTTCAAAAAGGTTGGGTTCTCGTTTCATTTACGCTTTCTTGAAATAATCAAGGATTGAATATGCAACAAATATAACAATTATCATTTTTTCAAATGCCTGTTGTTGATAACCCTTTTTTAAAAATAAAGCGAAACTGTTTACAGTATAATTTATTGTTACTAAATTCGTTATTAATTTTGGACGTAAAAAATAACCCATGGTAAAGTATAAAGGGGGTAAGTTTTTCCTTGTTGTAATACTTGTTTTTTTGTTAATCGGAATAATAATCCATGCACAGAATGGGTTTACCATTAAAGGGAAGATTACTTCAGAATCAGGATTGACTTCAGGGGCAAAGGTTGATATCTACCGTGATGGCATTAAGGTCAGGTCTGTTAATGTGGGAGACAATGGCAGGTATACGTTACGCTTTGAGTTCAACCATGAGTATACCCTTATTTTGTCGCGCCAGGAATGCTTCCCAAAAAAGTTGGTCATATCGACCATCGTACCTGACAAGGTTTTAAAACAAAATGCTGATTTCCCCCCTTTTGAGGTTGAACAAAGCCTTTTTACAGAAATAAAAGGGATAGAAAAAAGTTTTTCTGAAAATACCATTTTAAAGATATTTTACGATGAACAGGTAGATAATTTTGTTTCCGAGGTGTATTATAATGATGCACAAATAAAAAAGCAAATTGAGACAGCCATCTGGCAATCGCAGCAGATAGGGAAAACAGCCGAAGAGTTGAATAAATTGACTGCCGAGGAGTACCGGTTGTTAAGGAAGGAATACGACCAGTGGCTCAGGGAGGCAGGGCAATATTACAACCAGGGGCAATTCAGTGAGGCTCTGAACGGATATAAAGCTGCCAACCGCCTGTTCCCCAAAGAGCAGTTCCCTATTGACAGGATTGCTGAAATTAATGACCTGCTGGCAGCTATGCGGTTTGACGAAAGCCGGAAGCTGGCTGTTGACAGGGAATATACGGGGCTGGTTACCCAGGCCGACAGCCTGTTTGACGAACTTCAATGGGCTAAATCAAAGCAGAAATATAATGATGCCCTCCTGTTGAAACCAGGAGAACAATATCCTCAGGAGCAAATATCAAAAATTGAAGAAGAGCTGGCAAAGATCACCGCAAAGTCAAAAGGGTTTGAACGATACAGGCAAGCTATCCAGGATGGCGACAGATTTGCCGAGCGCAAACAATTTCTTCGGGCAATGTCATCCTATAAATTTGCACTAACCTTTAAGCCAGGCGATGAGATTGCTTTACAACGCATTGCCGATATGGGTATTATCCTGGATGAAGCTGATGCCGATGTTGAATATAATACAATAATTGCTGAAGCTGATAAAAACCTGTCAGCTAAGAAATATAATAGCGCAATAAAAACCTACAAAAAGGCATTGGACGTTAAATCTGACGAACAGTATCCTAAAGTAAAAATTGCTGAAATAAATGATATCTTCAAAGCCCAGGAGGAGCAGAAGCAATTGGCTGAGGCCTACAATGCTAAAATTAAAGAGGCAGACAATGCATTTAAAGGCAAAAATTATAAACCGGCAAAAAGTTTGTATGAAGAAGCACTGGAACTACTGCCAAATGAGAGATACCCGGTTACTCAAATCGGGCGAATAGATCGTTTGTTAGCTCAAATTGAAGCAGACAAACTTGCTGCCGGGCAATATGCCTCATTATTAACCAAGGCTGATACGGAGCTTAGGGAAAAGAAATATGCACAGGCTAAAACAGACTATTCTGCAGCATTAAAATTAATGCCTGGTGATAAATACCCGCGTACTAAAATTTCTGAGATCAATAAAATTTTAGCAAATCTGGCAAAATTACAGCGTGCATACGAATCTACGATTACACGTGCCGACCGTATGTTTGAGATCAGGTCATATAACGTTGCAAAAGACGGATACCTTGCTGCTAAAGAATTAAAGCCATCGGAGGTTTATCCGGATGAGATGATTGCAAAAATAGATTCTATTTTCATGGAACAGTCCAGGCTTGATGCTCAGGCTAAAGCCGCTGAAGCCGCCCGGTTGAAAGCATTGGAGGAGCAGCTCAACAAAGCATACAATGAAGCCATTGCAAGGGCCGATGCCCATTTCTCAAATAAAAGGTACAACGCCGCTTCGGATGGGTATAAATCAGCACTGGATGTAAAACCCGGCGAAGCCTACCCTCAGCAGCGTATTGCCGAAATTGAAGGCATATTGGCCCAACAGGCAGAGGCGCAAAAGGCGTATGAGGAAGCTATTGCCCGTGCCGACCGGAATTTCAACCGTGAGGTTTTTGATGCTGCCCGGACAGGTTACAACCAGGCATTGTCGGTTAAACCCGGCGAGTCCTACCCTGCGGAGATGGTTGCGAGGATCGACTCTATTGAGGGCACCCGTGCCAGGCTGCTGGCAGAGCAGCAAGCCAGCGAAGCCGCCCGGTTGAAAGCATTGGAAGAGCAGCGTAACAAAGCATATAATGAAGC
>JAADGO010000127.1 GCA_013152355.1 Chlorobiota bacterium
CATAATGCATCGACTGAGATTGTTGACGAGGCAGTTGAAAACGGTGCAAAAACATGTACCCACCTGGGCAATGGTTGCGCCAATTCAATCAACCGGCATAATAACCCGCTGTGGCCACAGTTATCAAACGATAGCCTGATGATAAGTATTATTTGTGACGGATTCCATTTAAGGCCGGAAGAGATAAGGACTTTTTTCAAGGTAAAAGGGGTGGACAAAACAATTGTCACTTCCGATGTAACCAAATATGCTGCAATGAAGCCGGGGATTTATAAAAATATTGATGGCGATGATATTGAACTGACTGTTGACGGGAAAGTACAATATCCGGCACAGAAAGTACTTGCAGGGTCGGCTTCGGCAATAAATAAAGGTGTTGCACATATTATGGAGGTCACAGGTTGTTCTCTGGCCGATGCTATTCAGATGGCCAGTACTAACCCGGCAAAACTGTATGGGTTAACCGACCGTGGAACACTTGAAAAAGGGAAACGAGCCGACCTGATACTATTTACCATTGGCGACACAGAATTAAAAATCTTCAAAACCTATGTTAAGGGTAAACTGGTGTATGATTCGACCAAATAAACAACTTCAATAAATAATTCCTAATTTATGAGTAAAAATATCGGAAGGAAGGTATTAATTGCATTAAGTGCAGTTGGCCCCGGCTTGTTCCTTATCGGATACAATATAGGTACCGGCAGTGTAACCACCATGGCAAAAACAGGTGCTGAATATGGTATGACTTTATTTTGGGCGTTGATCTTGTCGAGTGTGTTTACATTCATATTGATGGTCGCCTATGGTAAAGTTACACTTGTGACCGGGAAAACTGCCCTGTATAATATTAAAACGGAATTTAAGTATGGGTGGATGCTGGCCCTTTATATTTTAGTTGCTCTTATTATTGGAGAATTACTTGCTTTGATTGGCGTTATGGGCATTGTGGCCGACCTTATTCAGGAAGGTATCCGGCTGGCGTTTGGTGGAGCCATGGTCAATACTTTCTGGATTATATTATTCCTTGTCCTTGCCTTGTATGTTTTACTTTGGTTTGGGCGGTACAAATCGTTCGAAAAGGTATTGACTATTTTTGTTATTCTAATGGGGCTCTCTTTTATAGTGGTTTTTATAATGGTCAAACCCAGCCTGACATCGCTGGTAGAAGGTATGATTCCGGGAATACCTGATACTCCCGGCGCATTTGGCCTGGTGGCTGCTATTGCGGGGACAACCTGCTCAGCAGCAGTATTTATTATGCGAAGTACTATTGTTGCGGAAAAAGGATGGAAAATAACAAATTTGAAAGATGAAAAAAGAGATGCTTTTGTTTCGGCATTTACAATGCTTTTCCTGAGTGCTGTTATTATGGCTGTTGCAGCAGGCACTTTGCATCTGATGGGGTTGAAACTGGACAATACGGTTGACATGGTTTACCTGTTTGAGCCTATTGGTGGGAAAGCAGCAGCATTTATTTTAATCCTTGGAATTGCCGGCGCAGGCCTTTCCACAATTTTCCCCATCGTGTTGATAGCCCCCTGGCTGATTTCAGACTACACAGGAAGGCCCAGGGACATGCATTCCACTTTTTCACGGGTGCTCATCTTTGTTGCTATGCTTTTTGCTTTCGGCACCGTTTTATTGGAGCAACGCCCGCCGGCTTTGATGATATTTTCACAGGCCTTCCAGGCATGTATCCTGCCTGCAGTGGCTATACCGATATTCATTTTAATTAATCGGCAAACCATTATGAAAACACATAAAGCCACCCTGAAAGACAACATTGGAATTATGGCAGTCATACTGTTTTCATTTATGACATCGTGGTTTGCAATAACCGAGTTATTTTAGGATAGATTTCTTTTGTTGAAATACAAAATAGTATTATTCGCCAACGGGTGCGGAGGTTTATAACCTCCGTTTTAAAGTATTGCGGTTAAAAATACCCATTTCGTTATAATAATGCCTGCCTATCAAAACCAGCACCATGCTTCAGTATGGTGTATGGTTTAAAGATAGAGGAATGATACGGTTGCTATTAAAGTCCCGATTATCGGGCCTGCAATGGGTATCCATGAATATTGCCAGTCGCTGCTCCCCTTATGGTTCATTGGGAGCACCCAGTGCATGATGCGCGGGCCCAGGTCACGTGCCGGGTTAATTGCATACCCTGTTGTACCTCCCAGCGAAAGGCCAATTGCAGTAACCAGCAGTGCCACAGGCAGTGCCCCCAGGGTTCCCAGCCCTAATTTAGGGTCTTCTACCCCGGGCATATCAATACTGGGGCCGCTTAAATAAAAAATAACGAACATAAGGACAAATGTCCCGATAATCTCGCTAATCAGGTTGCTGGAGAATTTACGTATAGCCGGGCTGGTTGAGAAGCAGGCAAGTTGCCCGTCCGGGTTTTCGGTTTGGTTAAAGTGGTTTTTATATGTCAACCATACGAGGAATGCCCCGGTAGCTGCACCCAGTATTTGCGACAGGATGAATCCTGCTACTTTGCCCCATTCGAACAAACCGGCTGCTGCCAGCCCAATGGTTACTGCCGGGTTAATATGCGCTCCGGAAATAGGGCCTGCAACGGCTACCCCGACAAAAACAGCCAGCCCCCAGCCCAGGGTTATCACAATCCAGCCACCATTGTGCCCTTTTGTACCTTTCAATACAACATTGGCAACTACTCCGTTACCCAAAAGGACAAGTAACATGGTGCCTACGAATTCTGCAGTATATTCATTCATCATGTATTTATTTTCTTATTTATTCGGATGCCCCTTATTAAAGGTGTTGGTTTTCTATATTATTGAGCTGTATTTTCCCATTTCTTAGCCCTGGATATAGCTTTTGCCCAATCGGCCAGTAATTGCTCTTTTTCTTTTTGAGGAATATCCATTATAAATTTACGGTCAACTGCCCATTGCCCTTTAATTTCATCTATACTGCCCCAATAATTTACAGCCAGCCCTGCCAGATAAGCAGCACCAAGTGCTGTTGTTTCAATTGTTTCGGGCCGGATCACAGGGACACCGATCATGTTTGCCTGAATTTGCATGAGCAGGTTGTTCACCACGGCACCGCCATCTACTTTCAATTCATTGATTTTTATCCCGGCATCGGCTTCCATAGCTTTGATAACATCCACTACCTGGAATGCGATACTTTCGAGGGCCGACCGTGCAATGTGTCCCGCATTTGTGCCACGGGTTAATCCGGCGATTATGCCACGCGCATACTGATCCCAGTGAGGTGCTCCCAGCCCGGTAAAAGCAGGGACAAAATATACTCCTCCATTGTTTTCCACAGTGCGTGCGAGGGTTTCCACCTCCGAAGAATCTTTAATAATACCCAGCCCATCGCGAAGCCATTGCACCACGGCACCGCCAATAAAAATACTTCCTTCGAGGGCATAGGTTGTTTTACCACCTATTTGCCAGGCAATAGTTGTAAGCAGGTTGTTTTTCGACCGTACTGGTTTTTCCCCGGTATTGCACAGCATAAAGCACCCTGTTCCGTAAGTATTTTTTACCGACCCCGGGGTAAGGCACATTTGTCCGAAAGTTGCAGCCTGCTGGTCGCCTGCAATTCCTGAAATAGCAATAGGCTGCCCAAAAAGTGCCTCATTGGTGTATCCGTATACTTCTGAGGATGATTTTACCTCGGGAAGTATGCCCTCAGGGATACCTAATAGTGTCAGCAACTCTTCATCCCAGGTAAGCGTATGGATGTTAAACAGCATGGTACGGCTGGCATTGGTAACGTCTGTTACATGCACATTGCCATTGGTTAGTTTGTATATCAGCCACGTGTCGATGGTGCCAAAGGCCAACCTGCCTGATTCTGCCTTTTCCCTTGCGCCTTCAACATGGTCAAGTATCCACCTTAGTTTTGTGCCTGAAAAATAAGAATCAACTACTAACCCGGTTTTTGCATTAATTGTTTCTCCAAGCCCCTGTTTTCGAAGTTCATCGCAGTATTCAGATGTCCGCCTGTCCTGCCATACAATGGCATTGTAAACAGGTTCTCCTGTCTCCCTGTCCCATACCACTGTGGTTTCGCGTTGGTTGGTAATGCCAATAGCCGCAATGCCCCGGCTTCCTTCTTTTGTTTTGGAAATTACTTCTTTTGCAGTCTCTAGTTGTGTTGACCATATTTGGTTGGGAGAGTGTTCTACCCAGCCTGGTTTCGGGAATATTTGTTCAAATTCTTTTTGGGCAACATGAAGTATCTTCCCTTTTTTATTAAAAAGGATTGCCCTTGAGCTTGTTGTGCCCTGGTCAAGAGCCAGTATTAATTTCTCTTTAGCCATTGTTAAGTTAGATTAGTTTTGCAATTTATATAATTTACTTTTTGAATCTTATATTTGCCCGAATTTAATTTAGAAGCTTTTTGAAATTTGATTATTCGTTTAGTATATAACCTTGTGCCAGGTTGTTATACATTTCTACCTGTTTCTTTTGCCATTCGCCATTGTAGCCCATTTCTTCAGCCATAAGTTTTGCAACTTTTGGGGCAATGCGTATGCTTTCGCGTGCATCGAGTAGCAAAGCCCTGGTCCTCCGGGAAAGGCAATCTTCAACAGTACGGGCCATTTCGTTACGTACCGCCAGGATAATCTGTGCATTGATAAGCCCAAGTTTCTCGCTTAAAAAATCGCCCATGGCGGGAGACTCTTTTATCAAATTGGTTAACAATTATTTTTTGTCTGACCCATAATAATAAAGCGGGTCGTTTAAATCGACATCATTTTGGTATCCGTGTATTTTCAGGGCCTTTGTCACTGATTTTTTTAACGGCAATCCGGCTGTTGCCGATATTTTATTGATTACCTCTTCGGCCATTAACCTGTAGGTAGTCCATTTCCCCCCGGTAAGTGTTACCAGCCCCGATTTGGACACCAGAATCTTGTGCCTTCTGGAGATTTCTTTGGTTTTTTTATTTTTTGAAGCAGGGGCCGCCAAAGGGCGTAGCCCGGCGAATACACTAAGCACATCCGAACGCCTGGGTGGGGTAATAAGATAGCGACCGGCAGTTTCAAGGATAAAGTCTACCTCTTCGGATAACGGCTGGGGTTCAATTTCTGCAATATTTTTTTCAATGTCGGTTGTGCCAACAACTACTTTATTATGCCATGGTACGGCAAATAAAACGCGCCCATCGCTGGTTTTTGGGATCATAACAGCATAATCGCCGGGGATAAATCTTTTATCAAGTACAAGGTGTACTCCCTGGCTTGGCTTTATGATATCCTTTGCCTGCGGGTTATCCATTTTTATTATCCCATCGACAAATACGCCTGTTGCATTGAGTACTGCTTTTGAGTGGATCTTGTATTCCCTGCCTGTTTCCTGGTCGATGGCAGCGACCCCGTCAATTTTACCGTTTTTTTTGAGAAGGCTGGTTACCTTCATATAATTTATGGCTACGCCTCCGTTTTCTATAAAGGACTGGCATATATTTATTGCCAGCCTTGAATCGTCAAACTGCCCATCGTGGTAAATGACCCCGCCCCGGAGATTCTCGGCTTTTAGTGTTGGGATACTTTGTAGTGTACGCTTTTTTGTATAAGCAAGCGATTTCCCTAAACTTAGCTTTCCGGCAAGTAAATCGTATAGTTTAAGCCCGATGGTGTAAAATGGAATGCCCCACCAGTTATAGTTGGGGATAATAAACGATTGGTTTTTTACCAGGTGGGGGGCATTCTTCTTTAATAACCCTCTTTCGCGTAGTGCTTCAAGTACCAGCAAAATATCTCCCTGGGCAAGGTACCTTACCCCTCCATGTACCAGTTTGGTACTCCGGCTTGAAGTGCCTTTGGTGAAATCGCATTGTTCGAGCAGAAGTGTTTTAAACCCGCGTGTTGCCGATTCAAGAGCTGCCCCAATTCCTGATGCACCTCCACCAATGACTATTACATCCCATAAACCATTAGCTTCTTCCAGCTTCTTTATCATTTTGTCCCTGTTCATCTGGCTTTTATTTGAAAAATTGTTCCCTTATTTTAATTAGTCTCTAAAACTTCGATACAAAAATCATTAATTCAATACCCAGTACATAGTATAACGATGTTGAAGTATTAGATTATTGCATTCTATAAAAAGATACATTGTATAACGATGCTTTTAGTTAAAATTTTTATTGGTCTTCGGGGTCGAGCCATTTTTGTGATTTTAAAACGGCTTTACTCCAGTATTTTTTGATTTTATAAACTTTTGAGCTATCCATTCCGGCATTATAAGTCCTGGCAGCTTCCCAATGTTGCTTTACCTCGTCAATACTATCCCAGAATCCAACAGCAAGGCCTGCCATATATGCACTTCCAAGGGCTGCAGTTTCAATATTTGCAGGTTGTACAATTGGCACATTAAGTATATCTGCCTGGAATTGTAAAAGCATATCGTTTATTAAGCGGCCACTAACCCTGATCTCGGACAGTTTCAACCCTGAATCTTTTTCCATGGTATGCAGTACATCGGCGGCACTTAATGCTATAGATTCGATAACTGCCCGTGCAATGTTGCCAGTGGTAGTGCCCATGTTCAGCCCCCAGAATGTACCCCTTGCATACTGGTCCCAGTAGGGGGCACCCAACCCCGACAGTGCCGGCACAATATATACTCCACCGTTGTCGGCCTCGGTTCGGGCCAGTTGTTCGAGTTCCTTGTCCGAATTGATCAGCCCCAATACATCGCGAAGCCATTGGATGATTGTCCCTCCTGCAAATGCGCTTCCTTCCAGGGCATAGGTTGTGTGCCCCCCGACTTGCCAGGCAACAGTTGACAAAAGGTTGTTGGTAGAAACAGGTTTATCGCCAACATTCATTAACATAAAGCTTCCGGTGTTGTAGGTATTCTCAACCATCCCTCTTTCGAGGCACATTTGCCCGAATAGTGAGGCTTGCTGGTCGCCGCAAATACCGGCAATAGGAATATTGGTGCCAAAAAGCGATTTGTCTGTGTAACCGTATACTTCGCTTGACGATTTTACTTCGGGGAGAATATCTTCAGGGATGTTAAATATTTCGAGTAATTCTTTATCCCACTGAAGTTTATGGATGTTGAAAAGCATTGTCCTACTGGCATTTGAGACATCGGTTACATGTACCTTGCCTTTGGTAAGTTTCCATACAAGCCAACTATCGACAGTGCCAAATGCCAGTTTCCCCGCTTCTGCTAATTCCCTGGCTCCTTCATAATAATCAAGCATCCATTTCAGCTTTGTCCCGGAAAATATTGCATCAATCTGCAATCCTGTTTTTTCTTTTATTAAAGGCTGGTAACCTTTGGCTTTCAGTTCTTCGCAAAACTTCATAGTCCTTTTATCGTGCCAAACAATTGCCCTGCCAAGTGGCTGCCCTGTTTCTTTATTCCATACAATGGCCGTTTCGCGCTGGTTGGAGATACCTATGGAGGCGATTGCCTCGGGTTGTACCCCCGATTTAGCAATTGCTTCTTCGGCAACACTTGCCAGTATATACCATATTTCACGGGCATCTTGCTCGGCTAAACTGGTCTTTGGGAAAAATTGTTCAATTTCTTTACCTGCCGAAGAAACAAGGATACCCGATTTATCGAAGATAAAGGCTTGTGACAACGATGTCCCCTGGATTAGTGATAGTACATATTTTTTCATCTCAATAAACCATTTTATCTGTTTTCCGGCATCTCCTGTTTGTTCTTCAACTTGGCAATAGCCATGTTAAGTGCTTCAAGATAACTGCTCATTATGCTTAGATGCTCTTCCCCCTTAGGTGTTATTTTGTAGTATTTCCTGGGGATACCTACCTCTTTTTCAATCCATTCGGAGGTAACCAGCCCTTCTTTCTTCAGCCTGTTCAAAAGTGGGTATATAGTTCCTTCAGCAATCTCTAAAGAAGCAAAATGGTGGATGTCGTTTATTAGCTCGTACCCATAACAGGATTTTGTTTTTAAAACAAGCATAATAATATATTCCAAAAGCCCCTTTTTAATCTGAGATTTCCACTTTGAAATAAAATATGGCTCATTATCAATATCCATTTGTAGCAAATATAAATGTTATTACATAGTTATACAAGGCACATCGTAATAATATGTAGGTTTGTTAATGATTAATTAACTGCCAAAAGTATTCAATTAAGATGTTTTTCGTAAAAGTGCCAAAAGTTATTAAAGATGGATGGTAAAGCATTGAATAGTTACAAGAATCATATTCTAATTTCCGATCATTGGGAAAAGCATCTTTATATCCTTATCGGAAGGGTATCTGCCAAATTCGCAAATTTCGAATGATTCGGCATTGGTTACTTTATCTGCTCTTTCTTTGCCATACCATTTAACCAGCGATTCCCTGACAGCAGGAGTAATTTCCTGAAACCTTTGTGCCGCCAGCCATTCTAGCCTATCTTTTTCATTATCAGGCACTTCGTTCAGTTTCCCTGCCAGCCAGGGTAGCCATTCAAAAAATTGTGATTTGTGTGCAGCCATCCCATAAACTTTTTGGCCGTATACATCAGATATATCAATAGCTATATCCGGTTGGAAAGGCCGTGGTTTTTGAAAGTGGTCGTAAGTATAAAGGAAAACAGGGTTTTTCTTAAGGGCGGGTACATCGGGTGCCACGTTTGGTACAATTACCAGGAAAGCTGCATCCTGCACGGCAATAGCCGTATTACGATGGTCGGGGTGGTAATCATACGGGCGGGGGGTGATTACCACATCGGCATTCCACTCACGAATCAACCTTATTATTTCCAGCCTTACTTCCAGTGTAGGCATCAATTCCGCATCGTGATGATCTAATACTTTATACGCCACTCCATACCGTTTCCCGGCTTCCCGGGCTTCTGCCATACGAATTTTCGCCAGTACGCCTCCTCCTTTGCTGTAGTGCCCTGCATCGCCATTGGTCAGAGCAACGAACATGACATTGTGCCCCATTTGAGAGAACTTAATAGCTGTCCCTCCAGCATCTACATCAGCATCATCGGGATGGGCACCAAAAACTATAATATTTAATTTTGAACTCTGGGCATTGGCTGTTATTGCAAACAATGCGAATAGAAATAAAAAAAAGGCCTTTTTCATGTTAGTTTAGTTCATAGATTAGTGAAAGCGAAAGGTAATAAAAATAATATTAACCTGTTTTAAACAACTTCACAGCCTCAAAGTTGAAACAACTTCAATTAAAGATGATGGACCAAAGCTGACCTCCACCAGGAAAAATAATTGCTTTCCAGTTCATTTATGGTTGGGAAAGGATAGAATAAATAACCATCTTTATCCCCAATGAAAAACCCGTCTTTTATAGTCCTGTAAGCTATTTCTTTCGTCATAACCCTTAAAACTGTTTTGGTTTGCCGCCCGGGCGATTGCCGTAATTTAATTAGGCATTCCCTCAAATGGTCAGGATTGCGGTAAGGCAGTGTATTCAAAGGGGCATTAGGGTTAGTTGAAAGTTCGTTCAGCTGGAGTTCCACAAAAAATAATTTTGGGGTTGAAACCGGTTTGGTAGTATCGGTAAGGAATTTGATAAATTCAGGTGGCGGCAATTTACTGGCTACTCTTGTAGTAATCGGGATAATTTGTTGATAGAGGTGAATCATTGCTTCATCATTAGCTTCATATTTCCCGGGTGATATTTCAAGTACTTTCCCGTCATCGGTAACCAGATACAGGTTTTTCAATGCATCTAAAGGTGTTTTCTCCAGTGCCCTGTAAATCGACAGGTAAACCGACCGTTTTGGCTCTCCGTTTTCATAAGGCACCAATTTTTTATTAATATAATCTACGGGCATTTGGCATTTCTCAGGGTCAATTTCGAAAAAAATGGCTTGTTCGTGAATACGTTTTTTTGTGCCTACAGCCAGGTAACTGCCAAAATCAATTGGCTCGAGGTGCGAAACAATATGTGATTCGGGAGTTGCTACGAGGTAATAATACTTTTTCATGGCATTTGGTATTTTGGTGCTGAATATTAAAGTTAAGAAATATTCAGGTTAAAGTCAACCGGTTTTAAAGGTTTTAGTCAAATGATAGCAATAACATATTATTATATATCCTTAACCAACTCTGGATTTTTCCTTTTATATTTGCTTCACAATGTTGCTGTTTTGGAATATCATGTTATAAAAAATAATTTAAACATTTCTCTCACCTCTTATTTTGAAAATTCAGGTTTTTGTATTTATCTTTGCCCCGATAATTTATGCAATGGGGTGCCTTAATATTAAGGGCTGAGATTATACCCACAGAACCTGATCCGGGTATAATTCCGGCGAAGGGAAGGGCTAAAGGGAATTCCCTCTCCATTGGTTAAACATTAACCAAAAAAATCAAAATGAAAAAAGTTTTATTGACGCTGACTTTACAGTTGGCAGTAATTGTGGCTTTTGCACAATTTAGTTTGAAGGGCAAAGTAACCGGGCAGGGGGGCGAGCCTCTCACCGGAGCCAGTGTTGTAATTAAAAACACGTACAATGGCATTTCAACAGCAACTGATGGAAGTTTTAGTTTTAAGCTGAAAGCCGGGCAATACACCCTAGTCGCCTCATTTATTGGTTACGAAAAGAAGGAGGTTCATGTTGAATTAAATTCAGACAAAGAAATTACAATTCAAATGAAACCGTCCAGCATTTTAACCGAGGAGGTACTTATCTCGGCAACACGGGCAAAAGACAAAACCCCCATGGCCTTTACCAATGTTACCCACAGCGAGATTGAGTCGCGTAACCTGGGGCAGGATATTCCCTACCTGTTGACGCTTACGCCTTCGTTTGTAGCTACATCGGATGCCGGGGCAGGGATTGGTTATACCAACTTCCGTATCAGGGGAACCGACCTTAACAGGATTAATGTTACGGTAAACGGCATACCATACAACGATGCCGAGTCGCATGGGACATGGTTTGTTGACGTACCCGACCTGGCAGGCTCAACCGAAAATATTCAGGTACAGCGTGGGGTAGGGACTTCTACCAATGGTGCTGCAGCTTTTGGGGCAACCATTAACCTGCAAACAGCCAACCTGAAGAAAGAAGCACATGCCGAATACCGCACAGCTTATGGCAGTTTCAATACACTTAAAAATTCGGTTTCGGTAGGCTCCGGGTTAATCGATGGGAAATTCACAGTGGATGCACGCCTCTCAAAAGTAACCTCTGACGGGTATATCGACCGGGCTTCGAGCGACCTGAAGTCATTTTTTATTTCGGCTGGTTACCTCCGTGAAAACACTATTCTTAAACTGAATGTTTTCTCAGGTTTTGAAGAAACTTACCAGGCATGGTACGGGCTGCCGTCAGACATGCTTGAAACGGATCGTAAATATAACTCTGCCGGCGAATATACCGATGAGAATGGGCAAACCCGCTACTATGAAAATCAGGTCGACCACTACCAGCAAGACCATTACCAATTACACTTTTCGCACAAGTTTACACCGAACCTCTACCTGAATACGGCAGTGCATTACACCTATGGGCGGGGGTATTACGAATCGTACAAGGGCAACCGGAAATTAAAAGACTACCTGCTTCCGGCTGTGGCAATCGGAGGGGAAACAATTGAAAGGACAGACCTTGTCCAACGTAAATGGCTGGACAACAATTTTTACGGGCTTATTTTTTCTCTGAACTACAAGAAAGCAAAAAGTGACTTGTCCTTTGGTGGCGGTTGGAATACTTACGATGGCGACCATTTTGGGCAGGTAATCTGGGCAAGGTATGCTTCAAACAGCAACCCTAACCATGAATGGTACCGCGGCACCGGGCTGAAACGGGATTATAACCTTTTCACAAAATACAGCTACCAGCTTACAGGGCAGTTAAACCTATATGCCGACTTACAGGTACGCCATATTGATTATGAAATCGGGGGTATTGATGATGACTTACGCGACCTTACCCAATCGCATAAGTTTAATTTTTTCAATCCTAAATTAGGTATGTTTTTCCAGCCTGCCCCGAATCAGGATATTTATTTCTCGTATGCCCGTGCTAATCGTGAACCAAACCGTGCTAACTATACCGATGCCAACCCCGAAGGGCCGCAACCTGTGAAACACTTAATGACTTTGAATTGGGGTATAGTTTTAAGTCGGCAAACCTGATGCTAGGGGCTAACCTTTACTACATGAGATATAAAGACCAGTTGATCCTTACCGGGGAGATTAATGATGTAGGTGCGCCAATTATGGTAAATGTTGATAAAAGTTACCGGTCGGGTATTGAGCTTCAGGTAGGTATAAAACTGGCATCGCAACTTAAATGGGATGTGAATGCAACATTTAGTAAAAACAAAATCATTAATTTTACGGAATTTGTTGATGACTGGGATACATGGGGGCAAAGGTCGTTTGAACTTGGGGAAACCGACCTGGCATTCTCTCCTGGCACAATTGTAAACAGCCAACTTAGTTACAGCCCGGTAGAAAAGTTCAATATCAGGTTTATTTCATTGTTTGTCGGCGACCAGTTTATAGACAACACTTCGAGTGAAAGCCGCAAACTCGATGCTTATTTCGTGAACAACCTGAGGGTAGACTATTCTTTTTCAACAGGATTGTTTAAAGAAATAATAATACATGCAGTGGCTAACAACCTGATGAATGTTATGTATGAATCAAATGCCTGGGTTTATTCCTATTTCTACGAAGGTAAACGTCAGAAAATGGACGGCTATTACCCACAAGCCGGAAGGTATTTTATGTTTGGCGTAGATTTTAAATTTTAGGATACCCTTTAACTTTAAACAACTTCAATAAGTAATAATGGCACGTCCACGAGGCGTGCCATTATTATTACATTGTGGCAGGTAGGGGACACCCAAGTCTCCGTAATTCCTGATTTTAGATTTGTTTTCTGCCCCTTTTTGCTTTCTCCTAATAACTTTAGGCACTCTTAATTTTACTTCACTTTAAGTACAGGTCGATGGTACGTTTGGGGTTGTCAATTTTGTTTGATAGCAGGCTGTACCGCCCTTACAGGGCTTTTGTCTGAATATCAATGCAATACACAGGGTTTCGTTACACTGCACCCTGTGCTGCCACGTGCCGGGGCATTGCCCCTGGAATTTTTAGCCGGCACTTAATAATATTATACGCCCTGCACAATTACTCATCCATTTCTTTCAATATCTGTTCCACCTGTTCATTGGTCTTTTGCAATTTATCTTTGCACAATTTTATCAGTACAGAAACCCGTTTTACTTTTTCTGCCAAAACATCGACATCTAATTCTTCTGTTTCAATTTGCCCCAGTATTTCTTCAACTTCAGCAATAGCCTCTTTATAAGTTATCTTTTTTGCTGCCATGATTTTATTTTTTTATAATTTTACTTTTTACAGACCCGTCAAAAAATTTGGTTTCAAGCTCATCATCCTCCTTCAGTTTTTTTGATGATGTTACTATTCTCTGATTTTGCAGAGTGAGGGTATAGCCACGTTCGAGGATAGTTTTAGGGTCGAGTAGCTTTACCGACCTTTCGTTAAAATGAACCCTGTCGTACTCTTTTTGAAAAAAATACTGAAGCGTACTCTTCAGATTTTCATTAAAATATTTAAGTATGCCCTGCTGTTTGCTTATAATCCTGTCGTTTAAGATTCGTGCCGACAGGATATGCCTTTTTAGTTCATTTTTCCTGTTCATGAAATAAAACATCGTTTGGTTTTCCACCGAGTGGGCAATATTGCGTAATCCCCCCGACTTATTAAAGGTGTAGTTATTCACTGCAATTTTAAAATCTTTCCCGAACCTGTTTAGCCTGTTTTCATTATCAACCAAATACTTTTGCCCGGCATTAACAATCCCCGAGCTAAGCCGCTCTAGCTTTAGGGTCTCGCGTTCGATAATTTCTTTCGACAAGCCAATAATCTGGTTCTCCAGGTACAGCAACCTTTCATAAAAACGGTTGGCTCCAGCAATCAGGAACTCAGCAACGGCAGTTGGTGTTTTCATCCGGGTGTGCGCCACCATGTCGGTAATAGTATCGTCTTTTTCGTGCCCAATCCCGGTAATTACAGGTATAGGGAATTGTGTGATATTAAAAGCAAGGTCGTAATTGTCGAAACAATTCAGGTCGGCCTGGGCACCTCCTCCCCTGATGATTACAACTGCGTCAAAAAAATCTTCCTGTTCAAAAATCCGTTCAAGGGCTGCAATAATTGTTGGCACGGCATCGCTACCCTGCATAAAAGCTTCAAAAAGGCGGTGGTAAAACCTGAAGCCATATTCATTATTCTCCAACTGTTCGATAAAATCCTGGTATCCTGCTGCTGTTGCAGAAGAGATGACGGCAATATTTTGCGGGACAACAGGGAGGGGGAGTTCCTTGTTCATCTCAAAAACCCCGTTTTCAATTAACTTATTGATAATTTCCTGCCGTTGCCTGGCAAGGTCGCCCATGGTGTAGGCAGGGTCAATATCTTTTATGTTCAAACTAAGCCCGAAAGCCTCATGGTACTCAACAGCCACCTGTACCAGTATTTTTATTCCTGAAGAAAACTCACGCCCTGTTGTAGTTTCGAAATAGGGTTTCAACATCCTGAACGTATACGACCAGATGGTTGCCCTTGAGCGTGCAATAATTTTATTGCTGTTTTGCTCTTTTTCTATTAATTCGAGGTAACAGTGCCCGCTCCTGTTTAGCTTCATCTCACTAATTTCTGCCACTATCCAAACCGTTTCCGGGAAAGCATCAGTTAATGCATCTTTTATGTGGAGGTTTAACTCGGAAAGTGTCAGTTTTGCATCCATTTTTATTTACCGTATTTTCATTAACTTTTGGATATATGTATGCTTGGGAGTTTTTATTTTTATAATTACAATTCCTGGAGGTATGGATTCCAGCCCATTGATAACTATTGTATTACGGTTTGAATAGTTGTATTGTAAATATTTAATCCCATTCACTCCGAAAAGCTCGATTTGAACCTTATTTTTAAATGTGTTTTCCAGGTCTTTTAGTACTAAATGATCTTTAAACGGATTGGGGTAATATGCCCACTTTTTATCAGGCAGGTTTATGAAAATTTCTCGGCTGCCAGAAATTTGCGTAGCAATATTAAAATCAGGGATTCCATAGCCCAATAACGAGTCGGGGTTGTCGTATTGGCTGGCACTTTCTTCGATAATTTGTTTAATATCCATTGCCGGGAATCCTGGATATGCCTGCCACAGGCATGCTGCCATCCCTGCCAAAACAGGTGATGAAAAAGAGGTGCCGTTTCCTGTTGTTATCAAACCGTTTGTATTCTGCAATGCAGTGTTTTGCCCCATGGCTGCGACATTTGGTTTTACCGCCCCGCCGAAAGCAGGCCCGAAGGAGCTAAACGCTGTTTTTACCCCATTTGCATCGACTGCCCCAACCGACACAACACTATCGCCATCTGACGGGGCTATAATATAATGCCACGGGCTGTTCCCTTCGTTGCCGGCACTGCAAAAAACCAGCATCCCACGACTGGCAGCAATATTAGCAGCCCGGGTTACACGGGTTGTATTGCCATCCATTTCACTATACGAATGATCCATTGCAGGGTCGTCAAATAAAAAGTAACCCAATGATGAATTAATTATATCGGCACCAACACTATCGGCAAACTCAGCCCCTACAACCCAGGTATCTTCTTCATTCTTGAATTCAACACTTGCATCTTCGGTACGCAATAACCAATACGATGCTTCGGGAGCAGTCCCGATCAGCAGTCCGGGCAGGTTGCCTCCCATAATTGAGAGCACCATCATGCCATGTGAGTGTTGGTTGAAAACATTCGAATCTTTATCGACAAAATCAACAGCTCCCAGTATCCGGTTATCCTGCCACAAAGAATCAAAGGATGGTAATTGGTCTACATTATAAAACCCGGCGTCCAGGATAGCAATTTGTATCCCTTTGCCTCTGAAGCCTTTACTGTGTAGGTATTGCCCATTTATCTGTGAAACCTGCGATACAGATTTGCCATAATAGGAGGAATCGATTACCGGCGTATCATCTGTCCTCCCAAATTTCCCGTATGAAGCTGATTTATTCCCCGTATTTGTTTTGGTAGCCTCTACTTCACGGACAAAATCCAGTGCCAGCACTCTTTCCGGGAAATCTACAGAATCGGTTTTTACAGTAACCCCGTTTAACCACTTCGAAGCATGGACATACTCTGCCCCCAGCTCCAATACGTGGCTGATATATTCCCGGTTAACAGGTAAGTCCTTTTCATCAATTGCAATATTGTATTTAACCCTTCGCTGGATTGCCCTGCCCGACAAAAATTCTTCCGGCTTATCGATACTATAAATACTGCCATTTTTATCGGTAAATCCTACCCAGTAATATGTTTGCGCAACACTATAAAATGAAACAATAAAAAGGTTCAGGAAAATAAAAACCATACAGACATATCCTTTCATAGCACCGCCCTTTTTTAAATCAAATATACAATTGTTTTTGTAGCCTTTGCAACAAATTATTGGTTGAAAATGTGGACTACTTTTGCATTTGATCTTTTATCAGATATTCAGTAGGATTCTGTAAAAATTTTTCCGGGTCGGGGATTGACCCTTTATTGTGCTCCATTGTATTAAATTTCTCTGATTGCAGGCTGTCTAATACCTCAGGGTTAAGTAATTCACCTTCTGCATATTTTAACGTATACAATACATTCCCTTCCTGGTCGAAATAGGCCCAATCGCCATGGCGTTGGCCCTTTTTGTAAAATGCCTCCATTTCAACCTTCCCGTTTGGGAAATAGCTTTTGCATATTCCATCTCTTTTATTATCAATGTAATAAAATTCAATGTAAGGGTTGCCATTTTTATAATAAGCCTGGTACCTGCCTTCCTGTACACCCATCTTCCATTCTGATTCTTCCAGCAGTTCCCCGGAAGGGTAGTAGTTTTTTGACAAACCGTTTTTTACTCCGTCAGTATAATTACTTTTGGATGTAAGCCGGTTTTTTGAATAAAATTTCCACAACCCGGCCTTTTTCTTATTCAGGAAGAAGCCTTCGGCAATTTTTTGCCCTGATGGATCAAAAAGTCTGGCGGTTGCCGAATCAGAAGTTGCTGAATAGTGGATTATTGCCTGAGGCTTTGCATTTTCGTAATACCTTTTCCATTCACCTGTAGGTTGGTTATCTTTAAAATAACCTTCATACCTCAGATTCCCGTTTGGGTAGTATTTTTTCCATAGCCCCTGGCGCAACCCGGCCTCATCAGTTTGGTTAATTATTTCCTGTGCATAGGAAATACTGATAGCAAATAACAATAGTAACAGAATAGTTTTTTTCATTAAATCAAAAATTTAAAGTGTGCTTAAACAATCCCCTGTGCCAGCATTGCATCGGCTACTTTAACGAATCCACCAATATTTGCCCCTTTTACATAATCTACTTTTCCCCCGTTGGTGCCATAGCTTACGCAGGTATGGTGAATAGCATCCATAATATGTTTGAGCCGTTCGTCTACTTCATCGTGTGGCCAGTTGATACGCATATTGTTTTGCGACATTTCGAGGCCCGATACGGCAACACCCCCGGCATTGACAGCCTTCCCCGGAGCGAAATCGATTAAATTACCAAGGTATTCAACGGCTTCGGCCGTACAACCCATGTTTGAAGTCTCGGCAAAAAGGAAACACCCGTTTTTTACCAGGTTCTTAGCATCGTCAAGCCCCACTTCGTTTTCGGTAGCACATGGCATGGCAATATCTACGGTTGCCTCCCATGGCCTATGGCCTGGAATAAATGCAGCCCCAAATTCTTCGGCATACGGTTGCACAATATCGTTGTTTGTAGCACGTAGCTCAAGCAGGTAGTCAACCTTGTCGCCCGATATCCCCTCTGCATCATAAATGTATCCGTCAGGGCCGGAGATAGTTACTACTTTGCCACCCAGTTCATTTATTTTTGAGATTGCCCCCCAAGCAACATTGCCAAATCCTGATATCGCAAAAGTATGCCCTTCAATATCTTTCCCCATCCGTTTGAGCATGTGCTGTGTAAAATAAACAGCGCCAAACCCTGTCGCTTCGGGGCGTATCAAACTTCCTCCCCAGCCCAGGCCTTTGCCGGTAAGTACTCCTGTAAATTCATTCTTCAAACGTTTATACTGCCCGAACAGGTAGCCTATTTCACGGCCGCCAACGCCAATATCGCCGGCAGGCACATCAGTATTAGGGCCGATATGCCTGAACAATTCGCTCATAAAAGATTGGCAAAACTGCATGATCTCGTTGTCTGATTTCCCTTTCGGGCTGAAATCGGAGCCGCCTTTACCTCCCCCCATTGGAAGGGTAGTAAGGCTGTTCTTAAAAGTTTGTTCAAACCCTAAGAATTTCAGAATACTTAATGTTACACTTGGGTGGAACCGAAGCCCCCCTTTATAAGGGCCTAACGCCGAATTAAATTCGACCCGGTAGCCTCTGTTGACATGTACTTCCCCCTTATCATCGACCCAGGGTACACGAAACATGATAACACGTTCGGGTTCGACTATACGTTCTAATATCTTTATTTTTTGATACCGCGGATTTTTTTTATAGAAATCCCAAACTGATTCGATAACCTCCTCTACGGCCTGGTGGAATTCATTTTCACCAGGAGTCCTGGCTTCGAGGTTTTCCATGAAATCATTTAAGTCTGCCTTCATTGATAACTGTTTTTTTAAAGGTCTAAAGTTATGTAAGTTAACTTTTATCCAATAAAAAAAATACGATAAATCATCAAACTATTAAAATGCTGGCTTGCAGATGTTTGTAGCTGCGAAACAGATGTTTAACAACACTATGTGACAATCGTTAGGATTTTATGAGCCGGGTTTTAGATGTTTGCCGGGTTTCTTTTCCTTTATGGAAGAGTTTTCTGCCCACAACAATTTGAATTGATCCTTGAGGATGGCGATATAAAAAAATAAAAAGCCTTCTCTGATTTGTTCAGAGAAGGCTTTAAAAGTATTGTGTTTTAGAGACTGTAAACACATAAGTCCCTTAGTTTTCCGGCTATTACATCATGCCGCCCATTCCGCCCATGCCCGGAGCACCTGCCGGCGGCATTGGAGGAGTATCTTCTTTTTTCTCTATAATAACTGCTTCGGTAGTTAAGAACATACCTGCAATAGAGGCAGCATTTTCAAGTGCTACACGGGCAACTTTCGTTGGGTCGATAACACCTGTTTCGTACAGGTTCTGAAATTCGTTGGTCCGGGCATTGTATCCGAAATCGCCTTTCCCTTCTTTTATTCTCTGAACAATAACAGCACCTTCTTTTCCTGCATTTTCAACAATCTGGCGAAGAGGTTCTTCAATTACCCGTTTGATTATTTCAATACCGGTTTGTTCATCATCGTTATCTCCCTTTAATGATTTCAACACATCTCCGGCACGTACGTATGCAACACCGCCACCAGGGATAATACCTTCTTCAACTGCAGCACGTGTTGCACTTAATGCATCGTCAACGCGGTCTTTCTTTTCTTTCATTTCAACTTCCGAAGCCGCACCTACATAAATTACGGCAACACCTCCGGCTAATTTTGCCAGGCGTTCCTGTAATTTTTCTTTATCGTAGTCGGATGTAGTTGTTTCAATCTGCTTTTTGATTTGCCCTACACGTGCGCTGATATTACCTTGCTCGCCGGAACCATTAACGATAATTGTATTTTCTTTGTCAACAGTAACTTTTTCAGCTTGCCCAAGGTCTTCAATTGTAGCCTGCTCCAATTTCATCCCTTTTTCTTCGGTGATAACAGTCCCGCCGGTAAGGATAGCTAAATCTTCAAGCATTTCTTTGCGGCGGTCACCAAATCCGGGGGCTTTAACAGCACACACTTTTAATGACCCGCGCAAACGGTTAACTACCAAAGTAGCCAATGCTTCGCCATCCACATCTTCAGCAATGATCATTAACGGACGCCCGGATTGAGCAGTTGCTTCCAGTACCGGGAGAAGGTCTTTCATAGTGCTGATTTTCTTATCGTGGATAAGGATATACGGGTTTTCTAATTCAGCAGCCATTTTTTCGGCATCGGTAACGAAATATGGAGAAATGTAGCCACGGTCGAATTGCATCCCTTCAACAACATCAACGTAGGTATCTGTACCTTTTGATTCTTCTATGGTAATAACGCCTTCTGTATGCACTTTTTTCATTGCTTCGGCAATCAGTTTACCAATAGTATCGTCATTATTTGCTGAAACTTTTGCAACCGATTCTATTTTAACAAAGTCATCTCCAATTGTCTGAGCCTGATCGGCCAAACTTTCAACAACTTTAGCTACTGCTTTGTCGATACCACGTTTCATATCCATCGGGTTAGCTCCTGCAGTGACATTTTTCAACCCTACATTTACGATTGATTGAGCCAATACAGTGGCTGTTGTTGTACCATCGCCGGCATCATCGCCGGTTTTTGATGCTACCTCTTTTACCATTTGTGCCCCTAAGTTCTCATAAGGGTCAGAAAGTTCGATTTCTTTAGCTACGGTAACACCGTCTTTTGAAATCTGAGGAGCTCCGAATTTTTTCTCAATAACAACATTACGCCCTTTGGGCCCCAGCGTTACTTTAACAGCATCTGCAAGTTGGTCAACACCTTTTTTTAGCAAATCGCGCGCTTCGATGTCGAATTTAATTTCTTTAGCCATTTTTATCTAATTTTTAATTTTTTAATTATTGGATATACAAAACGTCACTTTGTGACATTAACAGGTACTCTGTTCCGTCAATGGTTAACTCTGTACCTGAATATTTTCCGTAGAAAACAACATCTCCGGGTTTTAATTCCATTGGTTCATCCTTTTTATCAGCACCAACAAGTACAACATTCCCCACTTGTGGTTTTTCTTTTGCTGAATCGGGGATTATGATCCCACTTGAAGTTTTTTCCTCTGCTTCCTGTGCTTGGACAAGGATCTTACCTGCAAGGACTTTACCTTTTAAATCTGCCATTTTTTTGAACATTTTATTGTTAGACATTAATTTTAAAATCGACATCCTACCCAATCATATATTGTGCCAATCCAATAATCACTGAAATATTGCTAATTGAAAGGACAAATTAGCGCAATACTAATCCTTATCTGCTGAACGACTGTTTGTATGTGCCTGAATACCAGTAATTTAAAAATATGTCAGTTTTTGTGACATGGTGTCAGTTTGAATTCCCAGGCTTTTCTCGGGAAAGTGTTTAAAAATATGGCACAATCTTTCAATTCTATGCAATTTGATACAAAAAAAGCCACTTAAAAATGAAGTGGCTTTTTTTAAATATCTTTTATTATTGTTACTGACTGCTTTTCGGCGTACCCTGATTAGTTTTTGTATTGTTCTCGGGTACTGCTGTCGGGAAATTAGGCACCTGTGTAGGGTCAATGGCATTCTCAATCTGGTTTTGTATCCTCGATTGCTCACCCCCGGCTCCACCACGTGGGATAAATGCCGAACCCAAAACAGCCAGGAGAAGTAAAGCCCCTGCTAAACCCCAGGTTGCTTTTTCTAAGAAGTCGGTAGTTTTACGAACGCCCATAACCTGCCCTGACGACTGGAAATTACTGGCTAAACCGCCTCCCTTTGAGTCTTGTACCAACACGATAAGTACGAGTAGGATACAAACTATAAATATTAAAACGGTAATTAACGTGTACATAATTATTGTGGTAAATTGTTTTTTAACTCACTAACTTTATCAATACGGCTTGCAAAGTAACTACTTTTTTCCGGGAATTTCAAACTTAATTTTTCAAAAGCTTCAATTGCTTTATCGTATTTTTTTTGCTGAATGAGGATATTGGCCAATGTCTCGGTAATGATTTCATCATTTTCGGAAATACTTTTCTCTGCAATATCGGTATTTGGTGTTACCTCTTCTCTGTTATGGTTTAACTTAATAGATGGTTGCAGGCGTATAAAAGAATCAATCAGGCTGTTTTTAATTTTTCCTGTGCCGGGTGCCTCCGGGCTGCTGTCATCAAGGCTGTAGTCCCGGGTGTCTGTTTCGTGGAATAATTCTTTTTTACTTTCAGGATAAAGGTAGCTGTGCAATTTTTTACGGTCGGCAATAAAAACAGCTGCTTTTTGCAATTCCGATTCAAATTCTTTATGCCCGACAACTTTCAGGTTTTTTAAATACAACATCCATGCAGTTTGAAAAAAAGGGAATTCCATTGTCAGTGTTTTTAACCCCTCCAATGTTTCCATGCTCAAAAGCCCCGGGTCTAATATATCTGTATAAATCTTCGTTGTCCATTTTACCAGTCAGCAATAGTGGCATTAAATATATCTTCGGTTAGTTTCTCAATTATGATGTTTACCAACTCCTCTTCAACACTGTCCAATGATGCCGAAGTATCGTAGTCTTCATACCCGGAAAAAGACTTTTCGAAATCAAGGTCGTGGTTTTTATTGTTGATGTATTTAACATTGATTGTGATTGTAAGCCTGTTCTGGGCAGCAAGGTCCTTTTTCTGAATTGCCGTAGGGCGGATTTCATAGTTTGAAATATACCCCGAGAACTCCAGGTCGCCGCCTTCATTCACTTCATTGAGCGATGTTTGCCTGCGTAGCTTTTCTCTCAGCCCCTCCGTCAGGCTTTGGCTAAGGTCCGGGTAAATTAGTTTAGCTCGGTTTTGGGAAAAAGGCAACTGAAAATGTTTTTACATCGGCAGGAAGGTTTGCCCCTGTGAATGAGTAGGAAATTTTACATGATTGAAATCCTGAGAAAGTAATAAAAACCACTAAAATGGTTAACAAATTATACCTGATGATCTTATCCATTGATATTGTATTCTTTTATTTTCCTGTATAAAGTCCGCTCTGAGATCCCTAGCTCCTGGGCGGCATATTTCCTTTTTCCTTTGTGTTTTTCCAATGCTTTGGTAATCAATTCTATCTCTTTTTCCTCAAGTGAAAGCGATTCTTCAATAAATTCTTCCGTGTCTTGAATATTTTCTTTGTCCAGGTGTTCTATGTGAATAGGTTTTGCAGGTTTCTCCTCATGGACATAGCCCATGCTCTCGTCACGGTATAATCTTCTGATAATATGGGAATGGTCGTCAGCCAGGTGTTTATTGCTTTCATTTCCCATAAGGTCGAGTACCAGTTTTTTCAGGTCGTGCATATCTTTTTTCATATCGAATAATACCTGGTACAGGATTTCTCTTTCGCTGCTGAATGCTTTTTTTTCGGGAGCCCTGAATATTGCAGGAAGGTTTCCTGCCCCTGATGCCGGCAGGTAGGGTTTTAATGTGTCGGCCGAGATATTCCTTTCACGTTCGATTATTGATATCTGCTCGGTAACATTTTTTAATTGCCTGACATTTCCGGGCCAGCTGTAATTTAAAATCAGTTTCCGGGCTCCTTCATCGAGTATTACAGGGGGCATCCTGTATTTCTCAGCAAAATCGCGGGCAAACTTCCTGAATAAAAGGAGTATATCTTCTGCCCTTTCGCGGAGTGGTAAAACATGTATCGGGACAGTATTTAACCTGTAATACAGGTCTTCCCTGAATTTATTTTCTTCAATAGCTTTAGAGAGGTCAATATTAGTTGCTGCAATAATCCGAATATTCGATTTAATAACCTGGGACGACCCAACCTTAATAAATTCACCGGTTTCGAGTACCCTTAACAGCCGTACTTGCGTAGATAAGGGCAATTCACCAACTTCATCTAAAAATATTGTGCCTCCGTCAGCTTCCTGGAAATAGCCTTTCCGGGTGGAGTGGGCACCCGTAAATGCCCCTTTTTCGTGGCCAAACAATTCTGAATCGATCGTACCTTCAGGTATTGCCCCACAGTTAACTGCTATGTATTTCCCATGCTTGCGTGTCGAATGTTGATGAATAATCTGTGGAAATATTTCTTTTCCGGTTCCACTTTCTCCACTTATTAAAACTGAAAGGTCAGTTGGGGCAACCTGTACTGCCACTTCAATAGCCCGGATTAGCCCGGGCGAGTTGCCAATTATCCCAAACCTTTGTTTAATCCCCTGAATATCCATGTACTAACAATTATAATTATTTGCAAAGTTATAATTTTTAGCGGTCATTGCCCCGTTATGAAAGGGAATTAACCTTTTTTTGATTTCTTGGCTTATCTTTGTTAAAAATATTCAATTCAATGAAATTTATAGGAATCATACCTGCCCGTTATGCCTCTACCCGTTTCCCGGGTAAACCCCTGGCTGATATTAATGGCAAACCAATGATACAACTTGTTTATGAAAAAGCAAAAACTGCATTAAATAATATTTGGGTTGCAACAGACGATAAACGGATTTTTAATGCTGTTATAGGGTTTGGGGGTAAAGTAATACTGACTTCACCTGAACACAAAAGCGGAACCGACAGGTGTGCCGAAGCTGCTGAGGTAGTGGCAAAGAATATTAATTTTGATGTGGTTGTTAATATTCAGGGCGATGAACCTTTTATTGATCCGGGGCAAATAAAAAAGTTAATAAATAACTTTGATAAACACACCCAGATAGCAACTTTGATAAAACCCATTAATGTTGACGAAGATTTAACAAACCCCAATAAACCCAAAGTAGTTATTGGGCTGGATGGCAGTGCATTGTATTTCAGCCGCTCCCCGATACCTTATCTTAGAGATGCAGCACCCGGCAATTGGGTTGGGCAAGCAGGTTTTTGGAACCATGTGGGGATGTATGCCTACAAAGCCGGTGTTTTACAGGAAATTACAAAGTTGAAACCCGGCATCCTGGAGCAGGTGGAAGCATTGGAACAGCTAAGGTGGCTTGAAAACGGCTATAAGATTAAAACGGTACGTACCAATATTGATAGTTTTGGGATTGATACCCCTGAAGATTTGAAGGACGCATTGCAACGTTTTCAATAAAATAACTATCACTATCAAACAAAAAATCCCGGCTGCTGATGCTAACCGGGATCCTTTTCTAATCTAACTAAACCAAATTTATGAAAAAAACTTCTTTATGTGTATAAAAACATCTTTTAATTGGTATGTTTTTAATGCTTTCAACTTTAAATGATACAAATATATTTAACAAATGTTGTGCCAAATGGCAATTATAGAAAGCCTCTTTACAAAAATAAATGGTAGTTTTTCGAGATTCCCTTTATAAGATGTTTTTCAGGGGCTTAAAAATCAATACGCAAATAATTCAAAAAATAAATACCTTTGCGGAAATTTCAGGGTTTCCCTGAAACGTTGAAATAAAATTTAAGGATAAAGGCAGGTAAATGAATAAGATCAGGAATTTTTGCATTATTGCTCATATCGACCATGGGAAAAGTACCCTGGCCGACCGGTTGCTCGAAATGACGAAAACTGTGGGAGAACGCGAAATGCATGACCAGGTACTTGACGATATGGAGCTGGAAAAAGAACGGGGTATTACCATTAAAAGCCATGCAATCCAAATGGATTATCAATACAAAGGTGAATTATATAAGTTAAACCTTATTGATACTCCGGGGCATGTTGACTTTTCGTATGAGGTTTCGCGGTCGATAGCTGCCTGTGAAGGTGCATTGTTAATAATTGATGCAACACAGGGTATCCAGGCTCAGACTATCTCAAACCTTTATCTGGCAATTGAACACGACCTGGAGATTATTCCTGTCCTTAATAAAATGGACCTGCCCAATGCAATGCCGGAGGTTGTCGAAGACCAGATAGTCGACCTGATTGGGTGCGGCAAAGAAGATATTATTCAGGCAAGCGGGAAAACCGGGCTGGGTGTTGCCCAGATACTGGAGCGGATCGTAGAACAGGTGCCTCCACCCAAAGGAGACCCGGAAGCTCCATTGCAGGCACTCATCTTCGATTCTGTATTTAATCCTTTTCGTGGGATTATTGCCTATATTAAAATTGTTAACGGCAAAATTAACAAAGGCGGGCTGGTTAAGTTTGTAGCCACAGAAAAACAATACTATGCCGATGAGATAGGTATTTTAAAACTGGCACTTAATCCCCGTGAAACATTGAGCACGGGCGATGTTGGATACATCATTTCAGGGATTAAAATAGCACGTGAGGTAAAAGTAGGTGATACAATTACTTATGTAAAAAACCCATGTGATAAAGCAATAGAAGGGTTTGAAGAGGTCAAGCCAATGGTATTTGCAGGTATTTACCCTATTGACCCCGATGATTATGAAGACTTGCGGGCGGCTATGGACAAATTGCAGCTGAACGATGCATCTCTTACTTTTGAGCCGGAATCATCGGCAGCACTTGGGTTTGGCTTCCGTTGCGGCTTCCTGGGCCTGCTCCACATGGAGATTATCCAGGAGCGGCTCGAACGTGAATTCGACATGAATGTTATCACTACTGTACCCAATGTTTCTTACCGTGCCCATTTAACCTCCGGTTTGGTAGAGGAGGTGTACAATCCATCGGGGATGCCTGCATCCACTTTAATTGATATGATCGAGGAACCTTATATCAGGGCCAGTATTATTACTGCTTCTGAATATATCGGATCGGTGATGAACCTTTGCCTCGATAAGCGGGGAGCCCTGATCAGTCAGAATTACCTTACTGCTGAACGTGCCGAATTGGTATTCAACATGCCGCTTGGTGAGATTGTGTTTGACTTTTACGATAAACTAAAAAGTATATCAAAAGGTTATGCATCGTTCGATTACCACATGAGCGGCTATAAACCGGCAAAACTTGTCCGTTTAGATATTTTACTGAATGGCGAAATGGTGGATGCATTGTCGACATTAATCCATTTCGACAATGCCTATAATTTTGGGCGGCGTATGTGCGAAAAACTTAAAGAGCTGATACCGCGCCAGCAGTTCGATATTGCTATCCAGGCTGCAATCGGGGCAAAAATTATTGCCCGCGAAACAGTTAAAGCAGTGAGGAAAGACGTAACCGCAAAATGCTATGGCGGCGATATTACCCGGAAACGGAAACTCCTGGAGAAACAGAAAAAGGGTAAGAAGCGCATGAAGCAGGTCGGTAATGTCGAGGTGCCACAAAAGGCTTTCCTCGCTGTATTGAAACTGGATTGATAAAATGAAAACGGTAATAAGCAGCTTCTTGGCAAATTATAAAATCAGTTTGTACCCTTTCCCGTGGACATTTATAATTTCCACCCCGGGCTCATCTTTTAAATGTTTTCGGAGTTTGGTGATGTATACGTCCATACTCCGGGCATTGAAGTAATTGTCGTCAATCCATATAGATTTAAGTGCGAAATTCCTTTCCAGTATTTTATTGGCATTCTGGCAAAGTAATTTAAGCAGGTCCGACTCTTTTGTCGTTAACTTAACTACCTCCGTACCACCGGAAAGGGTTTGCTTCAGTGTGTCGAATGTGTATTTCCCCAGTTTAAACACCAGTTGGTTGTTCCCCTGTGTTTCCTGTGACGTACGCCGCAAAATAGCCTCAACCCTGAAAATTAACTCCTCCATACTAAACGGCTTGGTAATATAGTCATCAGCCCCCAGCTTAAACCCTTCAATTACATCTTCCTTCAGGTTTTTCGCCGTTAAAAAAATAATAGGCATATCGGCATTGACCATGTGGATATCTTTTGCCAGTGAAAAACCATCTTTTTTTGGCATCATAATATCTAATATGCAAATATCATAATGGTTTTTCATAAAGCCTTTGTATGCGAGTTCTCCGTCAGGGTAGAGGTCTGCATCATACCCTTTTACGAAGAGGTACTCTTTTAGTAATAACCCTAAGTTTTCATCGTCTTCTGCAAGCAGTAATTTTACATTTCGTTCCATGCTTATTTAATATTTAATGGAAAATATAAACTAAATGTTGTCCCTTTATTCAGTACGCTTTCAACTTTTATTTTACCGTTGTGGGTATCAATAATTTTTTTCACATAGCTTAACCCCAGCCCAAATCCTTTTACATTATGTATATTGCCCGTTGGCACACGGTAAAATCGTTCAAAAATCTGCCCCAGGTGTTCTTTTGGTATCCCAATGCCTTTATCCTTAATGCGTATTATTACAAATTCTTTTTTTGTTTCGGTCGATATTTCAATTTCCGGTATCCCCTTGCTGTATTTTACAGCATTATCGAGCAAGTTATAAATAACATTTGTTATATGTACCTCATCGCCCTTAATTTCTGCTGGTTCTGCCTTTAAATCCGATTCTAAAGTGCCATCTTTACTTTTAACCCTAAGCCTGAAATTGTCAACCACACTGGCAGTCAGCATATTGAGGTTAAGCCTTTTAAGCCGGAGTTTCATGCGCCCCTCGTTGAATACTGCCATTTGCAACACTTTCTCCACCTGGAAGCTTAATCGTTTACTCTCCTGGTTAATCACCTTGGATACATGTTCAATGGTTTTGGGCGTATTGGCCACACTCCCGTCTGCCAACATCTGGCTGGCAAGCGAAATAGTCGAGATGGGCGTTTTTAGTTCATGGGTCATATTATTAATAAAATCATTTTTTATCATCGACAGCTTCTTCTGCCTCAAAATGATCAAAATGGTGTATATAAATATCCCTACCAGTAAAGCACTGAGGATGATCGTTGGGATTACCAGGATACCCGACTCATTTAGCAGGAATCGCGACCTTTTTGGGAAATATGCATAAAGGTAATTAGGCTTTAAATTGTATACATCGCCTGTGAAAAGCACATCATGGTATTCAATATTCCGGTTACTGGGGCTGTAATCCTTACCCCCGATTATTAGTTTTTCTTTTCCCTGGGCGAAAGTTTTTACAGCAAATTTATAATCCAGGTGTATTCCTGATTTAGCGAACTCTTCTTTTAATAGATTGTCAATATATGCCGAATCAACACGTTCCTCAATTGGCCTGTCCCTGAAAAATATTTTTTGTAATAAATCGACCTTCTCTTTTAGCCGCTGCTGCATTATTTGTTTTTGCCGCAGGTTATAATCATGATGCCTGTCAAAAGCTGAAGGGAAATCGCCAGGCCGGCCACGTGTGTTTTTCTCCAGTAATATGGTTGTATCTGAAAAGCTAAAAGTGAAACTGCCTCCGTAGTTACTACCTCTGTAATTACTAAACGACCGTTTGGAGTAACTGAACTGAATGCTGATATCCTGTTGCCCCAATTGCCTCGGGAAATTATTGAAACTGGGGGCAGTAAAATTATTCAACCCTGCCATGGGCTGGTTAAATACCTCCTGTTCAAGGAGTTCCTCTGTTTCATGTATTTCAATCCGATGTATGGCCTCACGCAAAGCATTAGTTACCGTTTTATCGAATTGCTCCTCCTTGATATCCGATGCCTTTTTAATGGAATTGAACTGTACAAATATTAATCCTCCCATTACCAAAGCCATCGTAATAATCAATGTCGTCAACATACTTCTGCTCATGCCACAAAGATAATTTTAAAAACATCCTGATAATTAACCTCTTAACATTATTTAACAACCCTGCAGGAAAATAATCCTTGCCTGGCCGTTTTATTATTAAGATTCAGGAAGAAAGCAAAAAACCATAACAAATACGAATTTAATTAATTTACAGGAATTAACATTTAGGAGGGTATTTGAAATTTACCTTTTATTGAAGTTGTTTAAAGTTAAATTGAAAACCTGCGAGCAACATCTTGATTCCATTGGACTTCAGCTAATTTTCCTTCCATAGCTTTGGCTATGCAAGAAAAACTTTGCCACTGAAAATCAATATGTCACTCTCGAAAATCCACTTTAACTTTAAACAACTTCATTTCCAAACAGCACCTCTTCTATAACCTTTGGGAAATGTTGGTATTCCAGTTGATGGACTTTCTTAGCAACATCTTCCGGTTTGTCTGATGGTGTTACGGCGCATTTTGCCTGAAAAATTATTGCACCTTCGTCATACCGGCTATTTACAAAGTGGATTGTTATGCCTGATTCTGTTTCTTTATTCTCAACAATTGCATTATGCACTTTCATACCATACATTCCCTTGCCTCCATATTTTGGCAACAGGGCCGGATGGATATTAATAATTGTAAAGTTCTCAATCAGGTTTTCAGGGATCAACCATAAAAATCCGGCCAGCACAATAAGATCAACTCCCCTTGATTTCAGCAGGGTAACCACCTCATCTGTATTCATTAAAGATTCACGCTCAAGAATAAAGGTGGGGATTCCAAGTTTCCTGGCTCTTTCAAGCACATAAGCATTTTTGTTGTTCGAGAAAAGCGAATCAATCTCCGCTTTGCCTTTATCTTTAAAATATTCTATTATATTTTGTGCATTAGTCCCTGACCCTGAGGCAAATATAGCTATCTTCTTCATTCTTTATCTTTTTTTTAATGAAAAACTCGAATCTTCGATTAAAATATTCAAGTTTAATCAGTTGTAATGGCCTGTAAACAGGCTGTAAAAGTATTTTTTATTTTTTTTCTTTGATTTATAAACGGTAAATTTATTACTTTGCACCGATTTTTTTAAATAACATTAAGTATTAACCAAAAATTAGAGTTATGTCTGACATAGCAGCAAAAGTAAAAGCGATTATTGTTGATAAATTGGGTGTTGAAGAAAGTGAAGTTACTAACGAGGCTTCTTTTACCAATGACTTAGGAGCGGATTCACTGGACACAGTTGAGTTAATTATGGAGTTCGAAAAAGAGTTTGATCTTGCTATTCCTGACGACCAGGCAGAAAAGATATCCACTGTTGGAGAAGCGATCCAACACATTGAAACAAGTGTAAAATAATTTAAATACAGAATTGTATATTTATGGAATTAAAGCGGGTAGTTGTTACCGGACTTGGAACGATAAATCCTTTAGGTAACTCAATTGACGAATTTTGGAGGAATCTGAAGGATGGAGTAAGCGGAGCAGCACCTATAACTAAATTTGATGCCTCAAAACACCGGACTCACTTTGCCTGTGAAGTAAATGGTTTTGATGCGGCCGATTTTATGGAACGCAAAGATGCCCGTAGGTACGATTTGTATACACAATACGCACTTGCTACTTCGCAACTGGCAATGAGTGATTCGGGACTTGACCTTGACAAAATTGACAGAGACAGGGTTGGTGTTATATGGGGGGCAGGTATAGGTGGGCTGCAAACATTCTTTGACGAGGCACGTGCCTACAAAGATGAAAATCCGCGGTTTACCCCTTTCTTTATTCCTAAAATGATTGCTAATATTGCCGGAGGTTTAATATCTATACAGTATGGGTTCAGGGGGCCTAATTTCACCACTGTAAGTGCCTGCGCATCGGCCTCTCATGCATTGATCGAAGCTTTTAATCTGATCCGCCTGGGGAAAACCAAAATTATGGTCTCCGGTGGCTCCGAAGCTGCTATAAATGAAGCAGGAATAGCCGGGTTTAATTCAATGAGGGCAATTTCAACACGGAACGATGACCCAAAAACAGCTTCGCGCCCTTTCGATAAAGGCAGGGACGGGTTTGTGATGGGTGAAGGTTCGGGTGCTCTTATTTTGGAAGAGTATGAAAATGCGGTCGAAAGAGGTGCTAAAATCTATGGTGAAATAATTGGCGGCGCTATGTCGGCAGACGCCTTCCACATGACCGCCCCCGACCCGGACGGAAAAGGTGCTACTCTGGTGATGAAATGGGCCATTGAGGACGCAGGGTTGAAGCCCGAAGATATTGATTACGTTAATGTACACGGTACATCCACTCCTCTTGGCGACATAGCAGAACCAAAAGCTATTATTAAGGTCTTTGGCGAGCACGTTTATAAGTTGAGCATTAGTGCTACAAAATCAATGACCGGACACTTACTGGGTGCTGCCGGTGCAGTTGAGAGTATCGCTTCTATCCTTGCCCTTAAAAATGGTATCATCCCTCCAACCATTAACCATTTTACTGATGACCCGGAAATTGATAATAATTTAGACTTTACATTTAATAAAGCTAAAAAACGGGACATAAACATAGCATTAAGCAATACTTTTGGTTTTGGCGGGCACAATGCCACCATCGTTTTCAAGAAATTCTAGGAATCTGCTGTGGTAAGAAAAATAGCACAAAGAATAAAACTCTTTTCTTCTCCAAGAAAAGAGTTTTATTTGTTTTTAAAAGATTTGCTAGGCTTTTTCCCTAAGAACCTTAAGATTTACGACATTGCATTTATTCATAAATCAGCATCAGTTACCGATTCGCAGGGCAACTATGTAAACAATGAACGCCTGGAATATTTGGGCGATGCGGTTTTGGGGGCTGTAATTGCCGATTTCCTTTACAACCGTTTTCCGCAGGAAGATGAAGGGTTCCTTACCAAAATGAGGTCGAAACTGGTGAACCGTGAATTCCTTACCAAGCTGACATTTGATATGGGGATCAATGTTTTTATCGATTCGAATACCAAAAATACTCTCGACAAAAGCCATATTTACGGCGATGCCCTCGAAGCTTTAATTGGAGCCATTTACCTTGACAGGGATTACAAGGCTGCAAAATATTTTATCACCAAAAAGATCCTGTCGCAATACGTCAACCTCAATAAAATTGAACAGGTCGACAGTAACTTTAAAAGCAAGCTGATTGAGTGGAGCCAGAAATACAAAAAGCAGTTAAAATTTGAAACTATCGAAGAGTCTCCCGACGATAGTAAATACCCCTCATTTATCGCTACCGTTGAGATTGAAGGTAAAATAGTAGGGAAAGGAGTTGGCCCGTCAAAAAAAGAAGCTCAACAAAATGCGGCCCGGGAAACACTGAAGGCTCTTGATAAAGCCCTGAAAAAAGACAGCCCATGGTATGGCAAAGGGGGTGAGGTTGGCTAAATAGTAGTTTTCAGAGGCCTTTTTAACAGCAGCATAAACAACCTCAATATCTTTTTTTTGACGATTCAGATTTTTCCGGTTACATTTACATTAATTGTTGATGTCTACTGTCAGCTTTTTTATCTATGGCAACATTATTTGCTGATGTAATATTACCCCTTCCGTTACACGATTATTTTACTTACCGTGTACCGCCTCCGTTTGAAAAAAAAATTCATGCCGGGCAACGGGTGATTGTACAGTTCGGTAAAAAGAAATTTTATTCGGCACTTGTTACGGCTATCCACAATAAACCCCCAGAGGGGTTCGAGGTAAAAGATATTCATTCTATACTGGATGAAGAAGCAGTTATCTTCCCTCAGAATATCGACTTGTGGAAATGGATTGCCGAGTACTATTGTTGCACCCTGGGCGATGTGATGAGGGCAGCTTTCCCATCGGGTATGAAAATGGAGAGCCAGACGAAAGTTGCAGCAATTGGAGAAGTGGATGAAGCTTCGCTTTCGGAGGCTGAAATGGTTATTTTCCGGAACTTACGCGAAAGGCCGATAGCTATTCATGAACTGCAAAAAAAACTGGGTAGGTATTTTTCTTTTACGGGGTTGAAATCACTGATCGGTAAAAAGGTTATTTCTGTAGAAGAAGAAATAGCCGCAAAATACAAACCAAAATCAGAACCTTTTATTTCTATTCATCCGGATATAAAAACGGAAGCAGTCCTGAATGAGAAGATCGAATCACTGGGCAGGGCAAAAAAACAAAAAGAGTTATTACTTCATTTCTGTAAACTGGCAGGCCCTTTTTCAAAAAATGAAATAAAAGAGCTTAGCCGCAAAGAGTTATTCAAAGAGGCAGGTTTTAGCGTTGCCATTTTAAAAGGGCTGGTTTCAAAAAAAATATTAAAAGTACATTTACGTACCATATCCAGGCTTACAGCTCCACGGGTCGAACAGGGTGGGTTGTACCTTCTGAATCCGTTTCAGGAAGAGGCATTGGCTAAGGTTAAAAGGGAGTTTGCAAACAAGCAGGTGGTACTTTTACATGGGGTAACATCCAGTGGTAAAACCGAATTGTATTCGCACCTCATCGAAGAGGCTATTAAAAAAGGGCAACAGGTATTGTACCTGGTGCCTGAAATAGCTTTAACCACCCAGATTACCAGCCGGCTGAAACGATATTTCGGGGCTAAAGTCGGGGTTTTCCATTCGAAAATGAGCGACCACGAGCGGGTTGAAATATGGGAGAAAGTATTGGGTTTCTACAACCGGCGCGAAGGTTCGTATCAAATAATACTTGGTGCCAGGTCTTCACTGTTTTTACCATTCAGCAACCTGGGGTTAATTGTGGTAGACGAAGAACACGAAAACAGCTATAAACAATTCGACCCGGCACCAAGGTATAATGCCCGCGACATGGCGGTTGTACTTGGATACCAAAACAAAGCAAAAGTACTGCTTGGTTCTGCAACGCCATCCTTTGAATCCTATTTCAATGCAAAAGCCGGCAAATTCGGATTGGTGGAGTTAGAAAAACGGCATGGCGAAATGGAAATGCCTGAAATTATTGTTGCAGATATCCGGCGGGCTTACAAACGGAAGGAGATGAAGTCATTTTTAACACCTGCTCTTTTTGAGCGGGTAGAAACGGCCCTTGAAAAACGGCAGCAGGTTATCCTTTTTCAAAACAGGCGGGGGTATGCTCCATTTATTGAGTGTATGAATTGCGGGTGGATTCCTAAATGTGAAAAATGCGATGTCAGCCTTACCTACCATAAATTTAAAAAGCAGTTGACCTGCCACTATTGTGGTTTTTATTTGAAAATGCCCGAAAATTGCCACGATTGCGGGTCTCCTGATATTAAAACCAGGGGTATGGGGACAGAAAAAATTGAAGATGAGCTAAAACAATTGTTCCCAACTGCCAGGATTGCACGGATGGACCTTGACTCGACCCGTTCGAGGACAGCTTTTGAGAAGTTGGTGTACAACCTCGAAAACCGCAAAACCGATATTTTGGTTGGGACACAGATGGTAACCAAAGGGCTTGATTTCGACTATGTTAGTGTAGTTGGGATACTGAATGCCGACAACCTGATTAATTTCCCCGATTTCAGGGCTCACGAGCGAAGTTACCAGCTCATTGCCCAGGTAAGCGGCCGGGCAGGGCGTAAGCACAAACAGGGAAGTGTAGTCATCCAAACCTCGCAACCCGACCACCCGATTATTGCGGAAATCATGGAAAATGCATATTTGCAGACTTTCTCGCGCCAATTAAATGAGCGGAAATTCTTTAAATACCCTCCCTATTTCCGTTTAATCAAAGTAGTTGTGAAACATAAGGACATTGCAAAAGTAAGCAGGGCATCATCGCAACTGGCAACAAAATTAAGGGATAAAAACTACTTTATAGTGTTAGGTCCCGAGTTCCCGTTGGTCAGCCGTATTAAAAACTGGCACCAGAAAGAGATATGGTTGAAGATTGACAGGGCCGGGCAATTGGCAGAGTCGAAAAAATATTTGGTACAATGTGTCCATTTTGTAAAACACCTGCCAGGCAATAGCGGGGCAATATTTAATATTGACGTTGACCCAATGTAGAATGATGAAGTTGAGGGGCATTTCCCAGCCTCTCAAAAATTATTACATTTGTAGCACTTAATTAAGTATGTGTGGAAAAAGCTAAAGTAGGAGAAATATTCAACAAATTTGAAAAGCTTCGGGCTATAGTAATAGGCGATGCAATGGTTGATGCCTACCTGTGGGGAAAGATAGAAAGGATTTCACCGGAGGCTCCAATACCGGTTGTGTCGGTTACCGACCGCGAAAACCGTTTGGGAGGGGCTGCTAATGTTTCGCTAAATATTCAGTCGCTGGGGGCAACCCCGATTTTATTTTCGATTATTGGCAACGATGATAAGGGGAAGGTTTTTTTAGACCTCCTGGAAAAATGGAATATATCTACAGAGGGGATTCTTATTGACCCGGGACGTAATACAACCGTAAAAAACAGGGTGATCAGCAATGGGCAACACATTGCCCGGGTAGATGAAGAATCGACAAAATATATTTCTCCTGATTTGGAAACGCAGCTTATCGATTCGGTTATTAAAACAGTTGGACAACAGGAGATTGACGTAGTTATATTCGTTGACTACGACAAAGGGGTTATCACCCCTGAGGTCATCAGGAGGATAACAGCCTTAGCCAATGAAAAAGGTATTTATACAGCTGCTGACCCTAAGAGAAGGAATTTTAAATTATACAGAGACATAGGCCTCTTTAAACCCAATTTCAAAGAGTTCAAAGAAGGAGTCAAATCAGATGTGGTGAAAGGCGACCTGAGTACACTCAGGCAGATTGCGGATGAATACAAACGAAAAAAGAATTTTAGATTGATTTTTATTACTTTGTCGGAGTTAGGCGTTTTCATTAGCAATGGTGTTGAAGAATCATATTTCCCTGCAAACATCCGTTACATTGCTGACGTGTCGGGGGCAGGAGATACGGTAATTAGCGTGGCAAGCTTGTGCCTTGCAGCCGGGTTGCCGTTAAAAATCCTGGCTATGATGTCGAATATCGCCGGTGGCCTTGTTTGCGAGAAAGTTGGCGTTATGCCAATTGATAAGAAACAATTGAAAAAGGAAGTTGCCAAAAGCATTCCTGCAATATAACCGGGTTCAACGTTACAATTAACAAATTTTATAAACCTCTTTTCTTTGAAAATATTAACTTTGAAACCGACCGAAAAAAACTTTGTAATCTATGGGAAAAATTATTGCACTGGCCAATCAGAAAGGGGGAGTTGGAAAAACCACAACAACCATAAACCTTGCTGCCAGCCTGGCTGTCCTCGAACAAAAAGTACTTATTGTTGATGCCGACCCGCAGGCAAATGCCACATCGGGAATTGGGTTTGATGTAAAAAAGGTTCAATCCAGTATTTACGAATGTATAATTGACGAGGTTGACCCGAAAAAGATTATCCTGAAATCGGATATCGACAATCTTGACCTGATCCCTTCGCACATCGACCTGGTTGGAGCCGAGATCGAGATGCTTAACCTGCCAAATCGGGAAAAAGTACTAAAGCATTCACTGGAAAAGTTAAAAGACGATTACGATTTTATCCTGATAGACTGTTCTCCTTCTTTAGGATTAATAACCGTTAATTCACTAACAGCAGCCGATTCGGTAATTATTCCGGTACAGTGTGAATACTTTGCGCTTGAAGGATTAGGTAAATTGTTGAATACGATCAAAATAATTCAGAACAGGCTAAACCCATCGTTAGAGATAGAGGGATTCTTACTTACCATGTTCGACCCGCGGCTTAATTTGTCAAACCAGGTTTACGAAGAGGTGAAAAGGCATTTCCAGGAGATGGTTTTTGAAACTGTTATCCGGCGGAACGTAAAACTAAGTGAGGCCCCTGGTTATGGAAAGCCTGTTATACTATACGATGCCAGTTCCAAAGGTGCTATAAACCACATGAACCTGGCCCGGGAGATTTTACAAAGGAATTCGCTTACGAAACTGACGAGCGACCAAAAAGTATTTAACGTTTAATCGCATTTTTATGGGCAAAAGAAATGTTTTAGGCAGAGGTTTAGGCGCATTAATCGATGATGCCAATAAAATGAACGAAGGGGGAGGGCATGGCACTTACGATGTCGAGATGAGCCTGATTGAAGTAAACCCTTTTCAACCGCGTTCGAATTTCAATAGTGAGGCATTGGAAGAACTCTCCATATCGATTAAAGAGATTGGGCTAATCCAACCACTTACCCTGCGTAAAGCTGCCGAAAACAGGTATCAGATCATTGCAGGGGAAAGGCGCTTCAGGGCAGCCCAGATGGCAGGGCTGAAAAGGATACCCGCTTATGTCAGAGAAGCCAATGACGATAGTATGCTCGAAATGGCATTGGTTGAGAATATTCAACGCGAAGACCTCGATGCTATTGAAATAGCGTTTAGTTACCACCGTTTAATTGAGGAGTGCAACCTGACACAGGAAGAACTGAGCAGCCGTGTAGGGAAAAAACGGTCGACCATTGCCAATTACCTGCGGTTATTAAAATTACCGCCCCTCATCCAAAAAGGCATTCGGGAGAAACATATAACAATGGGGCATGCAAGGGCTCTTGTCAATATTGAAGATGCAGATACCCAGGTGGATATATTTGAGCAAACGGTAAAGAATGATTATTCGGTACGCAAAGTAGAAGAGATTGTCAGTAGCCTTAATAGGGGGAAAAGGGGAAGTACAACGGCGCAGGGTAAAGCTTCGATACCTGAAAAATACCTTGCCGTTAAAAAATCGCTGTCAGGTTTTTTCAGGTCGCCCGTTTCATTTTCAATCAACAATAAAGGGAAAGGGAAAATCGTTATCCCTTTCAAGTCGGTTGATGACTTTGAACGTATCGTTGAATTGCTGAAAAAGCAGGAATAAAACCAGCTTGGGTTACTGTATTATTACTTAAATAAGTATTGAAAAAGAAGTGATGTTGAAAACAATGGGCAGGATTAGTATTGTACTGTTTTTATTATTGGTGATAACCGTACCTTTAAATGCCCGGGAAACCGTTAAGGATACCATCTCAACACAAAAAAAAGTCCATTCGCCACACAAAGCCACCATATACTCATTAATATTGCCGGGGTTGGGGCAGGCATATAATAAGAAATACTGGAAGATACCGCTTATTTACATCGGATTCGGTGCAATTGGTTACTCGATCAACTGGAACAACGGATATTATCAGATTTTTCAGAAAGCCTATAAGGATTTAACTGATAGTGACGATAGTACTACATCCTATGAAGAGTTATTTAATCCGGGAGACCTGAATAACCCAACAAGGTATTCGCAGGTGAAGGATCAGTTAAGCAGGGGTGCCGACTATTACAGGAGGAACAGGGATTTGTTGATAATTAGTGCGTTTGGCTTTTATGCACTCAATATTATTGATGCAAGTGTCGATGCCCACCTTTTCGATTTTGATGTTAGCGATGACCTGACTTTTAACTGGCAGCCATCAATAATCCGGTTTGATAGTCAAAATATCTTTTGTATAAATTGCACCATTAATTTTTAATAAGATTGAATATGAGGGAGAAGGCCTGCATTTTAGCAGTTGTTACACTTTTATTGGCTACCGCTAATTTACAAGGAACAACAAAAGACGGACTAAAGCAGATAAAACAAATAAGGGTAGTTGCTTTAGATACATCAGGGTACACGCATGAGTACATAGAGCCCGATGAAAACCTAAACGATATTTTTGAGGAGAAGATTGATAACCTCATTGGCTCCTGGTACATAAAAAACAGTTTTTTTAATGATAGTAACTTAAGTGCCGAGAATAATTTCCCGGGGGAAGCCTTACCCGATTCGGTTTATATACAACGGCTACAGAAGATTGATGCCCCCATCGACCTTTCGTACAATAAGGTTGTCCGGAATTTCATTGCATTATATACCCTGAAAAGAAGGGAGCAGGTGGAGGTAATGCTCGGGCTTTCGGCCTATTACTTCCCGATTTTTGAGGAGGTACTGGATAAATACGAATTGCCACTTGAACTTAAATACCTCCCGATTATTGAATCTGCATTAAACCCAAGGGCAAGGTCGAGGGCCGGGGCTACAGGGCTTTGGCAATTTATGTACGGAACAGGGAAAATGATGGGGCTGGAGATCACCAGCTTTGTTGATGAACGCCGCGATGCACTTAAATCAACAGAAGCCGCAGTGAAATACTTGAAACAACTGTACGATGTATACCAGGACTGGTATCTGGTGATTGCTGCATATAATTGTGGCCCGGGAAATGTAAATAAGGCCATCAGAAGGTCGGGCGGCAAAAAGAATTATTGGTCGGTTTATTACCGGTTGCCCAGGGAAACCAGAGGTTATGTCCCGGCATTTATTGCTGCTACCTATGTGATGAATTATTACCTTGAGCATAATTTAGTGCCGCGTTTCCCCGAATTCCCAATATTAACAGATACGCTGATGATTAACAATTACCTGAACCTTAACCAGGTTGCTTCAACGGTTGATATCGAAATTGAACAACTCAGGGAGTTGAACCCTATGTACAGGAGAGATGTTATCCCGGCAAAACAGGGGAAACCTTACCTCCTTAGGTTGCCACAGGATAAAATTGCCCAATTCATTGATAATGAGGAGTCTGTTTTTAACTTTGAACGTGAAAAATATTTCCCGGATAACGCACTGGTACAACCGACATCCAGAAACTCTACCCATTATACCCCGATTGACATAAAGGGTAAGTCGAAAGTATATTATAAAGTAAAGGCAGGCGATAATATCGGATTTATTTCAAGTTGGTTCAATGTACGGGCATCCGATTTAAGATATTGGAACAATGTTTACCGTAACCTGATAAGGGTTGGGCAAAAGATGGTTATTTATGTTCCTAAAGGTAAAAAAGAATATTACAGTAAGGTTGACGGGATGTCGTTTGAAGCCAAACAGTGGATGATTGGTAAAGCCCCTGACTCAGCAAAAAAAAGCAAACCTGTACTTATCAACCCCAACTATGTTTATTATACAGTCAGGAAAGGCGATAACCTTTGGACAATTGCAGGGAAGTTCCCCGGGGTTACAAACAAAGACCTTATGCGGCTGAATAATATTACTGATGCAAGAAACCTGTACCCGGGGCAAAAATTGAAAATCAAAAGAAAGGCATGATGCAGGGGCAACCCGTTACCAAAGTTAATTCATAAAGCATAGTACCTCCTTGCTGTGGCATTGCCGGGAGAGAAGCCTCTCATGGATACTTTATTCTGCACAACAAACCTTAAAATCATATCCTGTTTTTTTAGCGAATCTCCTTTTTTCATTTTATTTTTACGAGTTATGTAGTACTGCTTATGAAACCGGTAAAAATTTTTCTGTTTTTTATTTCAATCTTACTGATTCTTGCCGTAGCCTCCTGGTTCGTACCTGCCGAAGGGTACAATCTCCTGGGTTGGGAGGTACGTTTCTTTAAATTCCCGGTAGAACACAAACCTGCTGTTAATTATATAGATACCATATCTGAAAACACCGCACCTGAAAAAGAAGAAGTGGGAATCCCTGATAAATTTTTGGCGGGAACAGATACAGCCTCCCAAACTAAAAGAAGGTTGCCGGTAAAAAAGTACGATACTGCCCAATCATTAATCTACCCGTCAGATTCTATAGAAGATAACTTGGTTTTATTTAATGAGAAGATTAAACGTATCGATTCGTTGGGAAAACCTTTGAGGATTATGTATTATGGCGATTCCCAGATAGAAAATGACCGGATAACTTCGGCTTTCAGAAATAGATTACAGGAAAGGTATGGTGGTTCGGGGAGAGGCTTAGTCCCGGTTTCAGATATTTATAACTCTGCCAACAATTTTGTAATGGCCGTTTCCGATAACTGGGAGGAAACGACTGTGGTGGGGGCAAGAGGAAAAAAACTGGATGTTGGGTTGTTGGGTCAATCATTCAGGGTAACCCACTCAAAAGCAGCTGCCGATTCAACTACCGCATGGGTAAATATCAGGAGCCTTCAACCTCAAAAGCCCGGGGGCTACACGGTTGCCTGTATATTTTACATGGCACACGGTAAATCATCAATTGAGATTACCCTGGATGAGAGAAGGCAATATGCTCAAAAGCTCTCAACAAAAGGCTATATAAATGAACTTCGGCTTAACCTTGGAGCTACACCGGAAATGATGAAGGTAGTATTTAGTACGAACTCGGAAATAACCGTTTATGGGTTATCCCTTGAATCGCCAAAAGGAATTATTGTTGATAATATTGCGCTCCGGGGCAGGGCATTCCCCGGCTTCTCGATGATGGATACCACAAGGTTCAAACAAATGGCAAATCTGATAAAACCATCATTTTTAATCCTTCATTACGGGGTGAATGTTGTCCCGAATGTGCGCAATAATTATTCATATTATAAAAAACAACTAAAAGGAGAAATAGCATACATACATAAACAATTGCCCAAAGTGCCGTTATTATTGATTAGCTCTTCCGACATGGCTCATAAGGTAAACGGGAGGATGCAATCGTATAGCAATATTAGTGCTGTGGTACAAGCACAAAAAGAGGCAGCCCTGGAGAGCGGGTGTGCTTTCTGGAACCTGTTTAATGCAATGGGGGGGAGTGGCACTATGATTGGATGGGTGGAGAAACAGCCGCCTCTGGGCAATAAAGATTATGTGCATTTTACAATGCTGGGAGCAAGGAAGGTCGGGAATCTATTTGCCACCGAATTTTTAAAGTATCTCGAAGGTAGCGAGACTAATGAATTGATAGCCAATGAGTGATTCTTTAAAAGAGATAGTCAACCAGTTGCTGATTTATTCACCGGAGCAACCCATTTTGTACACACGTCCGGTATTCTGGGGGTTGTTTGCAATAATTATGGGGTTATATTCATTCTTTTATAAAAAAAATTCCCTGCGTAACTTCTACCTGCTCGCCATAAGTTTATTCCTGTATTACAAGACAAATGGAAGTTTCCTTTTCCTGTTAGTCTTCTCAGCAGTATTAAATTATATTTTCGGGCTTTTACTCCGCCCCGGCAGGAAAAAAGTTTTACGGAAAGTATTCCTGGCTACTGGTATTGCTCTGAACTTGCTGGTTCTGGCTTATTTCAAATATGCTTATTTCTTCACCAGTTCATTTAATCAGTTTTTCCATACGCAATTTGAGGTAGTCAACTGGCTTATTTTATGGGAAAATAAACTCAGCGGCTCTTCGTTTGATGCTTCAGTAATTCTATTGCCTGTAGGCATTTCATTCTATACCTTCCAGGCTATAAGTTATATTGCCGATGTGTACAAACAAAGGGTTGAACCCGTAAAAAATATATTTGATTTTAGTTTTTACCTGGCTTTCTTCCCACAACTGGTAGCCGGGCCAATAGTTCGGGCATCAGCCTTTATTCCCCAGCTTTATAAGAAATATCAACTGACGAAGGCTGAATTCGGGCATGGGCTTTTCCTTATTTTAAAGGGCCTGGTAAAGAAGATCATTTTTGCAGATTATATCGCTGTGAATTTTGTCGACCGCGTATTTAATTCACCACTATCCTATTCAGGGGTCGAAAACATACTGGCTGTTTACGGTTATTCGCTTCAAATATATTGTGATTTCTCCGGGTACACCGATATTGCCATCGGGGTGGCACTGCTTATGGGTTTCAAATTGCCCATTAACTTTAATGAACCATATAAAGCAATCAGCCTGACAAATTTTTGGCGGCGCTGGCACATCTCGCTATCCCTGTGGTTGCGCGATTACCTGTATATCCCTTTAGGGGGGAGCAGAAAAGGAAACTTCAGGACCTATGTGAATTTAATGATCACTATGGTTTTAGGGGGGTTGTGGCATGGTGCTAATTTACAATTTGTTATATGGGGGGCCATCCACGGGGTAGGATTGGTACTGGATAAAGTATGGCGTAAAATAACCGGACATCAACCTTATAAATTAAGGTGGCTGAAATACCTGGGTGTTTTTATAACATTTAACCTGGTTACATTTGCCTGGGTCTTTTTCAGGGCACAAAGCTGGGAAATTGTCAAACAATTCTTTTATCAGGTTAAGTATCATTTCGATATTGGCATTTTACCAGGTATAATCAATGCCTATGCTTCTCCTTTTAGCATTGCCTTACTTGGGTATATCCTTGTATGGTTGCCTTTCAAAAGGAAAGAAAAAATACGTGGGTGGTTTATTAAAACCCCCACATTTGTAAAGTTGTTGATTACATTGCTGGTAGTGTTCCTGTTGTACCAGGCTACCAGCTCCCAGTTGCAGCCATTTATTTATTTTAGGTTTTAAATAACAGTTTCTTAATCAAAACCCCAACCGGCAAACAGCTTCAGGGGTGGTCAGCCCTTCAAATTCCTCCAATGTCACAAAGCCCGATTTAATAGCGGCTTCTTTAATCGTAATTTTTTCAGATGCCGCTTTTTCGATAATCAGTCCGGCTTTTGAATACCCGATTTTAGGGATTAGGGCAGTTGCCGTTGCTGTCGAATTTTCAACGTTCTGCCTGCATCTTTCTTCGTTGGCAGTCATCCCTAAAATACAGTGCTCCCTGAAGATTGCCGTTGCATTAATCATGATGGATAAACTTTCCAGTAATGAATGGGCAATAAGGGGTAAAAACTGGTTCAGTTCTAAGTTACCCAGGCTACAAGCCTGTGCAATTACCATGTCGTGGCCCATGGTCAGCATGGCAGCTTGTGCAACTGCTTCGGGTATAACAGGGTTTACTTTCCCCGGCATGATGGAGGACCCTGCCTGCATTTGGGGTAAATTGATTTCGCCCAATCCTGCATCAGGGCCGCTGGAAAGGAGCCGTAAGTCGTTGCTTATTTTTAAAAGGCTCGAAGCAGCAGCTTTTAAAATACCTGAAACCTCTACAAAAACATCGGTATTCTGAGTGCTGTCAATCAGGTTTTCACTTCGTGCCAGCCCGATATTGGTAATTTCGCGCAGCCTGTCGGTTACCCTGAAGATGAACTGGCGTGGCGCCCCCATGCCTGTGCCGATTGCTGTGCCTCCAAGATTGACGGACCTTAGCCTTTCTTCGCATTTGTATATCCGCCAGCGGTCGCGGTTAAAGGCTTCGGCATAAGCACTCATTTCCCTGCCAAGGGTTGTCAGTACAGCATCCTGTAGCTGTGTGCGCCCGATTTTTACAATGTGGGCAAACTCCTTTTCTTTTTGTTGGAATGCCTCCTGCAACTCCAGTACGTTTTGTTCCAGCTCCCGGAATAACCTTATTGCTGCAATTTTTAGTGCGGTAGGGTAGGTGTCGTTAGTTGACTGGTGCAGGTTTATATCGTCTAACGGGGAAATAAAATCGTATTCTCCCGGTTTTCTACCTGCATGGCGGAGTGCCTGGTTGGCAATCACCTCATTTATATTCATGTTGGTAGAAGTTCCCGCGCCGCCCTGCAATGCATCTACAATAATATGTTTGTTCAATGCCCCTTCGGCCATTTCGCTGCAAGCCTGCAAAATAAAGGATGCTTTTTCTTTATTTTCCCAAAACCCAAGCAGGTCGTTGGTTTGCGCACAAGCCAGTTTAACTGCGCCGAAAGCTTTCACCAACTCAGTATGGACAGGCTTCCGGGCAATAGGGAAATTCTCAACTGCCCGGGCAGTGTGGATACCCCAAAGTGAATCAATAGGTATATTTTTGCTTCCTAAAAGGTCGGTTTCAGTCCTGTAATTTTTCATCTTGTAAAAAATAAACAAGTTCGTTAAAAGGTCTCAGAATTGACTCCGGTTTTTTACAGATTCCCCGCTTTACCCGGAATATCTTTAACAATATACATCATCTTTTCCTTGTTCCACCCTGTTTACCAATTTTATTGCCCGTTGTTTTACAAGCCCGCTCATTGAGTCAATCGAATCCTGAATTAGTTTGATGCCCACTGTTTTTGTTTTTGGGGAGGCATAGTTATGGAGGTATTCCATAAACGAAGACAGGGCATTGGGTGCGCAGTGCAGTTTTATATCGCCCGGTTTTGCCAGGTCCATAAAATCTTGCCCGGTACGCCCAAGGCGGTAACAGGCTGTACAGAATGAAGGTATGTAGCCCATTGACGCCACATCGCTGATCACCTCGTCTAACGGGCGGTGGTCGCCTAAACTAAACTGCCCGGAAATATCGTCTTCTGTTTCACTGTTGTACCCTCCCGGGTTTGTACGGCTGCCGGCAGAAATCTGGCTGACACCCAATGCAAAAGTCTCACGCCGCATTTTGGCAGTTTCACGTGTCGACATGATAATTCCTGTATAAGGAACAGCAAGGCGCAGGATGGCAACAATTTTACGGAAATCAATATCGGAAACAGCAAACGGTGGGTGTGAGGCTAAGTCGCTGCCTGTTGCCGGCTCCAGCCTGGGTACGCTTATCGTATGCGGGCCAATCCCGAATTTCTCTTCCAGCTCCCGGATATGCTGCATCATTGCCAGTATTTCGAATCGGTAATCAAACAATCCGAAAAGGATACCGATCCCCACATCATCAATCCCGGCTTCCATGGCACGGTGCAATGACCAGCCCCTCCAGTTATAATCTTTCTTTTTACCACCAATATGGACTTTGCTATATGTTTCACGGTGGTATGTTTCCTGGAATATCTGGTAAGTCCCGATACCCTCACTTTTTAAAGCCTTGAATTCTTCGGTTTTGAGGGGTGCAACATTCACATTAACCCTTCTTATTTCTCCATGCTCCGACTTTACACCGTATATGGTTTTTATTGAATCCAGCACATATTGGAAGCCCCGGGTTGGGTACGACTCGCCAGCCACCATTAATATACGCTTGTGCCCCTGGTTTATTAATATTTGTACCTCGCGGGCAATTTGTTCCTGAGTTAGTGCATTTCGTACTATTGCTTTATTCGTAGCCCTGAATGCACAATACAGGCATTCGTTTGCACACAGGTTGGAAATATACAAAGGGGCAAACAGGACAAGCCGTTTCCCATAAATTGTTTCTTTTACTTTATTGGCAGTATTGAAAAGCTCTTTTATCAGTTCCGGGTCGCTGATACCCGTTAACACTGCAACATCGTCCATGCTGAGCCCTTTCATCTCGGCAGCTTTGGCGAGCACTTCTTTTACTTTTACAGCATCAGCAACTTTATGGGCTTCCAAAACTTCCCATATTTTTTTCTCATTGATAAAATCGGCAGGTACGTTGTACATGGATTCTTTATTTAACTTTAAACAACTTTTATGCAGGTAATTACTTTTTTGCTAATCCTGATTTTACAGATATCCCCTGAATGGCCCCCAGTTTCCCGGTTATGCTCCCCAATTCATCAGGAGTGGCATCAATAACGAGGGTGATAATTGAAGTGTCCCCTTTGGCATTGGGCAGCCCGGTCCGTGCAAGGATCAGGTTTGAGAACTCACTTAAAATGGTGTTGACGATTCCGGCACACTTTTCACGGTCGTCAATAATAATTCCAACAAAACCAATACGTTTATTATTCATACTATTAAAGTTTACGCGGGAAAGTGGAACAGGTAGGGTATAAGGATAAACCAGCAGTTTTTGCTTCTTTATCCTCCCTAAAGTCAGCCCAAAAGCCTTCCCGCAGGATTTTGGCTCAAAAATACACAGAACTTTTACAATTGATTATGATAATTACCCGGTTTATTTTATGTTATTAAATATAAATTGTACCGGATTTGATTGTAGTTTACCAGGAGCAATTAATTTTGCTGTGTATGAAAATGATTGAAGATATTTTAACGAAGAAGGATCTTACCAGGCAGGATTTGATATTACTGCTTCAGGCAAAAGGAGACGACAGGAGGAAATTGTTTGAAAGGTCATCGCAGGTAAAAAAAGAGGTGGTTGGCAACAAAGCCTATTTCCGGGGATTGATCGAGTTTTCAAATATTTGCTCTAAAGATTGCCTTTACTGTGGAATCAGGAAAAGTAATGAAAAAGTATTCCGTTACGAAGCAACCGATGAGGAAATACTGGAGGCGTGTGATTTTGCTTACCGTAACCGTTTTGCCTCGGTTGTTTTACAATCGGGCGAGTTGTCGTCTCCGGCATTTACAAAACGGGTAGCCAGTTTGCTGAAGCAGATTAAGAAGCTGTCGGACAATGGGTTGGGGATTACTTTGAGTTGTGGGGAGCAGACGCGTGAAACGTATGCACTTTGGAGAGAAAGTGGTGCCCACCGCTATTTGTTGCGCATTGAATCATCTGACCCCGGTTTGTATTATAAAATCCATCCTCAAGACGAAAGGCATTCTTTTGAAAAAAGGTTAGAGGCTTTGAGTTTGTTAAGAGAAACCGGTTACCAGGTTGGTACGGGGGTAATGATTGGTTTGCCATTCCAGACAATGGAGAGCCTGGTTAACGATTTAGTGTTTTTTAAGGAACAGGATATTGATATGTGTGGGATGGGCCCCTACATCGAGCATGAGGATACACCTTTGTACAAATACCGTGGGGAGTTAATGCCCAAACAGGAAAGGTTTGACCTGACTTTAAATATGATTGCTTCGTTACGTTTGTTAATGCCCGATATTAATATGGTCGCTGCCACTGCATTGCAGGCAATTGACCCTGCCGGGCGCGAAAAGGCTCTGGCTGTCGGGGCAAATGTAATTATGCCTAACCTAACGCCCTGCGAGTACCGGAAAGAATACCAGTTGTATGAAGACAAACCCTGCCTGGATGAAGATGCCGAGCTTTGCCGCAATTGCCTGGAGGCCCGGGTAGAGCTGGCTGGGAGCGAGATAGGTTATGGCGAATGGGGCGACTCAAAACACTATTTTACCAGAATGGGCCTCTAAGAAGCTGTCTGAGCTTTGTTTTTTTACCGGGTGCGGAGGTTTTTAACCTCCGTTTATGTGGATCAAAATTGCTGTTATTCAGCGGGTGTTGCGGTTTTTAACCGCAAATCTGTAAGTTGAAAACTTCCACACCCATAAAGTTACTATTGAATTAGTATCTTCCTGGTTGCGACTCGCCTCTTATTTTCAATTTTAAACAGGTATGTGCCTGCTTTAAAATTAGTCAAAGGCAAATTTGTAATCTGATTCACTATCCGTCTATTCAATATAAGCCTTCCTTTTAGATCATAAACCTGTAAATAACAATTCTCGGGATTCTCTACATTTATTGTAACCTGCTTATGAGCAGGATTTGGGAATATAGTTAAATTGGCAAGTTCAAATTTTTCAATTCCTGTACTTTCTCCCAAATAATAATAGTATGCCTTAGTGTCAAGCTTAAGTTGGCCTGACTGGCTATCCCAGTTATATTTGCTATCCAGTCGCACCTTGCCATTAAAATATGAATAGGTATTTAACTCTAACGGGTCCCATTCGGTAGTTTGAGGATTCCACGAATACCTGCCGGATGTGTCAATAAGTCCTTCCCCATTGTAACTTCTAAATGACATTTGCGAAAGGAACCAGGTATGTTCGGTCTGGTTTCTACCATAATTTGTAGTAACATCCTTTAGCTTATCTTCATGGTATTGATTAACACTTTTTGATATTGTATCCCAACCCGATGTCCCATAATTCCAGAGAAAGATATACGTTGAATCGTTGTAATCGCCGGTATAGTAATTTACAATCCTCGATTGAGTCAACCATTTGGATTGTTGCTCATCCCATGTGAAAAAATCACTTTGAACCCTGTTCCCGTTCTCATCAAAATGATAAACATTTTTACTTGAATTTTTCCATGCCGAGATGTTAGTATCAAATAAATAATTTATCGAACAGGTATCGTTCCCCTGCGTATCGAAATAATTTATATCCCTGAAAGCATATAACCAACTGCTAGACAATGAATCCTGCCTATATGTGATAATGGAATCGGGAGGTGAAAAACCGGAAAAATACTTTTCTTCTTTTAATAATAGCACCCATGATGAGTCAATCCAGTCATAGGAGGTCATAATCTGTTTATTTTGTTCGTGTTCAAAGTCCATTTTAAAATCACGGATTGAATCGGCAGTAAGGGTACTTTTCAACGAACCCGGTGAATAGCCCGGTATGAAAATATCACTGGTTATTAAATACCAGATAATAGATTTAAGGTCTTTCGTCCCATTCTGGCCACTTGTTGATTCTTTGTCAAAAGTTTTTACCACATCTTTATGATCGGGTTGAGATGCCAAAGATGAATAATCGGAGGACGGATAAACCAATATTCCTAATGGCTCGTTATTTGATGCTGCTGCTGAAGAAAACAGTATTGAGACGTAAACTACGAAGGCAATAATCATCTGTGCGTTTTTTTTCATGATGGTTAATTTTGCATGTGTGTATAAAACTACTGAAAATCAGGCTGTTTTCAATATGTCTGATATAATTTAAAATGATTCTTGCTTCTATTCTTCTTTTTTCGATGCCGGAGGTATCACATATTTATAGAAACAGGCAAATACAAAGGAGTACGACCCCGGCTGGGGTCGCATATTTGGCAATATTTATTACCTTGCTGTAAATATGCAAACCCTCCGGGTTTAGGTTAAAACTATTGTAAAAATAAAGTTTAAACAGCTTCTAAGTTTTGTTTTTTGTGAGATGCAGATAAAATATAATACCATTACGATCCTTGGGGCAACTGCTTCCGGGAAAACCGGACTGGCGGCACAGCTGGCAGCAAGGTTAAATGGCGAAGTTATATCGGCCGATTCACGCCAGGTATACAGAGGTATGGATATAGGTACCGGGAAAGACTACGGTGATTATATTGTTGACGGCAAGGAAATACCCTGCCATTTAGTGGATATTGTCGATGCAGGGTATCAATACAACGTTTTCGAATACCAGCGCGATTTCCTGAAGGTTTTTGAAGATATTACTTCCCGTGGGAAATTGCCGGTGATTTGTGGTGGTAGCGGTATGTATATCGAAGCTGTTTTAAAAGATTATAAATTAATACAGGTGCCGCATAATGAAAAGTTAAGGGAAGAGCTATCGGGCAAAACTTTGCAGGAACTTTCGGAGATACTGAAGGGGTTAAGGGCTGATTTGCATAATATTACTGATATTGAAAATGAGAAGCGGGCATTACGGGCCATCGAAATAGAGGCTTATTATAAAGAGAATCCTGAAATTGATGTAAGAATGCCTGAAATCAACAGCCTCAATATAGGTGTTAAATTCGACAGGCTTTCGCGAAGGAGGCGGATCACCGCCCGGCTGGAGCAACGCCTGAAGGAGGGGATGCTGGATGAGGTTCAAAAACTATTAGGCAGCGGTATAAAACCAGAGGCATTGATTTATTACGGGCTGGAATACAAATACCTCACGCAACATCTGACCGGGGAGATTACCTACAAAGAGATGTTTGAAAAACTGAACACTGCCATCCACCGGTTTGCCAAACGCCAAATGACCTGGTTCCGGCGGATGGAACGGCAGGGTACTGTCATCCATTGGCTTGATGGTTATATGCCCATGGAGGAGAAGCTGGAGCGGGTAACGGGTTTACTTTACAAAGATTGAGTTTATAGACGGGCACTATTTATAGTGGAATCATAACTGCCGGCTACATTCGGTGAATAATCCCTGCTAACGGGCCTTCCAAACAAGCCTGGCCCTTACCAGGTCTGCCCCATCGCTTTCGCGGATTACGCTGCAAATATGGTTGTTTTCATCAATGAATTGCTTTTTCACGGCAAGCCGGTCGTTTGGCATACCTTCTTTTACAAAATTTATCTCGTATTCTGCCAGTTCATTATTTTCATGGAAGTCGAAACAGTAGCTGTCAATAATGCGTTCGATGTAGCGGGCAGTGCTGAAATGCTGATTGATATCTATTTCATTGAACCTGACAGTTGTAAACTCAGGGTTGTCTGATGAATCGGGGCTTTTTACTTTTCCGGCATCTTTACCAAAAATACTCTCTCCGTAGGTTTGGAAATGTGTCAGTTGGTTTAGGCGGTGAATCTTTTTTGTTTCAATATTTAATGCCAGCCAACTGCTTGTAGCCTCAATAATACGTTGCCCTTTTGTATCGGTAAACAGGAAATCACGGTAGCCATAAAACCCGTCTGTCCCACGCGACCATGTCTCCAGCTTGAAACTTTCCTTCCATTTGGGGCGTTGTTTTATTTTCACCAACAATCGTGAAAGTATCCAAAATAACTGCCCTTCGCGTAACTGGTCGTAACCAAAACCCATCATATTGGCATGTTCCCACGCCATTTCCTGCATTTGGTAAAACATAAACGATGTGGATAGTTTCCCAAACCTGTCGATGTGAAATGATTTAGTCGTTAGTTGTTTTTCAAGCTTCATCTTAAATCTTTTTTCGTAAAACTTTTGTGCTAAATTATTGTTCCATTTTGAAAAACTATTACGATTAACCATTTTTGCAGCAAATAAATATTTAGGATGAGCGATATTGTCATAAAAAATGCAAAGCAGATTGAAGGGATAAGGAATAGCAGCCGGCTTGCTGCCAGTGCTTTGGATTTTGTCGAAGAATATATCCGGCCCGGTATTTCATCCGGGTTCCTTGATCAGAAAATAGAAGGATTTATTATCAGCCATGGGGCAACACCCGCCACCAAAGGCTACAACGGGTACCCAAAATCGAGTTGTATCTCGCTTAACGAGGTGGTTTGCCATGGTATCCCTTCAGAAAAAATTATCTTAAAAGAAGGGGATATCTTAAATATAGACATTACTACTATTTTAAACGGGTATTACGGCGACACCTCCCGGATGTTTATGGTTGGAGAAGTAAGCCCCGCTGCCTTAAACCTGGTTGAAGTAACAAAACATTGCCTTGACCTGGGTATTATGCAGGTTTTCCCGGGCAATTATTTTGGCAATATTGGCTTCGTAATAAACAGGTATGCCAAATCGAAAGGCTACTCGGTTGTTTACGAATATTGCGGGCACGGCGTAGGGTTGCAATTCCATGAGGCACCCCAGGTCGACCATGCAGCAAGGCGCAATTCCGGTGAGCTGATGAGGCCGGGAATGACTTTTACCATTGAGCCCATGATCAATGCCGGAAGAGCATCGACTGTTATTGATAAAAAGGACGGCTGGACTGCCCGCACTGCCGACAATAAACTATCAGCCCAATTTGAACATACAGTGCTGGTAACGAATTCAGGCTTTGAGGTATTAACCGATATCCATGAAGAATATTCCCATATATAAAAACGCATAATAAACGTAAAGCCTGCTTGCAGTAGGCATGGATAATTTTTAAACAGCATCTATGTTTTAGTATGGTTGACAGCCCAATGAAGTTGTTTGAAAATAGTATATTTACCCCTGTAAAGTTAGTATGATATGTCATTTATTATTGAAGAAAAAGACCTTGAGAAAATTATAATGGTTGGCGACAGGGTATTGGTAAAACCCAAAAACCCGTTGGATAAAACAAAAACCGGGTTGTACCTGCCTCCTACTGTCCAGGAAAACGAGAAAGTCCATAGTGGCTATATTGTAAAAATTGGCCCGGGCTACCCCATTCCGACAATGACCGATGAAGACGAACTCTGGAAAGACAACAGGGAAGAAGTGAAATATGTGCCTTTGCAAGCCCGTGTCGGCGACCTGGCGGTTTACCTGAGTAAAAGTGGCTACGAAATTGAATTCAATAAAGAACGGT
>JAADGO010000031.1:0-51239 GCA_013152355.1 Chlorobiota bacterium
CCAAAATAATGGACCATGCCCTGAAAATGAGGGTTCCGTTGATTGGCATTAACGATTCAGGGGGAGCCCGTATCCAGGAGGGGGTGAATTCTTTGGCCGGATATGGCGAAATTTTCTTCCGCAACACCCTTGCTTCCGGGGTTATTCCCCAAATTTCGGTTATCCTGGGTCCATGTGCCGGCGGTGCTGTTTATTCCCCGGCTCTTACCGATTTTGTTTTTGTGGTTGAGAATATCTCAAAAATGTTCATTACCGGGCCAAGTGTAATTAAATCGGTTTTGGGAGAAGAGATCTCAATGGAAGAACTGGGAGGTGCAAAAGTACATGCCGAAATTACCGGGAATGCACATTTTTTTGCTTCAAGCGAACAGGAATGTTTTAAACAAATTAAAACACTGATTTCGTATATTCCCAGGAATAATAAAAACAAAGCATTATCGTTCCCGCCTAAATTACCAAAGAAAGGTAAAAAGATTGAAGAAATAGTTCCTGCCGACCCACGTATACCGTACGATATGTGCGACATAATCAGGACAATAACCGATAGTTCGGAGTTTTTTGAAATAATGGAATATTTTGCCCCGAACATAATTATTGGGTTTGGCCGTATGAATGGCGACACAGTTGGGTTTGTAGCCAACCAGCCCAAAGTACTGGCCGGGGTTTTAGACACCGATAGTTCAGATAAAGCAGCAAGGTTTATCCGGTATTGCGATGCGTTTAATATTCCTATTGTTACGTTGGAAGACCTGCCGGGCTACCTGCCGGGTGTCGACCAGGAACATGCAGGGGTTATCCGGCATGGGGCAAAAATTTTATATGCTTATAGCGAGGCAACTGTCCCTAAAATTACTGTTATATTAAGGAAAGCTTATGGTGGAGGTTATATTGCCATGAACTCGCGCCACCTGCGTGCCGATTTTGTATTTGCGTGGCCAACTGCCGAGATAGCCGTTATGGGGCCCGAAGGAGCTGCAAATATTGTTTTCCGTAAAGAGATTGCCGAAGCCGAGGACCCGGAGGCAATGCGCCAGCAAAAAATCGAAGAATACAAGCAGAGGTTCGCCAACCCATTTGTAGCGGCTTCAAAAGGTTATATTGACGAGGTAATTGAACCGGCCGAAACAAGGTCGATGGTATTACATGCCTTAAAAGTTTCAGAAAATAAAGATATCTCGGGGCCAAAGAAAAAACATGGTATCCCTCCGTTTTAATTAAAATATTATTAGTGATGGAAGAAGGGCAAAAGTATAGGACACTGGTTATTCAGGGGGTAAAATACAAAACACAATTTACCAAAAAATTTGAGAACCGTACGAAATGGGAAGCCCCGAATAAAAACCACATTTATTCGTTTATTCCCGGGACAATTATTGACATTCTTGTGAAAACAGGGCAAAAGGTGAAAGAGGGAGAAACTATATTGGTGCTGGAAGCCATGAAAATGCATAATAATGTTCAAATGCCTTTCGATGGGGAGATTGTAAAAGTCCATATCAAAAAAGGCATGAAAATCCCTAAAAGGTATCTGATGATTGAAATAAAACCGAATTAAGGAATACAAATATTCTCAAATATTCTACCTTTAGAGGTATACTTAAAAAGCTGCCGGCATTTTTTGTTGGCGGCTTTTTTTTAAGATTTTCTAAAAATTGCTTTATTTCTTATTATTTGTGCAATGAAGTTGTTTAAAGTTAAAGGGGATTTTCGAGAGTGACAGATTGATTTTCAGTGGAAAATTAGCTGAAGTCCAATGAAATCAAGATGTTGCTCGCAGGTTCTCAATTTAATTTTAAACAACTTCAATACAGGGTAAAACATTCAGGTAATCCTTCCGCAGGATTTTATATTTTTACAAGGTGAAAAAGAAAAATATCAGGGAATATGAAAGTTATTGATATCATAAAAAACCGTGAAAAAACTATTTTTTCATTTGAGCTGTTGCCTCCGTTAAAAGGGAACGATGCGGGCAGGATTTACAATACAATAGAAAGCCTGATAGAATTTGACCCGAAATATATCAATATTACCACCCACCGCGATGAGGTTGAATTCAAGGAAATGGCAGATGGCTCGATTGTTAAACGCACGGTCAGGAAACGCCCGGGGACTGTTGCCATTGCTGCTTCAATACAATATAAATACGGAATTCCGGTGGTGCCACATATCCTTTGCGGAGGTTTTACAAAAAGTGAAACCGAACATGTACTTATCGACCTGAATTTCCTTGGTATTGAAAATATCCTTGCCTTGCGCGGCGATAGTATTAAAAGCCAGCATGTTTTTAAACCGGAGGCTGACGGGCACTCCAATGCGAACGAACTGGTTCAGCAAATCAGTGACCTTAAACAGGGTAAATATTTAGAACATGATTTGAAGAATAATACACCGCTTGACTTTTGTGTTGGCGTAGCCGGTTACCCTGAGAAACATTTTGAAGCCCCCAATATTGAGCAGGATATGGAATACCTGAAACAAAAGGTTGATACCGGTGCCGAATATATTGTCACCCAAATGTTTTTTGACAATCGGTTTTTTTATGATTTTGTGAAGAGGTGCAGGGATATTGGCATCACTGTGCCCATTATTCCCGGCATAAAACCAATCAACTTAAAAAACCAGTTAACCGTATTGCCCAAAATATTCAATATCGACCTGCCTGCCGAATTGGTTGCCGAATTGGCAAAGTGTAAAAATAATGACGATGCAAAAATTGTCGGGACAGAGTGGGCAATACACCAGTCGAAAGATTTGATCGAAAACGGAGTCCCCAGCCTGCATATATATACTTACGGTATTTCAGATAATATAAAGGAGATTGTAAAAGCTGTTTTCTGAATTTTATTTTTTTGAATTATTCTTCCAGCATTTTAGCAGGTATACTCTTAGTGGCTTTTGCTCCCAGTTTGCGGAGCTTTTCAGTCCCTTTTACCAGGTTTCCTTTGCCGGCAGTCAGTTTATTCATTGCTTTTTCGTAATTGCCCTGGGTAGTACTCAGGTTATTGCCTATTTTCTCCATATCCTCTATAAAACCAACGAATTTATCGTATAAAGCCCCTCCCTGCCGTGCTATTTCCATGGCATTCCGGGTTTGGTTCTCTTGTTGCCAAATAGAAGCAATGGTGCGGAGTGTAGCCAATAATGTGGAAGGGCTTACTATGACCACTTTCTGGTCCCAGGCATACGAAAATAATTCCTGGTCTTCCTGAATAGCGAGGCTGAAAGATGATTCTATCGGGATAAAAAGCAATACAAAATCTGGGGAATTCAGCCCTTTTGCTGTTTGATAATGCTTCAGGCTGAGTTCTTTAACATGCTTTTTTAAAGAGATCAGGTGTTCGCGAATAAACTTCTTACGTTGTTCTTCTACATCGGAGGTGGAGTACCTTTCGTAGGCAACTAGTGAAACTTTTGAGTCAACAATCAGGTGTTTCTTATCTGGCAAATGAATAATTACATCGGGCCGGACAACCTTCCCTTCATCGGTAGTAACTACTACCTCCCTTTCAAATTCCCTGCCTTCGGAAAGCCCCGACCTTTCGAGGATACGCTCTAAAACCACTTCGCCCCAATTACCCTGTTTTTTTACATCTCCTTTCAACGCTTTGGTCAGGTTATTGGCCTCTTCGCTTATTTTGGCATTTAAATCGTATAACTTTTTTACTTCAGCCTTTAAATCAACCTGGTCTTTTAACCCTTTTTGGTAGGTGTCGTCCACTTTCTTCTCAAACTGCTGTATTTTCTCTTTTAGCGGATTAAGTACCTCTCCAATATTTTTCTGATTGGCTATTGTGAACTCTTCGCTGTTCTTTTTTAAGATTTTATTAGCAATATTTTCGAATTCGGTGGTGAATTTTTTTTGCAGCCCTTCTATTTCCGCTTTTTGTGTTTGCAGTTTTTCCTGCAGGTTACGGTATTCAACTTCAGCCCTGGCAACCCGCTGGCTTAAGGCTTCATTCCTTTCTTTTGTAGTTTTAAGCTCTTCGTCTGCTTTGGATAAATTTGTACTTGTTGCCGACAATCTTTCTTCAAGTGTCAATACTTTATTTTCGAGAGCCCGTTTTTCTTCGTTAACCAGGTCGACCTGGCTTCTCCACCGTTTTTCTTCGTTAAGGGTGTTTTGAACCGATTTGAACCGGAAATAGAAAAAAGCAATTATAAATCCGATGATGATGCCAGCAAAAGAATAAGCTAAAATTTCCATCTTGTACAATTTAATTAAAAGGCTGTATATTTGGTTGATCAAATTCTATTCTTGCCGACTGTATCCCTGTTGGTTACAAAATTACAACATAAGCATGGCTTTAAGGGACTTTGTATACAATTGAATTTATATTCATTCCTGCGCCAACAGAGATAAATACAATATTATCGCCGCTTTTAACCGACTGCCCTTCTATTTTACCCTTCAACACAAGGTCGAACAGGGTTGGGACAGTTGCAGATGAAGAATTGCCTAATTTATTGATAACCATGGGCATGATCCCTTCCGGGATTTTTCCTATTTTATATAATTTAAAGAGGCCGGCAAGCATGGCATTATCCATCTTTTCATTGGCCTGGTGGATAAATATTTTATTTATATCAGTAAGGTGTAATCCTGCTTTTTCGATACTCTTTTTTACAATTTGCGGTACATGCCTGATGGCATAAATATATAACTTATGCCCAAGCATTTTTATGTATTTTTTTTGCCCGTTGAAGTTGGGGTTATTGGACGGACCCAGCTCAAGCATACCGGCATATTTAACCGAATCGGACCGGCTTGCATGGGCAAGGATACCGACAGGCCTCCTCTTTTTAACTGCTTCTACGACTACAGCCCCGGCTCCGTCTGCATAGATCATTGAATCGCGGTCGTGTGGGTCGGAGATGCGCGAAAGCACATCAGCTCCAACAACAACCCCCCTTTTGAAAACTCCACTCCTGATATATGAATCGGCAATGATCATACTTTGAGTCCAGCCCGGGCAGCCCGATATTACATCGTGGCAAATACAATCGGGGTTTTTAATTTTCAGCTTTGCTTTAACCTTGTTGGCTAAACTTGGCAATACATCGGTATTAACGGTGCCAAAAGCAATATCCCCAAAGTTATGCCCGATAATTATAAAATCTAATTCTTCTGGTTCAACACCTGCTGTCTGGCAGGCATCCTTAATGGCGAATCCTGCTATGTCCGAGGTCACCTGGTTGTCTTCGATCCACCTGCGCTCAACAATATTTGTAATTTCTTTGAACTTTTCAATGATCTCTTCATTGGATTTATCAACTTTCTCCCCTTTTGCAGGGTCAAAAAAATCATACGAAAGGAAATGATTATTTTCAACTTTTACGGGGGGTATGTAACTCCCCGAGCCGGTAATAACAGTATAAATTTTCTTTGCCATAAAACTCTATTTCATCTTCATCGCATTTTGCGACTATTTTACTTCATATTTTTTCAACTCAAATTTTTCTCCATCAAAAACACCGTATGAGAACAGGCTGATCCATTCTCCTAAAAGTATAAATTCCGAACCTTGTCCTATTGGCAGGTCAACTAACACATGGCGGTGGCCAAATATAAAGAAATCAAAATGCTCTTTTCCCAGTATGCTTTTTGAGAATTTGTACAGCCCTTCATCTTCATTTTTAAAACCCTCGCCAACAATACCTTTCGTCAGCCTGCTTCTTTTCGACCATTTGTGAGCAAGTGTAAATGCAAAATTGGGATGAAGGCGGGCAAAAAGCCACTGAAGAGGTTTATTAGTAAATATCTTTTTTAATAGGTTATATCCTTTATCTGTAGGATCCAATCCATCGCCGTGCGCTAAAAAGAACCGTTTCCCCCATAGGTTAACCCGGTATTCGTCCCGGTGCAGGATAACACCAAGTTCTTTTGGTAAATAGTCGAAAACCCAAATGTCATGATTCCCCGTAAAATAATGAACTTCCACCCCACTGTCAGCCAACTCTGCTATTTTCCCTAAAGCACGTGTAAACCCCCGTGGAGCAACTTTCTTATATTCGAACCAGAAATCAAATATATCTCCTAATAAAAACAACTGCTCAGCATCGTCTTTTATCTTATCTAACCATGCTACAAACAATAACTCACGCTCATGGTTATTCGACAATGCAGGTGCTCCTAAGTGCACATCTGATATAAAATATATCTTTTTTCCAGGCTTCAAAATTAGTCTTTAATTTATCTTAATCAAACAACCAAGGCTTAAATCAGGGATTGCATTAGCTAAATTCCCCCCGATATTAATTAAAAATTTTGGATAAGGTAGTAGACAATGACGGGCCTTTAAGGTTTTTTGCAATCACCGAGCCTTCTCTGTCGAGGAGGTAGTTAAACGGGATTTCTTTTATATTGTAAGCAATTACAGCGTTTCTACTACCTTCCATGTCCCCAACATTTGTCCAGCTAAGCCTGTCTTTATCAATCGCATCGAGCCACTCATACCTGTTTTTATCTACACTCACCTGGTAAATCTCAAACCCTTTCCGGTGGTACTTACTATAAACCTCCACAAGCAGGGGGTTCAATATCCTGGAGCCCCTGTCTGTTGCCGACCAGAAATGTACCAATACGTATTTACCCCGGAGTGAAGAGAGTTTTATTTCCTTCCCGTTAGGGGCAGGAAGCACTATATCCGGGCTGTTTTCCGCCTTTTCCTCCAAGAATTTCTTAAATTTTGCCGTACTTTCGTCCTTCATCAATTTCAGGGTGTTGGCATATAAAGCCTTAACATGTTCTGATTGAGGGTAGAATGATTTCAAAGCAGATGCTGCCACCTTCAACGACTGCAAATCACGGATAATATAATTATTATCGTCAAATTTTTGGTACAGAGCCAAAACACTTGCCATTGAGAACGGGTGCTTTTGTATAAAGTCTGTGGAGAAGTCAATCTGCTTCTGCATAATCCGGTTATAAGATTCGGTAAGTTGGGCTTTTATCTGGGTGTAATCCGGAGAATCCTGGTAGAAATCGAATAATGATGAAATAGAGTCGAGCTGTTGCTTTGTCCTGTTCAGTTTATTGTTTAGCTCTTGCACCAATAATGAGCCTTCAGACCCTTCTATACTGTAATCTGTTGAGAAATCCACGGCATCGGCAGTAATTGAAACGGTTTCTGCCGAATCAACAAGCAGTGTGATAAACTTAGAATCGGATAATTTAAGTAAATAAAAAGTTGGGATACTGGTTGTGTGCTTAAATTTAAATTTGCCTTTTTTATCTATTTTGACCGAATCGACAGGTTTCGTACTTGTTACCAGCAATTCATCAAGGTATATCATTTTTTGTTCAGCATGGGTTATCTTACCCTTTATCACAAATTGATTGGGCTTTTTACACCCCCAAAGCAGTGACAGTAAGGCAAGTAAAACAAGTAATCCTTTATTCCTTCTCATATTATCTATTATTAAGGCTGATAAAAATAATAATTTCCTTGCGATGAATAATAAATGGACTAAGATAATTATTTTATATTTTTGGCATCTGATGGAAATATATTATCAAATAGATGATTTCAAGGCGAAAAATCCGGTTGTTACAATAGGTACTTTTGATGGTGTGCACCTGGGCCACAGGAAAATACTGGAGCGGTTGAAAGAAATTGCCCGGGAAATTGACGGAGAAACGGTGCTTTTTACATTTTATCCACACCCAAGGTTAAGCTTAAACCCACAAGAAAAAAAAATACGTTTGCTCACCACTTTGGAAGAAAAAATAGTGCAACTGGAAAAAGCAGGAATCGAACATTTAATTATATACCCTTTTACTAAAGCATTCTCGGAGCTTTCATATAAAGAATTTGTAGAAACCATTCTGGTAGGGAAAATAAAAACATCATGCCTGGTGGTAGGGCACGACCATAAATTCGGGAAAAACAGGGAAGGTGGGTTTGAAGATTTAAAAGCCCACGCCGAAAAGTATCATTTCAGGATAGAGAGGATTGATGCTTTGATGCTGGGCAATATCAATATCAGTTCGACAAAAATCAGGAAGGCATTGCAGTCGGGGAATATTGAGGAAGCAAACAAATACCTTGGGTATAAATTCACTTTACATGGGAAAGTGGTTAAAGGGAAACAGGTGGGCAGTAGAATAGGTTTCCCTACGGCCAATATCGAAGTATCCGACATTCATAAAATAATCCCGGGGTATGGGGTATATGCCGTAAGGGTTGATGTACAGGGCAAAGTTTATAACGGGATGCTGAATATAGGGACACGCCCTACTTTTAATAAGAATGCCGATAACAGGAGTATAGAAGTAAACATTTTTGATTTTGACAAAGATATATACCACCAAAACGTAACCCTCTGCTTTGTAAGAAGAATCAGGGAGGAAAAAAAGTTTAACAACCCGGAGGCATTGATCGGGCAACTGGAGAAAGATAAAAAGGCAGCCCTCACTATCCTTCAAAAGTGCTGATTAACCGGCACCTGACTGTAATATTTTGTCTGTGATGCCTCTTGAGGGAAGGTTCGCAGGGGCCTTACCTATTCTGCACCAGGCTGCAACTAACCGGCAAGTGGTCTGAAAAAACAAATTCCTCGGATTGGAAATTATATGAATTAAACCCATCACTATGAAATATGTAATCGATCCTGAACGATGGTAGTTCTCCGATATAGGTACGCCCAAATCCTTTCCCCGACTGGATAAATGCATCGTTCAGGTTGCCTTTTACAGTCCTGTACGCATAAGAAACAGGGGTGTCGTTAAAATCGCCGCAAACAATTACATTATATGGTGAATTATCAATGAATTCCCTGATCCTCCGTGCCTGTACGGCACGTTTAATAAACGCTTGCTTAAATTTAGACCCCATCTTTTTCATTTTACGGATATCGTCCTCTTCCGAGATACGTTGAAAATTAATTTTGGAATACTGACTAGGGTCAATGTGGTAAGATTGCAGGTGCAGGTTGACAATCCGTACGGTATCTTCCCGGATCAACACATCGGTATAAATAGCCATGTTCCCTGATTTCTTAAACCTGATTTCACCCATATTAATTATCGGGTAACGGGTTAATGTGGCCGACCCCCCTGTGCTGCTTGTCCGTGCATATTGATAATGGCTTATACCTGGAAGTTCCTTGACAACTCCGGGGAGGTTGAATATTTTATTTGTCCTTAGCCTGACCTCCTGGAGGCAAATGATATCGGCGTCCTGCTGTTTTAAGAAGTACCTGATACTATCGGCGTTGGCTTTTGACGACCTGTCGCCTTTACTTTTAAAATGTTTTACATTGTATGATATTACCTTTATGGCGGGGGCTTCGGTTACTTTGCCGTTAAGCTGGAAATACCTGTTGATATAATTCCAGCCTGTTAAAACGGCAATTAATGAAATGAACAGGTACATAGGTTTCAGAAGTAACCAAAGAACTATGAAAAACAGGTTTGCAACCAGTATATAGGGGTATGCCAATCCTAAAAAGGCAGGTATCCACCATTTATCGGGAGGGATATAAACAGAGATGTAGGATGAAATCAATAACAAGACAATCACCAGATTGATTACAAATAATATCTTTAATAATGCTCTCTTCAAGATAGATATATTTCCTTCATTTTAAAGATAATCATTTATTTTGAGATATTTAACCGATATCCACCGGTTTAATATTCATATTCCCAGCTGTAATTCTGCCAAACCCTAACTGGTTGGCTTTCATTATATGCCCGATATTATCGGGAGTAAACCCTAATAATTTTGTTCCGAAGGCATCAGCCGCAACAATATCAGTAGTAATAATCTGGGACTTGATTCTACGGTTTCCGGTGGAAGTGAAATAAGCATCTAAAATGGTAAGCTGGGGTTTTTTATAGTATAAAAATTCAGCGATGCACTGGTCCAATCCGTTCTTATCGTAAAACTCACGGTCCCATACGCACCCCATTAGGTTTTTTAAAGAGGCAGAAATTTTGGTCGCCTGGTCGTATTTCAGAATGGGGGCATTGATAAAGACATCTGCCCGGATAAGGGCATTGTGTATCTTAACAGACCTTAATTTATCCGGTTTAGTTGATTGCTGTTCAGAATAATACCGTTGGTTATTGGCGGGAAGCACCCGGGCAAAAGCATCTTTTGCAATACGCTCAATCCCGGAGTCCTTGTAACATTTTGTCCATGGCCCGTATGTGTGGTCGAAAACCATTACTTTTCTTGCCCCGGCTTCGTAGCAACTATTTATAATTTGTTTCACCAGCAACGGGTGGGTAGTTTTGCCTTGTTCCGGGTAACTGTCGGTACTCATATCAGGCTTTACTACCACATTGTCGCCTTTGGATACAAACCTTTCAATGCCTCCCAATATGGTTATTCCTGTATCAAACATCTCATCGGGCAGCCCTCCTTTTACAAATACAAAATTGCTGTTAGCCGATAATTTAGCCGCAATGGCAGAACTCCCAAATGAGGCTGCTATACCGGTAGCAACCCCGGCTTTTAGCCCGCTTTTTATGAAACCCCTTCTATCCATCATGCTATGTATATCTTGCGAATCTACAAATAATAAAGGATTTTTGATTGTCGTTGAATAAAATTAGGTTGAGGCGTGGTCATCCGATTTTCCCTTCGATATCTTTCAGTTCTCCCCCGATATCAGGGCCGAACCATTCATTCAGTTTTTTCCGGGCCTGGTTTTTTATTTCCGGGGTGATATTCTCTGATACCTGAGAAAGGGCGAACAACAGTACCCCCAGGTCGTCTGAAAAGCCTATTAAGGGCGATAAATCAGGAATGGCATCCATTGGGAAAATAAAATAACCTAACGCGGCAGCAATTAAGGCTTTTGTTTTTAGGGAGACGTCTTTATTGACCATAATATAATAAAGAAGCAACACAACATATACCACTTTAGCTCCTGCCTTTTTTGAATATCTGCGGATCTTTTCCCACAGCGATTCTTCAGAATAATATTTTGAATAGTTGTAGCCCATTTATCTTAAACTAACTCCATTATAGTCAATTTGTTGCCCCTTGTACCGGGTCAGGATCAAATCCAGTGTTTTACCCACTTCGGAGTATGTTTCTGCACGGAGCAACTGTATTTTCAGGTCCCTGAAATTGGGCAGGCGGGGGAATGATTTTGCAAAATGCCTGCGCATCATTAAAATAGCACTTCTTTCATTGTCTTTCCACTCAATATTAAGCCTCAGTTGCTCTTTCATATTTTCCACCACCTCTTCGATACGAACAGGAGGGAGTAATTCCCCAGTGTCAAGATAATGTTTTACCTCTTTAAATATCCAGGGCCTCCCGATTGCGCCACGCCCAATCATTAAAGCATCGACCCCTGTTTGTTGATAAAACTCCTTTGCTTTTTGTGGTCCGTTAATGTCGCCGTTGCCAATAATAGGGATTTTTATCCTCTGGTTTTTTTTAACTTCTCCGATTAGCAGCCAGTCGGCTTCTCCGGTATACAACTGTTTCCGGGTGCGCCCGTGAATTGCCAGTGCAGCCACACCTGCATCCTGCAACCTTTCTGCAATCTCTACTATTGGTTTATCCGAATTGTCCCATCCTAAGCGGGTTTTGGCTGTTACGGGGAGGCTAACTGCCTTTACAATTTCTGCTGCCATTTTTTGCATTTTAGGCAAATCCTGTAGTAACGAAGCCCCTGCCCCTTTGCGTACAATCTTCTTCATGGGGCAGCCAAAATTGATGTCGATAAAATCGGGTTGGAATTCTTCGACCACCTTTGCCGCATTCACCATTGAATCAATATCATACCCGTAAATTTGTATGGCTACCGGCCTGTCGAAATCGAATAAAGCCATTTTTTGTTTGGTCTTCCAAACATCACGGATAAGGGCTTCCGATGAAACAAACTCGGTGTACATAACATCAGCCCCATATTTTTTACACATAAAACGAAACGACTTGTAGGTCACATCCTCCATAGGTGCGAGGAATAAGGGCAATTCTCCTAAGTCAATATTCCCGAGTTTCATATATTAAAAATTAAACAACTTTTTAAACCATCAGATGCTCTACCAGGATTTTTATACCTATTCCGATTAAAATAATTCCTCCCAGAATAATAGACTGATGCCTTTTCTTAGCCGGAATATTTTTCCCAAACAGCACCCCCAGCATAGAAGCTATAAAAGTAACCCCGCCAATTATCAGGACAGGAAAAAGTATGGGAGTGTCTAAAAATCCAAAACTAAGCCCTACAACCAGGGCGTCAATACTTGTTGCAACTGCCAACCCTATTAAAACGGCCGGTTTAAATGGGTCTAGTCCAAGTAGTTTACTGTCTGTCCGGAATCCTTCAATAATCATTTTTGCACCTACAATCAGTAAAAGCCCAAAAGCAACCCAGTGGTCAAATGCGGCTATCAGGTCTTTAACGGAACTGCCGATAAACCATCCCACAACAGGGAACATTGCCTGGAAAAAAGCCATGGTAATAGCTACGGTACAGGCTTGTAAAAACCCGATTTCCTTTCGTACCAATCCGCAGGATACCGAAACGGCAAAAGAATCGAAACTTAGCCCGATTCCTATAAACAAAAAGGTTATTACCTGTATAGATGCCATTTAAAAAAATTATGCCCAAAAATAAAGAAATACCCTGATTTTACGAAGAATATAATACGGATTAACACCAAATAGGCTTATACTATTTCGTCTACCGATTTCTTAAGGAAATCCCTTTTATAATAATCATTGTCTACAATTTTTCCATTCCACACAACAATGTCAAGGTCCATTGTCCTGGGGCCATACTTTTCTTTAGATTTGCCACGCCCCAGTTGCTTTTCGACCTTTTTCAGGTATCTTTTCAACTCTTTCTTATTAAGGGTTGTCTGGATTTTGACTGCACCATTGGTGAAATCAGGCTGGTTGGTAATGCCTACCGGGTTGGTATTAATGAAAGTTGAGACCCTGATGATCTTCAAATCATGCCCTAAGATTTCCAGCATCTTGCTGATGTTGATTCCGGCATCAATATTTGACCCGATGCCTATAATGCACTCGTTCATTTTTTTCTCTCCATTTGAAGCGAAACCGATTCGGCAAACCTGAGTGCATGTGGCTTGTCTACCTCTACACGTGCCCATTTTACGGCCTCGTCTTCCATAATCAGGTCAAGGATGTTCCTGGTAAGTACCTCCAGGAGTTTAAACCTGCCTTCCTGAACCATGTTAATTATCCTTTTTGTTACCTTTTTATAATCGTAAATGCCATCGGGCTCATCTTTTTCCAGTGCTCCTTCCGGGATTTCGGCATCAATCTCAAGATTTATAATAACGTCCTGTTTGTTTATCAACTCTTCAGGGTTAAATCCGATGTAGGTGCGGATCAGTAAGTTTTTAACGCGTATAATTGCCATGTTTTTTTTATAATTTGTTGCAAGCAGCCACCATACATTACATTGAACAGGGGTGGCTGCTTATTAATATTCTCAAACGTTCTGTCCTAAATTTTCTCCTCCATCGGCAAACAACAACTGCCCGGTTAAGTAATCATTCTTCAAAATAAAATCCAGGCATTTCAAAACAGGGGCTATTCCGCCTGGTCTTTTCATAGGGATATCTTCAGCTAATTTCGATAGGTAATCCTCATCCTTGCCATCAGGAGGAAGTGTTACCCCCGGGGCTATTGCATTTACCCGGATTTCCGGGGAAAGTTCCAATGCTGCCATTTTTGTAAGTTCCCATAATGCCTTTTTTGACAGGGAATATGCAGCAAAATCCGAACGGTTGTTGGTTATACGGGTATCCACTAAATTAATAATATTCCCCTTCTTAACCAGGTTAGCAAAGTCGCGCATCAAAAGAAACGGGGCTTTCAAATTCACATTAAATTGATGGTCGAATAATTCAACAGGCGTTTCTTTTAAGTGCCCCTTGTCAAATACCGATGCATTATTGACCAGTAAATTTATTTCGTGGAAAAAAGCGGCTACTGAAGAGATCAACCCCTCAACTTCCTTCACAATTGTCAGGTTCGCTCTGAACGCTTTAAACAGCTGGTTAGGGTAATTATGCCGTAACCGGACAACCAATTGTTCAGCATCTGCTGAAGAAACGTTGTAATGGATAGCCACATTCCATCCTTTTGCTGCCAGATGTCCGGCTATTGACCTGCCAATTCTTTTCGAAGCACCTGTTATTAAAGCCGTTTGGTTCATAATGAAAAGATAGCGAATAAATGTATAAAATAAAACAGTGATAGTGTTTTTATGTTCAGGCTAAAACAAAAAAGCCCGGTATCTTCCGGGCTTTTATTTGTGCAAAGGCTGTGTTAATCGTTAAATGTCATTAGTTTACTCAGATACTTTCCAATAATATCGAACTCAAGGTTCACGACAGTCCCTTTTTTGAAAGTATGGAAGTTGGTTGTTTCGTAGGTGTATGGTATGATTGCTACCTGAAATGAGTCGTTCTTTGAGTTAACAACAGTTAAGCTGACCCCATTTACGGTTACCGAACCTTTTTCAACAGTCATGTAGCCTTGTTTGGCAGCTTCTTTGTCAAATTTATATTCAAAAGTAAAGTACCAGCTGCCATCGGCTTCTTCAACTTTTGTGCATATCGCTGTCTGGTCGACATGCCCCTGTACAATGTGCCCATCCAGGCGGGCATTCATAATCATACTGCGTTCGAGGTTCACTTTACTTCCCACTTCCCAGTAGCTAAGGTTGGTTTTAAGCAGTGTTTCCCTTATTGCCGTCACTTTATAGGTTTTTGCTTTTTTGTCGACATGCACTACTGTTAAACAAACTCCATCGTGCGACAGGCTCTGGTCGACTTTCAATTCATCTGCGAACGAACAGGTAAGTGTAAAATGGTAATTTTCCTGTTCTTTTTCGATGGCAACGACTGTACCGCATTCTTCAACAATTCCTGAAAACATATCAAATATAAATTAAAAATAAAAAAGAGTGATGTTTGCCGCTCATATACAGGTAGTTGTATAATAAGACTCCGACAGAAAGACACCACTTTCGGGATGAAAAATACAAAGAAAAAATTACTTGCCCAATCAAAAGTTGTTAAGGCTTCATTTTTTCAGCTTCCATTCAAAGCCATCCTTTGTATCTTTCACCTCAAATCCCAGTTTAGTAAGCTCATCCCTGATTTTGTCGGCAGTGCCCCAGTCTTTGTTGGCTTTGGCTTCTATCCTCAGATTCAATAACAGGTCGACAATATTGCTCAATATTTCCTGCCCGCCTTCATCTTTCCTTTCTTCTTGTTTGAATCCTAAAATGTCGAAAATGAAACTTTTAAAGAATGACTTGAGTTCCTGGCAGCCGGCTTCATTTATTTTTTCAGCCCCATCGTTTATCGAATTAATTATTCTTACCCCATCAAATAAATGGGCAATGGCAATTGGGCTGTTGAGGTCATCGTTCATTGCTGCGTAACATTTTTCTTTTAGCCCTGCTATATCGACTGTCGATTTTTCAGATATTTTTAAAGTTTCGAGTGTGCCTACAGCTTTCATAAGCCGGGCCAGCCCCTTTTCGGCAGCCTGGAGCGCTTCATTTGTGAAATCGAGTGTACTGCGGTAGTGTGCCTGCAACATAAAGAACCGGATCGTCATGGGGCTGTATGCTTTTTCCAGCAATGGATGCGACCCTGTAAAGAATTCGTTTAAGGAAATGGCATTACCTAGTGATTTACCCATTTTTTGCCCGTTGAGGGTAATCATATTGTTATGCATCCAGTACCGGACCGATGGTTTGCCGTTTGCTGCTTTCGACTGGGCTATTTCAGCTTCATGGTGAGGGAATATCAAATCTATCCCTCCTCCATGGATGTCGAAAGTTTCGCCGAGGTATTTTGTACTCATTGCCGTACATTCGAGGTGCCATCCCGGGAATCCATCGCTCCATGGCGATGGCCACCGCATAATATGCCCTGGTTGCGCTTTTTTCCAAATGGCAAAATCAAGGGGCGAACGTTTCTCTTCCTGCCCTTCAAGCTCACGGGTATTCGACAGCAAATCGTCTACTTTGCGGCCTGATAGTGCCCCGTATTCATTTTCCCGGGCAAATTTTTCCACGTCAAAATAAACCGACCCTTTACTTTCATAAGCATACCCGGAATTCAATATTTTTTTCACGGTTTCGATTTGTTCAATAATATGGCCGGAAGCTCTTGGCTCAATGCTTGGAGGCAGAATGTTCAACATTTGCATGTTCCATTGGTAGTTGTTGGTATATTTTTGCACCACCTCCATTGGCTCGAGTTTCTCCAGTTCTGCTTTTTTCGCGATCTTATCTTCGCCTTCATCGGCATCGGCCACTAAATGGCCAACATCGGTAATATTCCGCACGTACCTTACTTTGAACCCTAAATGTACCAGGTACCGAAACAAAAGGTCGAATGTAATTGCCGGGCGCGCATGGCCCAGGTGTGCATTCCCGTATACGGTGGGCCCGCAAACATACATACCCACGTAGCCAGGGTTTAAAGGTTCAAACAGTTCCTTTTTCCGCGATAGGGTATTATAGATTATTAACTTTTGTTCCATTATTCTGAAAACCGTTAAAAAAATATATTATATATCTGATGCCTGACTTTCCTGCCCTTCAACAACAACGTCCTTCTTCTCTTCCTCTTTCATGGTGCTATTGAAATATTTACGGTAAAACAGCAATATTGAAAATATACCAACAGTAATTGAAGAATCGGCAATGTTAAATACAGGCCTGAAAAAGATGAATTGATTTCCTCCCCAGAATGGGAACCAATCGGGGTAATGCCCATGGATCAGCGGAAAATAAAACATGTCAACGACCTTGCCATGTAAAAAAGTTGAATAACCTCCACCATCAGGCATGAACCTGGCAACCTGCCCGTAACTATGGTCGAAAAGAAGCCCATAGAAAGCACTGTCGATAATGTTCCCAATTGCCCCGGCAAATATTAAAGCAATACATGCTATAAAGCCCATTGGCATGTCTCTCCTTGAGAGTTTAACTAAATACCAGCCTATTGCTATTACGGCAATAATGCGGAAAATACTAAGGAAAATTTTACCGTACCCCCCGGCAAATTCAAACCCAAATGCCATGCCGTTGTTTTCAACAAAAAGAATGATAAACCAACCAATTCCCAAAAATTTTAATCTCTTCACCAAGCGACAGATGGGTTTTTATCCAGAATTTAAGAATCTGGTCTGCAGTTAGTATTATCAAAATGATGATGAATGATTTAGTAAGTTTCGATAATTTCACAAACAATAGTTTAATTTATTAATTCTCCAGGGCATCTAATCTCAACTTTGCTAATTATTACTAAGGCGACCGGCTCAACCGGTTTTACCAACCACCCTCCATCGGCATAAGTGCCTGCAGGACAAATTGTATCCTCAGGTTGTATACGCTCAAACCTGTCAGGACTGATATTCTGCCTTCCTTCCAACTACTGCCTGAAGTTGTAGAGGCATCTTTACTTTTGGTTCTTCTTGGCATCGATGCTTAAAGTTGCATGGGGTACCGCCCTCAGCCTTTCTTTTGAAATAAGTTTGCCTGTTTCGCGGCAAATGCCATAAGTCTTGTTTTCTATACGAATCAAGGCAGCCTGTAGGTGCTGGATAAATTTTAACTGGCGCTGGGCCAATTTACCAGCCTCTTCTTTCGACAATGTTGCTGCTCCTTCTTCCAGGACTTTAAAAGTAGGCGATGTATCCTGTGTGTCGTTACCATCGCCGTGCGTTATGGAATTCTTGTACATCTCGTAATCTTCCTTTGCTTTTTCAAGCTTGTCAAGGATTAACAGTTTAAATTCCTCCAATTCTGAATCTGAATATCTTTTTTTATTTGCCATAGCCTTATTTTTTTAAGTTAATCATGTCCCCGAATTATTTTGCCTCTAAAATTATAATTTTTTTTAATACTTAATAGGTTGAATAACATCCCTGAAATATTATATAATGTATTTTTTCACACTTATTACGATATTAACACCATTGTCAATATCAATTTCCTTCGCATCGTCTTCGTTGAGGCTGTCGACTAATTCAAGTTTTACTGCTAAGGTCTGGTTACTTATATACTCTTTGTGGTTTATAACTGCCTTGTTTACAGCCTCGTGCCTGACTATCTGTAGTTCAACCCGGTCGGTAACCGAAAAACCACTCTCTTTACGAATATTCTGAATTTTGTTTATGAATTCGCGTGCTATTCCTTCCTGCTTCAATTCTTCGGTTATGTTGATATCAAGGGCAATGGTCATATTCCCATCGTTGGCCACCAGCCAGCCTGGAATATCTTCAGTTACTATTTCCACATCATCAAGGGTTATGGCTACCATTTCATTGTTAATGCTCAGGTTAAAAGTCCCTGTTTTTTCAAATAGGGCAATATCTTCCTGGGAGAGATTATTTATAGCCCCTGCAATTTGCTTCATCAACTTCCCGTATTTAGGCCCTAACGCCTTAAAATTCGGTTTGATTTTCTTTTTAATAATTCCGGAAGTGTCGGAGATATATTCAACTTTCTTAACGTTTACTTCGGCAAGTATAATATTCTCGACTGCGCTAAACTGTTCACGGAAATCTTCATTGAGTACCGGCACCATAATCTTTGCCAAAGGCTGGCGCACTTTTATCATCTCTTTCCGCCTGAGGGCAAGGATCATGGAAGAGGCTTTTTGTGCAATTGCCATTTTCTTTTCCAGGTTTTCATCAATCAGGGTATTATCGACACCAGGGAATTCTGCCAGGTGTACACTTTGCCCTCCTTCTCTGCCCGTTACTTTGTCAAGGTCGGAAAATAGCAAATCGGCATAAAACGGGGCAATCGGCGCCATCAGTTTTGCGATGGTTGCCAAACATGTATACAGGGTTTGGTATGCCGAAATTTTATCATTGTCGTATTCGCCTCCCCAGTAACGTTTTCGGCTTAAGCGGATAAACCAATTACTTAAATTCTCAGTAACAAATTCTGAAATGGCACGCCCTGCACGGGTTGGTTCATAGGTTTCATAACATTCGCCAACGTTTTTGATAAGCGAATTGAGCAATGAAATTACCCACCTGTCAAGTTCGGGCCTTTGCTCCATAGGGATTTCATCTTCCGCATACCTGAATTTATCTACATTGGCATAAAGGGCAAAAAAACTATATGTATTATAAAGGGTGCCGAAGAATTTCCGTTTTACCTCTTCTACTCCCTGAATATCGAATTTCAGGTTATCCCAGGGCTGGGCATTGGTAATCATATACCACCTTAAAGGGTCCGACCCGTATTTTTCAATCGTTTCGAAAGGATCGACTGCATTTCCCAGGCGTTTCGACATTTTATTGCCGTTTTTATCCAAAACCAGCCCGTTTGAGATGATATTCTTAAATGCAACCGATTCGTCAGTCAGTGTAGCAATTGCATGCAGTGTGAAAAACCAGCCACGGGTCTGGTCTACTCCTTCAGCGATAAAGTCGGCGGGGAAAACATCTTTGAAAATATCTTTGTTCTCAAATGGATAATGCCTTTGTGCGTATGGCATGGCTCCTGAATCGAACCAAACATCTATGAGGTCGGATTCCCTGAACATTTTTTCTCCTTTTGAAGAAACAAGGATTATATCGTCGACATAAGGTTTATGCAGGTCTATTTTTTCATAGTTTTCTTTCGAATTATTGCCAATGATAAACTCCTGGAAAGAACTTTTTTCCATAAACCCGGCATCGATTGCCTTATTGATCTCATTTATAAGCTCTTCTACCGACCCGATGCACTTTGTTTCCGATCCGTCTTCAGTCCTCCAAATAGGGAGGGGAGTCCCCCAAAAGCGTGAACGGCTCAGGTTCCAGTCAACCAAATTCTCCAGCCAGTTGCCAAACCGCCCTGTCCCGGTAGATTGGGGTTTCCAGTTGATGGTATTGTTCAGTTCAATCAATTTATCTTTTACAGCAGTAGTGCGAATAAACCATGAATCAAGTGGGTAATATAGTATCGGCTTGTCTGTCCGCCAGCAATGCGGGTAACTATGGGTATGTTTCTCAATTTTAAATGCCTTGTTTTCTTTTTTTAGCATCACCGAAATGTCGATGTCAACAGAGGAATCATCATCTGTTAATGAATCATCGTATTCATTTTTTACGTACCTGCCGGAGTAAGCAGCATAGTTTTCAACATTCACATATTCCTGAACAAACTCCGGATTCATATCAGCAAGTATGAAAAACCTCCCTTTCCGGTCGACCAGTGGTTGTACCTTACCATCTTTGTCGTCAATGATTAAGGGCGAAATCCCGTTTTGTTTTGCAACGCGGTCATCGTCAGAACCAAAAGTAGGGGCTATATGTACAATCCCCGTACCCTCTTCTGTTGTTACAAAATCGCCGGGTATAACCCTGAATGCATCCCCTTTGGGTTTTACCCATTCAATCAGCTGTTCATAATTTATACCAACCAGTCCTTCCCCTTTGTATTCCCCTAAAACTTTAAAGGGTATTTTTTTATCCCCGGGCTTATAGCTACTCAATACCAGGTCAGCATTTTTTGAATTGAAATGGACGTTTACAAGGTCTTTCGCTAAGATCAATGTTACAGGTTTTCCTGAATAAGGATTGAAAGTGCGGACTTTTACGTATGTGATATCTGTGCTAACACAAAGAGCCGTATTCGATGGTAAAGTCCATGGGGTGGTTGTCCATGCAAGGAAGTATAAATCAGAATCAACACCCTCAAAAAGGAGTTCTGATTTTTCGTCTCTGATTATTTTGAACTGGGCAATTGCTGTAGTGTCTTTTACTTCGCGGTAACACCCTGGCTGGTTTAGTTCGTGCGAGCTTAAACCTGTTCCGGCAGCCGGCGAATACGGTTGAATAGTATAGCCTTTATACAGTAGCCCTTTATCGTAAATATTTTTGAGTAGCCACCATACGGTTTCAATATAGCGGCTGTCGAATGTTATGTACGGGTCGTCAAGGTTTACCCAGTAGCCCATTTTACGTGTTAGCTCTTCCCACTCCCGGGTGTACTTCATTACCTCGGTGCGGCAGGCTTTGTTGTATTCTTCAACCGATATTTTTTTCCCGATATCTTCTTTGGTAATATTCAATAGTTTTTCAACCCCCAGTTCAACAGGAAGCCCATGGGTATCCCACCCTGCTTTTCGGTGTACCCGGAATCCTTTCATCGTTTTATACCGGCAAAAGATATCTTTGATGGCCCTTGCCATAACATGATGAATCCCAGGCATCCCGTTAGCAGAAGGCGGCCCTTCGTAAAAGACGAATGTTTCATTCCCTTCGCGGGTTTTTATGCTTTTATGAAAAGTATCGTCTTCTTCCCATTTCTTTAATATGTCCTTGTTGACCTGGGATAAGTCTAACTGCTTGTATTCCTGAAATCTACTACTCATCAAATTTGAAATTGTATACCGTAGGTTTTAAAAAAGGTACAAATATAGGAATTTTTTTACCTGTATTAGAAGTGTGTTGTTTTTATAACCTGTGCTACTCAGCAAGTGACTTCGAGCCACCTGCTGAGGATTAAAACATTCCTCATAACTTTTCTATGCAGACCCTTCGTTTGGGCGTCCGTTTAAGCATTTAAACAATCTCTAAAATAAGAAAAAAGGAATCTAAAATCAGGCAGTAACGAAATTTGGATATTTCTTATTCCTTATTGGGTGTTTGTCTTCTTGAAAAAGCCCCCTCCACGTTTCTATATGATCCCCATTTTGCCCGGGGTATATGGTGTATTTTGAAGTATAAGCGGCTATTTGAATTTTAAAATGCCTGAAAAAGGCCCTAAAAAAAGATGGCATCCCTGAAAGGAATGCCATCATCATTATTTGTCTAAAAAAAATGTCAAATATTTACCAAATAATTGGCACTCATAAAAAGCCCTAAAATGATTGCTATTCCGGCAATCGTGCCTAACGCCAGCGAAATAATCAGATTCAGGGGAAGAGATTGCCTTTTCCCAACCGGACTGGTTGAGATTACAATCTGGTTCTGCTTTTCAAATTGTTTTACTGTTTCCATATTATTTGTTTAAAAAAGACTGTCTTGTCTTTTTAAATTAAAGCCTGCAAATGTAGAAATATGTTTTATAACACAATAAATAAAATCTAAATTTAAAAGGTTTCAGGTTAGCAGACACAAAGACTTAATGTTTAGTTTACAAAACGGGAAATACCCGGTTTTAGTATTTTTGTGTGTAAGTTATTGAAATATATATACATGTAATAAAAAAGGAGGTTTTTTAATCAACGGTTTCCTGTTGATAACTAAAGGAATAATGCTATTATGCCGACTCAAACTGCCGTAAGAAACGCACATCGTTTTCAAAAAAGTGGCGTATATCCTTAATTCCGTAACGAAGCATTGTAATACGCTCAATGCCCATCCCAAAAGCGAATCCGGTATATTTCCGGCTGTCGATATGGCAATTTTCAAGGACATTCGGGTCGACCATGCCGCACCCCAGTATTTCGAGCCAACCTGTATACTTACAAACGTTACAGCCTTTGCCTCCGCAAATGGAGCAACTTACGTCCATTTCGGCAGATGGTTCGGTAAATGGGAAGTAAGAAGGGCGTAAACGTATTTTTGTATCCTCGCCAAAGAGTTCTTTTGCAAAATACAACAATGTTTGTTTCAGGTCGGCAAACGACACATTCTCGTCAACATATAAACCTTCAATCTGGTGGAATATACAATGCGACCTGGCCGATATTGCTTCGTTGCGGAAAACCCTTCCCGGGAATATTGCCCTGATAGGAGGCTGGGTACGTTCCATTACCCTGATTTGCACTCCTGACGTATGGGTACGTAACAATACATCCGGGTCTTTTTGAATAAAGAATGTATCCTGCATATCGCGTGCCGGGTGTTCGGGAGGAAAGTTCAATGCCGAAAAGTTATGCCAGTCGTCTTCTATTTCAGGCCCTTCGGCAACGGTGAAGCCGATCCGCCCGAAGATATCGATAATCTCATTCCGGACAATTGCCAGAGGGTGCCTGGCCCCCAGTTTCATCGATTCGCCCGGCCGGGTAAGGTCTGTCCCTGCCCCTTCTTCTAAACCGCTTTCAAAGGTTTCACGCAATTGGTTAATCCTTTCCTGCGCTAAAAGTTTCAGGTCGTTGATGGCTTTACCCACTTCCTTTTTCAATTCCGGCGGCACGCTTTTGAATTCAGCAAAAAGCTGGCTTACTTTCCCTTTCTTACTGATATATTTTATTCGTAATGCATCAACATCTTCCAGTGTTGAAGCTTTAACCGTAGCTATTTCTTGCTGTAAAGCTTTAATTTTTTCTAACATTCCATGTTATTTTTTCTAAACCACAAAGATAATCATTCGTATGAAAATCTTTTCCGGTTAAATTACAAACAGGATGAAACAAGCCAATATTAATTTTTAGGAGATAGCGTTATGATCGGGACAATTACTTCTTCCATCGAGATGCCGCCATGCTGGAAGGTGTTTTTATAATAACCCGCATAGTAGTTGTATTCATTTGGGTAAACAAAAAAGTCATTGCCCTGGGCAAAAATATATGATGTGCTTACATTCCGGGTAGGTAAGAAAGCATCTTTCGGATTTTTTACTTCAAAAACCTGTTTTGTTTTGTAATTCAAATTACGGCCGAGCTTGTAACGAAGGTTGGTATTCGTCTCCCGGTCGCCTATTACCTTCACCGGGTTGTTCACCTTAATAGTGCCGTGGTCGGTTGTGATTACCAATTTGATGCCATTCCCTGACAGCGATTTTAATAATCCCAGCAACAATGAATGATTAAACCAGCTTAAAGTTAACGAGCGGTATGCTTTTTCATCGTTAGCCAGTTCCCTGATCATGTCCATTTCAGTACGGGCATGAGAAATCATATCAACAAAGTTGAATACCATAACCGAAAGGCGGTGGTCCAGGATATTATGGAAGTTCTCTGCCACTTTTTTCCCGGATTTTAAGTTCAATACTTTATCGAAATATAATTTTTCTTTTCGTGCGTAGCGTGTCAATTGCTTTTCGAGTAATTCTGCTTCATGCCGGTTTTTATGTCCCTCATTGTCATCATGTTCCCATAAGTCAGGATACAATCTTTCAATTTCAGACGGCATAAGCCCGGCAAACATTGCATTCCTGGCATACATGGTTGCTGTTGGCAGGATACTGAAATATAAATCCTCCTCATCCGTATTGTAGAACTGGTTAATTACCGGGCTTAGTGTACGCCATTGGTCGTAGCGCAGGTTATCAATAACCAGCACAAAAACTTTATCCCCATTATCAAGCATGGGGAAGACCTTATGCTTAAAAATATCTGTTGACATCAAAGGCCTTTCACCAAGCTGCTTACCGAACCAGCTAAGGTAATTCTCTTTGATAAAACGGGAAAATGCCTTATTTGCATCATTTTTCTGCATCCCTAATACCTGGTCCATTGCCGAATCTTCTGATCCGCCCAGTTCCAGTTCCCAATAAACCAGCTTACGGTAAATATCTTTCCAGTCATCGAAAGATAAATGTTCGTTTATCCGCATACCGATCTGAGAAAACTCAGTTTGATAAGCTGATGTTGTTTGCTGTGTAACCAAACGCTTTTGGTCGATATTTTTTTTCAGTGAAAGGAGTATTTGTTTTGGGTTTACCGGCTTAATCAGATAATCGGCGATTTTTGACCCTATTGCTTCGTCCATTATATCCTCTTCTTCACTTTTAGTGATCATTATAACCGGGACATTGGGTGATACCCCTTTTATTTCATTTAATGTTTCCAGCCCTGTCATCCCGGGCATATTTTCATCCAGGAAGATGATGTCATAATGATTTGCCCTGGCCAAATCTATTGCATCGCTTCCATTATTGGCTGTTTCAACTTCATAACCCTTTTCCTGGAGGAAAATGATGTGTGCCCTCAATAAATCAATCTCATCGTCTGTCCAAAGTATTCTGATTTTCCTCATAGTTGCCTAATTATTAATATTGAAGTACAGTAAAAAAACAAACTTTACCCGGATAGCATGAAGTTAATAAACTTAATCTTATTTCCCAAGGTAAATACGCTTGTAAAAATCCATATAACCTGTGATGTTCTTTTTCTGAAGGAATATGTTGAAATTTTCTTCAGAGATCAGGAAGTTGCGGTAGTTCGCATCTCCCAGTGGTTGGTAAATGGTGCGGTTGCGCACAATTTGCCGTGCATATTGCATTGCAACTGTTTTGTCTTTCAGCCCTGATATCCTGACAATCCATCTGAATTTGTCAAGGGGTTGTTCGTCAATAGTTAATCTTGCAGAAGCAAAATTGGCGGCATTAAATTGTGCAATCCCCTTGATGAAAGCAGCGTTATCCACACCTTCGCGTGGGATAATCATCAGGAAGTAATGCGGAGCCTCAATTGCCGTACTATAAGGCCCGTTATACGTTTTGTCCTTTACTCCTGTTTTTTGTGCAACAGGCTTTGCCCCGGCAGCAACAGTTTTTCCAGGAGTTGCCTGCCCTGTTGAGGTTGTTGTTCTTACGGCTTTTGAAGTTGTTGTTTGCATTGTTGCAGCAGCCTGGATATAATATTTCCGGAAAAAGTTAATATACTCATCAATCCCGCCTGTTTTTATTAGTTCTTCCAGGTTTGAATCGGTTATCAGGAAATTCCGGTAGCTTACCCTTCCAAGGTTGCTAAACAATTTTCGTTCGGTTACAACACTCCTAAAGTAAGACATCCCTCCGGCAAACCCGGGGATACCTTTTATAACCATTAGTTGATATTCGCCAGCCGTTTTAAGTTGCAGGGCAAGGTTCCAGGTCCTGAAATGGCTACGGTTAAACGAAGAGAATTGAGTTAAGGTAGTACGCAAAGAAGTATTTTTCTCTTTTACTGCTAACACAAAGTTTTGCATCGTATCAATATTGGTATTGTACCCCCCCGAAAACTGGCTGCTCGCGGTAACCATCACAAAAGTGCCCTGCTCTTCCAGTTTTTCATCATCTTCTTCAGCTTTTGCCATCAGTTCTTCAGGCGATTTTTCTTCTTTATCGTCTTCCTTGAAGTTGGAGCCAACAAAATGGCTGTAATTCTTCACAAAAAAGCGGAGGTAGTCCGACAGTGATTTGTCGGCCAATATTGCCCGGTAATTCGTTGAAGAAGCTACAATATTTATATAATCCACATTTTTCAGGGACTGGAAGACCTCTGCATGCCTGATTATTGAGCGGAAATAAATCAGGCTTTGCCGTTTGTTTTCCAGTGACCTGACAACAACGAACGCTGTTTTTGAATCCAGGTTAACCGTTTCGATATCAAAATCCAGTTTCGTATAATAATCGATGTTATAATTGGCAATATCGAATTTTAGCCTGTTAACATCCACACCTGCCGAACGAGGGTAGGCAATCACAAAGTAATGAAGGAGGTCTTCATCATATTCAAATTTACCTCCAAATTCGTCATCTTCATTCCGGTTGCCGGGCATCATCTCCTCATTTTGGATCTGGTCGTTCAAATAACCTATTTCCACCAGTTTTTGGTAATCGGCCAATGTACTATCTTCAATTAACGACAATATATCGTTGGCAAGAGTTGTAGTCTCTTTTCCCGGGTAAATTTTTACATAGTCTTTTAATAACGATTCGAATCCCTTCATATCAGACTGGGTGCCAAGTGCAACCGCCCGTAAGAAATCAATCTTGGAAAGGATTGTACTATCCGGGTCCAGCTCTTTCATTTGCCCGGTAAGTGTTATTACCTGTGGATATTGCCCTGATTTATATTTGCTGAAGGTGTATTGGTAGAGCCTGTTCAGACTATCTTTCTGGGCTTCCATATCAATAAAGAAGTTCGGGTTTAACAGGTATTTGGCGTATTTACTATCCGGGAAGCCTTTTATGATGAGGCTGCGGTAATAATCCGACCTCTCTTTGTTGCCCAACAGTTCATAAAGGTCGTATAAATCGAAATAGGTCGACAATGTGTATACATTATCCGGGTATCTTTTGTTTAAGTCCTCAAACTCTTCAATTGACCGTTCATAATCCTTGAATTCGGCTTTAAAAATTTTCCCGGCATTGTAGAGGGCATCTTTTATCCTTTCGTGCGAAAGAGCCATCAATGAGTCGTTCAACGGAAGTTCCTGTGTATAATATTCCCGTTTCAGCGGATCCTTTACACGCTGCTCTACCTGTAGCGAATCTACTAATTCGGTAAATTCATCAAATTCTCCTGAGGTACTGGTTTTATTCGCCCTGCGCCAGTTATCTTCCAGTTTCCGCCTGCCCCACCTCTGCTGGAACTGCACTTTCCCGAATGACACGGTTTGCGGGTTGTAAAAATACCATCCCCCTACCGACCGTTTGCTCCCCAGTCCGAACCTGTATTGATTTGCCCGGTAGAAACCACTCCCGGAGCCTCCCTGCCTGGCCTGTAGGTCTATCTGTTTTTGCTTATCCTCTTCTTCCCTGACCAATTTGTCTATTAAGGCATTCCTTTCACTTTCGCTCATTAATGCGATTCGTTGAAGGCTATCTTCACGTTCAACTACCAGCAGGTTGTCAACTAATGTGGACAAGTTTTTGTAACGCTCCGAAATGTTTTCATAATTTGGGTAGTTTTCTTCTATTACGATCATTGCGCTATCGTAATAAGCTTGTGATTTACGGTATTCAAGGTCTTCAAAATAAATATCTCCTAAAGTAATTGCCGACCTTGCCAACTGAAAGCTATTTGATATACTGTAAGTAACCGAGTTCCGGTAATTGTCAATGGCTCTTTCCCGGTTGCCTTCTTTAAAAAGAATATTTCCTAATGCATAATAAATCTGATCTTTGAACTCCTCATTCTTTTTATCCCGAAGCATCTTCCTGAGTTCTTTTTTCAGCTTTTCAGCGTTGCCCTTACCTGTGAAAACCCCCGCAGCATTGATGCGGGCATTAAATGCCATTTTATAAGGGGCATTTAACTTTGTCACCTCACGGAAAGCGGCTGAGGCTTCGTCCAGCCTCCCTGTTTCCTGATAAAGCTGAGCCAGTATATATTGCAGCCTGGCTTTCTGTTTCTTCCAAAATATTTTATTGATAGCAATATCAAGGAATTTTATGGTTTCATCATAATCTTTCAACCGCATATAGTAGTCGGCCGTTACAATAGCTAATTCCTTTTCAAGCTTCTTAGGGAAATTATCATCTCCCTGAAGCATCTGAATTACCTCCGAAGCTTCAATAAACCTTTCCATTTCGGTGTAACACCGGATAAGCCATATAAAAGCTTTGTATTTCGATTCTTCTTCTGAAAATTTCCTTACTACATACGAGAAGTTATCAATCGCCGAGATAAATTTATCCTGGTAAAAATAAGCCTCCCCCATTATCAGGTAGCTGTCGTCTATCCAATTATTAAACTCCTCTTTACTGGCAAATTCTTTATAACGGCGGGTCCTGTTCTTGCGGCGTTTAGGTTTCTTGGTAATGGAATGTATCTTGATGAGTTTCGATGCTTTTAAAATAACATTTTCCATGTCGGAACTACAAGCTTTGGCTGCCGATGGGTCGCTATCTTTGAAAATGGGGAGAATGTGGGTGTAGTCGTCATCTATCGCTTTATCAATACGCTCTAATCCTGAAGCCATGCTCTCTTTGGCATTGAAAAATATATTGTAATGCGATGTCAGGTTATGGTAAGCACGAGATACCCTGGTATTTTTATTGGTTGAACACCCCGGGTATAAGCTTACTATTAGAAACAGAAATATTGTATGTAAAATTGCTTTCTTCAAAGAATCCCTTTAAACAACTTTAGGATTAAACTCAAATTTTGAAATTATATTGTATTGATTATGCTTATCCCAGGCTGAATCTGAGTGGTACAATATTACAAAACTTTGAGGTAAAAATGAATTCATGCCAGGCAAAAACGAAAAGGCGTCTGTATAACTGGTTATTTCCTCGAAACTTTCACTTTTTTCGAAGGTGCCAGTTCCGAATTCCTTATTTTTAACTGGTGCGAAACATTTTTAGCCATTTCGGCAAAAGCCAATCCTGTAACCGACTCTGTATCACTTGCTACCGGAATTCCTTTGTCGCCGCCTTCGCGTATACCCTGTACAATTGGTATTTGCCCTAATAGCTCAAGCCCCATTTCTGCTGCCAGCTTTTTGCCTCCGTTTTTGCCGAAAATATAATATTTATTCCCGGGCAACTCTTCGGGCGTGAACCACGACATATTTTCAACGATCCCCAACACGGGGATATCAATCGATTTACTCCGGAACATATTTACGCCTTTAACTACGTCAGCCAGTGCTACATCCTGAGGGGTAGTAACAATTATCGCGGCAGTAACCGGGACAGTTTGAACCAGTGTAAGGTGTATGTCGCTGGTCCCGGGGGGAAGGTCAATCAGCAGATAATCAAGTTCTCCCCAATTACCATCGGCAATAAGCTGTTTCAATGCATTTGAAGCCATTGGGCCTCTCCATATTATTGCATTTTCCGGGGCAACAAAGAATCCTATGGATAAAAATTTAACGCCATATTTCTCAACCGGGTGGATAACATTTTTATTGTCGATTTGCCCGGTAACCGGGCGGGCTTCTTCGGCACCAAACATTTTGGGAATAGAGGGACCAAAAATATCTGCATCAATTAATCCGACTTTTGCACCCGTATTGGCCAATGCAACTGCCAGGTTTACGGCAACCGTTGATTTACCTACTCCCCCTTTCCCGGAAGATACTGCAATAATATTGTTTACTCCCGGCAAAATGGGGCGTTCCATATTATGAATATATTTTACTGCAATGTTCCCTTTGACCTGGGCTTCCTGCCCAACATGTTTTTCTATGGCTTTTTCGCAGTTGCTGATTATTGTTTGAATATGCGGGTCGTCAGAACGTTGAAAAACAAGTGAAAAATTCACTTTCTTCCCTGCGATTCTGATTTCCTGGACCATATCTAACGAAACAATATCTTCGCTTCCTCCGGGGTAAGCCACATTCCGAAGTGCATCGGTAATGTTTTTAGGGATAATCAATTTGCGTGGTATGTCATTCATATCTATATTATTTTGCTGAAATTTATATTGAAGTTGTTTAAAAATTACTATTCTCTCAACTCAATCGAAGGGTCCCAGAATTTGGTTTTAAAATCCTGTACCTGTTCTTTAAATATTTTCACACCCTCATTTTCAAGTAATTCTTCCATTGCCTTCGGGGTATCAAAATGATGTTTCCCGGTGAGGAGCCCGTTCCGGTTTACCACCCGGTGGGCCGGCACATATTCTGATTGTGCCCCGGCGGCATTCATCGCCCAACCCACCATCCTTGATGCACCCGGAGAACCCAGGTACGTTGCTATGGCTCCATAAGAAGTTACCCTCCCGGGTGGCACCTTACGCACAACTTTATATACCTGTTCAAAAAAATCACTCATATTATGGCAATTCCCTGGCACTCCTTCCAAAGCTCCTGTACAAATCTTTTTCTATTTCAACATCAGGTTCGGACAAGTGTTCATTTTTATTTGGCCTGAAAGCTATGTATTTTATTGTTATCCCCCTGCTCAACCACTGCTTTTCATAAAATGTCTGAATGCCTAAAATATCATCCAACAAGTCAGATTCGTAAAGATTCCCGGTTTTTGCCAAAACGTTGAATTTATTTTCCGCTACCATAAGGGAGGTGTATTTAAACAGGAAATTACTATCGGTTTTTAAATGGATGACACCTTTGGCAGACAGGAAATTCCTGTATTTTTCGATGAAATTGGTTGCGATCAGGCGTTTCTTTGTTTTTTTCATTTGCGGGTCGGGGAATGTAAGCCAGATTTCTGCAACCTCATTTTCCCCAAAAAAAAGGTCGATCATCTCAATGTTGGTCCTTAAAAAAGCCAGGTTTTTCAGCCCGTACTCTTGAGCCTGGCTAGCCCCTTTCCACATCCGGGCTCCTTTAATATCGACCCCTATGAAATTCTTCTCAGGGAATTTCCTGGCTAATTCTACCGTGTATTCACCTTTGCCACAGCCCAGTTCGAGGGTAATCGGAGAATTATTTTTGAAAAAATCTGCTGCCCATTTGCCTTTTAAATAATAGTCGTTGTTATTGAGGTGGCTATATGTTGCCTGCACAACATGCCCAAAGGCCTCCATCTCTGCAAATTTTGATAACTTCCCTTTTCCCACTCCGTATTTTAATTAATCTGTTTTTTCAACTCTTATGCCAACATTGCTCACTCCTTTCAGCTCTTTGGTGCGCATACCGTGCTGCAATTGGAATTTGTATTGCCCTGGATTGGGGAAATATACATTCCTCCTGAATATAAACTGGTTGTCGCGGAATTTACCGTGCCCTTTGCCAAACCATTCACCTCCGGGGCCGGCAAGTGTAAACTCAATGGTATCGGTTAGAATATCGCCTTTAGGAGGAGTGATGGATATGAATAGCCAGATATTGCTGTATGGGTAATCAATACTGTTGCGTATATTGAAGTACAAATTATTATTTTGTGTTGTATCTGAGATATTTACGTTGAAACAGATTATTGAATCGGCAGGCCAACCCATTTCAGGTATTGGGGCATATCTTTCATAAACCAGGTTCCTGTCGCACGAAACCGAAAAAAATACGGCTTCAATAAAAAGAAGAATATAAATGATATTGCGGTTCATCATTTTCTGTTTTTTCGTTGGGGGGAGTTCCTTGCAAAGCGTTTCTTTTTTTTTGAATGCCTTTTGGGCTTGTCGAAACGGTTCAGGCTGTCCTGCCCAACTACATTATGGAGCTTATCCTCACTCTGGATATTTAGCTCTGCAATTTCACGGGTGAGTATTTCAGGTATCTTCCCCGACTTATTTAACTTGAGTATTTCTTTAACATCCTCAATTTTCACAGGCACCTGGTTCAGAGGGGCCTCTTTTTCCAGCGAATACCAAAAAATGCCATTGAAAATATCAGCCTTTTGAAAAATATAGTTGCCTTTTTTTGTCTTTATCGGGACATTGTTGGGAGGGAATTTCTTTTGGGCATCAATATATGCATCTACCTCAAAATTGAGGCAACATTTTAATTTTCCACACTGGCCGGCAAGTTTCTGTGGGTTCAGGGAAATCTCCTGGTAGCGTGCGGCATTGGTTGTTACCGACACAAAATTACAGATCCAGGTTGCACAACAAAGTTCACGCCCGCAGGGGCCGATCCCCCCAATCCTCCCTGCTTCCTGCCTCGCGCCTATTTGTTTCATCTCAATACGGATACGGAAAGTCTCTGCCAGCACTTTAATCAGTTGGCGGAAGTCAACGCGTTCGTCAGCAATGTAATAGAAAATAGCTTTGGTCTGGTCGCCCTGGTATTCCACATCGCCAATCTTCATGTCCAGCTTTAAGTCGGCTGCAATCTGCCTCGACTTGATCATAGTAGTGTGCTCCAGCGAAATGGCTTTTTTCCATTTATCTATGTCAACGGGCCTTGCTTTGCGGTAAACCTTACGGAAATCCCCGTTCACCAGTGTTACCTTATGCCTTTTCATCTGCTCAAGCACCAGGTCGCCCATTAATGAAACAATCCCGATATCATGCCCCGGGCTGGCCTCAACAGCAATTATGTCGCCGGGTTTAAGCTTTAAGTTATTTACATTCCGGTAATAATCTTTCCTGGTATTTTTAAACCTGACTTCTATTATTTCATCAGGGTTCGTTATATTTCGTAAATCACTAAGCCAGTCGGTAGCATCCAACTTTGAGCAGGAACCAACCTTCCCGGCACAAATACCGCGTTCAATAGCGTTATATTTTTCCATAATTTATTTTTCTGCTTTCCTTCCTAACTCAATTATTCATAACCGAAAAAATATTGGACAACCGACACAAAAATAATTAATACCAATTACAATTCAAATTTACCATTCTTACATTCCTGATTACCCCGGCCCGCACAAAGCGGATGTATTTACCTTTTTATAAGTTTTGCCATCCGAAGAGCAATATCCAGGAAAATTATCCTGGGGTTCCCATTCATCGAGATATGTTTATAAGCCAGCTCGTATTCAGCGGTTATTTGCGAGATATTCCTTTCGTTCAAAAACGGTGCAAATTTTTGCCCCCATTCTTTTTCCTCTTTGTTCAGGTATATCAGGTTTTCTTTGTTCAGGTTCAGAATAAAATATTCGCGTGCAAGCCTGAGTGCAAAATTGAAAAACTCTTTCTGCTTTTCCCTTCCAATCCGGGAAAGTTCGTCAGCCCACTGAATCAACTCCAGTGTTTCCGGTTTATAGGCAAAACGCATCAATTCCTGGAACTTTTTAAAATAATATTTTTTCTCCTCGTCAGGGTTAATATACTCCAGGGCTTTTATAAAGTCGCCGTTTGCCAGGTGGACAATCCCTTCGACTACCCCCTCGTCCACGCTCTCGTGTTTTTTCAGTGTATCGCGCATCGAGGCTGAATCAATACGGGGGATTTTAACTAACTGCGCCCGCGAGCGGATAGTTGTTATGATATTCTCTTCATTTTCGGTAATTAATAAAAAGAGGGTTTTGCTGGGAGGCTCTTCAATCATTTTAAGCAACTTGTTGGCACAGGAAATATTCATCCGTTCAGGCAACCAGATAATCATTACTTTGAATTCAGCCTCAAACGATTTCATGTTCAGCTTACGGATAATTGAGGCACTTTCGGCTTCATAGATCATGCCTTGTGCATTTTCCACATCGATATAGCTAAGCCATTGGTTTAATGTAAAATACGGGTTTGCCAGGACGAATTCCCGCCACTGTTTTATAAAATCATCGCTGGTAGGTTTTTTAATCTTGCCAACCGAATAAACCGGGAAAACAAAATGCAGGTCGGGGTGTTCCAGTTTTTGGTATTTGTGGCACGATGGGCAAACCCCGCATGAATCGGATTCCGTACGATTCCGGCACGAAATGTATTGGGCATAGGCCAGGGCTAATGCAAGCTTACCAACCCCCTCTGTCCCTGCAAACAATTGTGCATGGCTAATCCTTTCCTCTCCGACTGATTTAATAAGCCGGCTTTTTATTTCCTGTTGCCCGATTATTTCACTAAAAAACATCTGCCGAATTTATGTATTTGTTGTAACTTTCTCTGTTTTGGTGAAACCTCTTCAAGAAGGCCCACCAAATTTAAATCTTTATTCCGTATTTGACAGGCTATCGCCCTGAAATTTCTTTGCAATGCCAAAATTTTTAAATGTGGTATTATGTATTCCTTAAATTGTTTTTATAAACATTTTTTGGAATGCCACAGGGGTAATATTTTTTTACCTTTGAATGTTTTTTATGAAACTTATAAAAATATTATAGTATGCAGCGTATTAGTAATTATGACTTTACAGGGAAAAGAGCGTTGATCAGGGTAGATTTCAACGTGCCGATGAACGAGAATTTTGAAATTACAGATGATACCAGGATCAGGGCGGCTTTGCCTACCATTAAGAAAGTGATTGAGAGTGGTGGCTCAGCGGTGATTATGTCTCATTTTGGGCGTCCTAAATCGGGGCCTGAAGATAAGTTCTCAATGCGCCACCTGGTTGGGCATTTCAGCAAACTGCTTGGTGTTGATGTTAAACTGGCTCCTGATTGTATAGGCGAAGAAGTGAAATCTATGTCTAATGCGTTAAAACCCGGAGAAGTGTTGCTACTTGAGAACCTCCGTTTTCATAGCGAAGAAACCAAAGGAGACGAAGAGTTTGCAAAGAAACTGGCTGAAAACGGCGATTGCTGGGTCAACGATGCGTTTGGTACGGCACACCGGGCACATGCTTCCACTGCTGTAATAGCAAAATTTTTCCCGAACGATAAAATGTTTGGTTACCTTATTGAAAGCGAAGTGGAAAGCCTTGACAAAGTAATAAAAAACCCAAGCCGTCCGCTAACTGCGATTATGGGAGGTGCTAAGGTTTCTTCCAAAATTACAATTATTGAGAACCTGCTCGATAAAGTTGACAACCTGATCCTTGGAGGCGGTATGACTTATACTTTTGTAAAAGCTAACGGAGGAAAAGTTGGAGGGTCGATTTGCGAAGACGACTATCTTGAAACTGCTAAAAACATTGAGAAAATAGCTGCTGAAAAGGGTGTAAACCTGATTATGGCTACCGATGTGGTTGCAGCCGATGCCTTCAGCCCGGATGCCAATACTCAAATTATCCGGGCAGATGCTATCCCTGATGGCTGGGAAGGCCTGGATGCCGGGCCTGAAAGTATTGCTAAATTTAAAGAGGTTATTGAAAACTCGGGGACTATACTGTGGAACGGGCCTGTTGGTGTTTTTGAATTTGACAAGTTTGCAGTAGGCTCCAAAGCTGTGGGCGAAGCAATTGTTGCAGCAACCAAAAAAGGTGCCTTTTCATTGGTTGGTGGCGGCGACTCGGTAGCTTGTGTTAATAAATTTGGGTTTGCAGGTGGAGTATCGTACATCTCAACAGCAGGCGGTGCATTGCTCGAATACCTTGAAGGGAAAACACTTCCGGGCATTGCTGCTGTCCGTGGAGAGTAATTTACGGGCAACCCCCAGGCAATTTTTTATATTACCCTTCCGCACAATAAGGCCGGTGAAAAAGATTCAGAAGTCATTGTCATGGCAAACAAAGGCTTTGCCCATGTAATAATAACTTCTGATGTGCGTTAAATTGAAAAGTAATTTTATATTTGTAGGAGTCGGTTGCTTTTCACCAACTATTTTTGGGAATAAATTCTTTACAGATGAACCACACAAAAAGCCTTTTTGTAATAAGTCTCTTAACTCTCATAACTTTAAGTGCCTGCCAAACAAAAGACCCAAACTTAATATCAGTACTTGATGTTAATGATGGTTGGATGTTTCGAAAGGTAGGCGACACAAAATGGATGCCTGCCAAAGTGCCGGGTTGTGTCCATACCGACCTGATGCAGAACGGTATAATAGAAGATCCTTTTTATCGGTTGAATGAGCACAAAGTACAATGGATCGACAAGGTAGACTGGGAGTATAAAACAAGTTTTAATGTTGGGGCAGATTTATTGAAAAGGGGGGAAATAGAGTTTGATTTTAAAGGGTTAGATACTTATGCCGATGTTTTTGTGAATCAGGAGGAGGTTCTATCCGCCGATAATATGTTTCGTGAATGGGTTGTCAATGTTAAAAAATATCTAAAGGAAGGGGAAAATGAGCTTAAGATTATTTTTCGCTCGCCCATCAAAGAAGGCCTCAAGAAATACGATGCACAAGGGTTTGTCATTCCTGTTTCCGACAACGACCTGGCTGAGATCGGGAAAGTTGAAGACGGCAAGAGGGTTAGTGTTTACACCCGAAAAGCAGGCTACCATTTTGGATGGGACTGGGGACCCAGGCTGGTTACAAGCGGAATTTGGCGCCCGGTATATTTAAAAGCCTGGGATGAAGCAAAAATAAAAGATATCCAAATAGTACAGAACTCCGTTTCGAAGGAGAAGGCTACGTTAACGGCTGTTTTTGAGATTGAGGCCGATACGAGGAATAATGCCGAACTCAGTATTTCAAACGAAGGAGAAGTCCTGGCAGTCAGGCTCATTAAAATCCGGAAAGGCATTAATAAATATTCGGTAGACTTTACCATAAACAACCCCGAACTATGGTGGACAAATGGCTTGGGCAAACCACACCTGTATAATCTGACCGGGAAGGTCGATATAGATGGGCGGGCTACATCAACCGAAGTACGAATAGGAATCCGCACACTTGAATTAGTACGGGATAAGGATGATAAGGGGACGTCATTTTATTTTAAACTGAACGGTGTGCCCGTTTTTATGAAAGGTGCTAATTATATCCCCAACGATGTATTCCTTCCAAGGGTAACCGATGAAAAGTACCAAAAGGTTATCAACACGGCTAAACAATCGAATTTTAACATGTTGCGCGTTTGGGGAGGGGGGATTTATGAAAATGATATTTTTTATGATCTGTGCGATGAGGCCGGAATCCTGGTCTGGCAGGATTTTATGTTTGCATGTGCAATGTTCCCCGGCGATAAGGAATTCCTGGAAAATGTGAAAAATGAAGCAATCGACAATGTAAAGCGGTTACGCAATCATCCAAGCATTGCCCTTTGGTGTGGCAATAATGAAATTCTGGCTGCCTGGTATACCTGGGGGTGGAAAGCTGAGGAAGAAGCCAGGAACAAAGATAATGCAGGCAAAATATGGAAAGCGTATGTCAATATTTTCCATGAGATATTGCCAGGTGTTGTAAATGAATACGACCCGCTTAGGAGCTACTGGAGTTCAAGCCCGTCATCGGGGACAGGCATCCCTGCTGATTTAAACAACGGTGACGAACACTATTGGGGCGTTTGGTGGGGGAAAGAGCCTTTCCGGAATTATGAAACGCATATTGCCCGCTTTATGAGCGAATACGGATTCCAGTCATTCCCCGAAATGAGGACAATAAAAAAATATGCAACGCCTGCCGATTACAACATATTCTCTGATGTAATGAAATCGCATCAACGGTCGTCAATTGGCAATGGCACTATTGAATATTATATGCTTAAGCAGTATAAAAGGCCAAAAGATTTCGCTTCGTTTTTGTATGTAAACCAGGTTTTACAAGCCGAAGGGATAAAATTTGCGTTGGAAGGGCACAGGAGGGCAATGCCATTTTGTATGGGTAGCCTTTATTGGCAGCTAAACGATTGCTGGCCTGTTGCCTCGTGGAGCTCGACAGATTACTACCAGCATTGGAAAGCCCTGCAATACTATGCAAAGAAGGGCTTTAAACCGGTTCTGGTTTCACCGCACATAGAAGGGAACTTCTTGAAAATAGGGATAGTAAACGATAAATTGACGCCAATTGCCGGGCAGCTTCAATTAAGGCTGATCGATTTTGAGGGGAAGGTAGTCTGGGAGAATATTGTTATTGCTGACGTACCGGCAAATTCGAGTAATTCATATTTTGATATTAATAAAAATACTTTTTTATACAGGAAGAATACACGTAAACTGGTACTCGTGGTCGAACTTATTGAAAATGGAAATGTAATTGCAGACAATGTTTTTTACTTCCGGCCGTTTAAAGAATTAATAGTTCCTGCTCCGAAGGTGACTTATTCGATAAAGGATGCTGAAGGAGGATATGAAATAACAGTAAAAACAGATAAACTGGCGAAGAATGTGTTTATTGAAATTGGTGATGAAGAAGGGTTTTTGAGCGACAACTACTTTGATTTGTTGCCGGGAAAAGAAACAACAGTAAAACTGGACACAAAAATATCGGCTGAACGCCTAAAAGAAATTATATCAATCAGCACCCTGGATGGTGCTTTTTAACAATCGCTTCTTTTTTGGAGCAAAAACCATCTGCCAATTGGCAGGTGGTTTTCTTTTTTTAGGGTACCTTAAATTCTATATGAAGCCAATAAAGCAGGTCACATGGACTTCAGTCCGACTCGATTAATTTCATCAGTTCATCGAGTTTCGGCGTTAAGATAATTTCAGTCCTGCGGTTTTTCTGCCTGCCTTCGGCTGTTTCATTGCTGTCTACCGGGATGTATTTGCTGCGGCCGGCAGCAATTATCCTTTTTGGTGCCAACTGCTTGTTTTGGGTCAAAATTTTGGTTACTGCCGTGGCACGCATCACACTCAGGTCCCAATTATCCTTAACCTCGCCAGAGCCCTGCATCGGGATATTGTCGGTATGCCCTTCAACCATTACATTGATATCCGGGTTTTGGGCAAGTACTGCCGAGAGTTTTTTTAATGCCTTTTGCCCGTTAGGGTCCACATGCCACTTGCCGGTTTTAAACAGCAGCCTCTCTTCCAGCGAAACGTAAACTTTGCCATCCTTTTCGTATACCGAAAGCCCGTTGTTGTTGAACCCGACCAGTGCATCGGCTACTTTTGCTTTCAACTCTTTTACCGCCTGGTTCTTTCTGGCTAAAGCCTTTTCCATTTCTATCAACCGTGTGTTCCTGGCCTGCAACTCCTTTTCCGCTTCCCTGAGTTTATCTTCCCGTGTATTTAAATCGCCCCTGGCAGCCTCCAGTTCTTCAAGGAGTTTCTTTATCTCTTCCGAGCTCCCCGATTTAATCCTGTCCAGCTGCCATAAAAGCCCTTCCTTCTCATCTTCAATGTTTTTGAGTTTCCTTGAAGAGCTCTCGATGCTGTACGATAAGTCGTCAATCTCTTTTAAAAGTTTATCCTTTTCCGACTTTAGCTTTGATACTTTACCTTCCAACTCTGTCACCTTTGTTGAAAGCCCCATGTTCTGTTTATTTAAACGCCCGTTCTCTTCTTCGCAATTAGTTAACTTCCCCGATAATTCATTGAAATGTTTTGTTGAAACACAAGAAGTAAAAATAAGCACAATAATTATTGTGATTGGCAGTTTTAATTGTTTCATAATTTAAAATTTTTTAGATGCCTAAAGTTAATTCTTTTCGGAAACCGGCCAAAGGAAGTTTTTGCAAATGATTTTACACGTTAAATCAGCTATTAGTTTTATCTTTGGAAATATTTTTATCAGTATAAATGGAGGAGAAGAAAGTGCGGTTTCTGGATAAAATCGATGATCCTGCAGACCTTAAAAGACTATCTGTTAAGGAATTACCCGAAGTTTGTAAAGAATTGCGAAACTTCATCATTGATGCAGTTTCTACGAATCCCGGGCATTTTGGAGCCAGTCTTGGCGTAGTTGAACTGACCATTGCTCTGCATTACATATACAATGCCCCATACGACCAGTTGATCTGGGATGTAGGGCATCAGGCGTATTGCCACAAGATACTTACAGGGCGGCGCGAAAAATTCCATACCAACCGGAAATATAAAGGTATAAGCGGATTTCCGAAAATATCGGAAAGCGAGTATGATGCATTTGGGGTGGGCCATTCATCTACATCAATCTCCGCCGCCCTGGGGATGGCTATTGCATCAAGGATAAAAAAAGAAGAAGACCGGAAAATAGTAGCTATTATAGGCGATGGGGCCATGACAGGCGGGATGGCATTTGAAGGGTTGAACAATGCCGGGGTAGAAAATCCCGACCTATTGGTTATCCTTAACGACAACAATATGGCTATTGACCCTAATGTGGGGGGGATTAACCAGTATTTGCTGAATATATCTAAATCGCATACGTATAACCGCTTTAAAAAAGATGTTTGGGAGAAACTTGGCAGGCTGGATGGTTTTGGCAGGAAAGCCCGAAGGTTTGTACAAAAAAACCAACATGCCCTAAAAAACCTGCTCCTTAAGCAAAATAACCTGTTCGAAGCATTCAACTTCAGGTATTTTGGCCCTGTTGACGGGCACGATGTAGTCTATTTAACAAAGGTATTGAGGGATTTAAGAAATATTCCGGGTGAGGGATTTAAGAAATATTCCGGGTCCTAAATTATTACACGTTATCACAAAAAAAGGCAAAGGGTTTAAACAAGCCGAGATCAACCAGACGCAATTCCATGCACCGGGGAAATTCGACAAAACAACGGGTAAAGTATTTAGGTGCGATTGTGAAGTGGGTAAAGCCACAAAGTTCCAGAATGTATTTGGCGAAACAATTGTTGAACTGGCAAGGCAAAATGAAAAAATAGTTGGGATTACTCCGGCTATGCCCGGCTATGCCATCGGGCTGCTCACTTAATATAATGATGGAGGAGATGCCCGAACGGGCATTCGATGTTGGTATAGCCGAACAACATGCCGTTACATTTTCTGCAGGTTTGGCAAAACAGGGGATGGTTCCTTTCTGCAATATTTATTCAACCTTTATACAACGGGCCTACGACCAGGTAATCCACGATGTGGCGATCCAGGGGCTTAATGTTGTTTTGTGCCTCGACAGGGGAGGACTGGTTGGCGAAGACGGTGCCACACACCATGGGATATTTGATCTTGCTTATCTCCGCAATATCCCCAATTTCATTGTATCGGCACCAATGGACGAAGTAGACCTGCGAAATCTTATGTATACTGCCCAACTGGATGGGATGGGGCCTTTTTCGATCAGGTACCCGAGAGGTTGCGGGATTTATTCAAACTGGAAAAAACCTTTCCGGGAAATAGAAATCGGGAAGGGGCGTGTTATTTCCGAAGGCGATGACATTGCTATCTTAACCATTGGGAAACCCGGGGTATTTGCTAAAAGGGCCGTTAAGAAACTTTCTAAAGAAGGGGTATCGGCTGCTCATTATGATTTGCGTTTTGTAAAACCTTTAGACGAAGAGTTATTACATTCGGTTTTCAAAAAATTTCAAAAAATCATCACTGTAGAAGATGGTGTTGTAAAAGGCGGGTGTGGAAGTGCAATTGTTGAATTTATGGTGGAAAATAACTACTCATCAAAAATAAAAATCCTTGGTGTACCTGATAAATTTATAGAGCAGGGTACTCCCGAACAATTGTACAAGGAGTGTGGGTTTGATATGAACGGGATATATTCTATGGTAAAAGAATTAATAAAAGAATAATTTTTTTATGTAATTTTCGTTCATAACTTTGAACTTAATCTAAAAACCACGAAAAATTGGATATTTATCTAAAAAAAAGGCGATGGAAGATACTTCTTCTGTTAGTCGCTATTTTTATTGGTATTGCTTCGCTAATGTATACAAAATGGCTTAGCGGGGAGATGGCCCGGGAGGAACGTAAAAAAGTGGAACTTTGGGCTGATGCAACACAACGGCTTGGGATGGTGACCGATGAAGTGAATTCTTCGGGATCAGGTAATATTTTTACATTATATTACACTTTGATCAATAAGATCCAATCCCAAAATACTACTATTCCGGTTATTTTAACCGATGCTAATGATGTCCCGATAATTGACGATAATATTTCGTATTCCGAAAACCGGAGGGATGTGGTATTGAAAAAAGAACTTGCGAAAATGCGCAAATATGCCAAACCTATTGAAATAGACCTCGGCGATGGGCATAAACAACACCTGTATTACCGCGAATCGTATTTGTTGCGAAACCTGCGTTTTTTCCCCATTGCCCAGCTAATTGTTATTTCCCTGTTTATCGGCATCGCTTATTTTGCATTTAATGCTTCGCGTGAAGCCGAACAGAACCAGGTTTGGGTGGGAATGTCGAAAGAAACGGCCCACCAGCTCGGGACACCAATTTCTTCATTAATGGCCTGGATCGAACTGTTGAAAATGAAAGGTATCGACCAGTCGCTGATTAAAGAGTTTGAAAGCGACACACAACGCCTGGAGAAAATTACCGAACGGTTTTCAAAGATTGGTTCTGCACCGGAATTACTTGAAACCAATGTTATTGAGGTACTCAATTCTACTATAGATTACCTGAAGGCAAGGTCGTCAGAAAAAATAAAATTCGAAACTACATTCGATGAATCAGCCGTTTATATGGCTCCTATTAATGTTTCGTTATTCTCATGGGTTATTGAGAACCTTAGCAAAAATGCCATCGATGCAATGGATAACTCTGGGAAAATCAGCATATCGGCCTACGACAAAGGGGATTCACTGGTTATCGACTTAACTGATTCGGGTAAAGGGATTCCCAAGTCGCAGCATAAAACTATCTTCAGGCCGGGTTTTTCTACTAAAAAAAGAGGGTGGGGGCTTGGACTCTCATTAGCAAAGCGGATTGTTGAAAATTACCATAAAGGTAAAATCTTCATTAAAAACAGTGAACTTAAAAAAGGGACAACCTTTAGGATAATCCTGAAAAAGAAATAAATCAACAGCACGGAGGAGGGCTTTTACCCATAAACTACTCCGATTGATTTCCTGTATTCTATCAAGGTACTCCTGTTTTTTGCCACAGATGAGGGCTTAAGGCGTAAAAACAAGCTAAAGGATAAAATTTAAACAGTCACTTAATTTCAGTCTGTATTTTATTTTTTTGCTGAATACTTTAGGCATTACGGAAAAATTTATACTTTTGCATCTCTTTTTTTAAGCCGTGGGTAAATTATCTACATACGATATTGCTTACAAGGGCCTTAAGGAAGGGTCGCATGAATTTAATTATACAATTGATGCAAAGTTCTTTGAGCTATTTGAAGGAAGCCTCGTTAAGAGGGCAAAAATCAATGCTATAGTAACTTTCGAGAAAATGAGCACGTTGCTTGTTTTATCTGTCAACATAGAAGGTACTGTTGAATTGACTTGCGACCGATGCCTTGATGATTATAACCAATTCGTTAAACAGAAGGCAAAATTGATTGTTAAGTTTGGCGAGGAAAAGGTTGATGAAGGCGGCGACTTCTTTTTTGTGCCGCCCGGGGAGCACCATTTCAATATAGCACAGTTGTTGTATGAATATATCGTTTTGAGTATTCCGTCAAGGCATGTCCATCCGGGCAAAAAAGGGGGAGATGAATGTAATAAGGAGATGCTCGATAAATTAAAAGTTTATATGAAAGCCGAAAGGCAGGAGAATACAGATAAACGTTGGGAAGCATTAAAGAAATTAAAGAATAATAATTAAACTGGAATAAAATGGCACATCCAAAGCACAAAACATCAAAATCAAGAAGGGACAAGCGAAGAACGCATTACAAAGCTGTTGTCCCTACTTTGGCAACTTGCTCAAATTGTGGCGCAACTGTTAAATTCCATACGGTTTGTTCAGAATGTGGGTATTACAGAGGCAAGCAGGTTATCGAAAAAGAAATTGCTGTTTAGAAAGAACTTAAAACCAGGAAAATTCCCTGGTTTTTTATTTTTTATTAAAATTTTTTAAACGTATCAGTTGGTTGTTTTCCAATGGCTTACATCAGAGGATAAGCCTCTCTTCTTTTCATTTTTCAGTTTATTAACTCTATATTCGTGCCTTAAGTCGCACGAAGTAAATCATGAATTTTATTTAGCCTAACCAATTCTGCTCATAAGCGGGGATTACATATTTGTTATAAGAAAATGAAGAAAATCAGGACTGCCATAACAGGAATAGGTGCTTTTTTACCTGAATACAAATTGACCAATGAAGAACTTACCCGCATGGTCGACACCTCAGACGAGTGGATTATGCAGCGCATTGGTATAAAAGAGCGTAGGATATTAAAAGAAAAAGGTAAGGCAACAAGTGATATGGGGGCTGCGGCAGTTAAACAATTGCTTGCAAAAACCGGGAATAAACCCGATGACATAGACCTGTTGATTTGTGCCACTATAACCCCTGATATGCAATTCCCGGCTACAGCAAATATCATAGCACATAAAGTAGGGATACACAATGCATGGAGTTTCGACCTGAATGCTGCCTGTTCAGGGTTTATTTTCAGCTTGATTACAGCATCGCAGTTTATCGAAACGGGGCAGTATAAAAAGGTTGTTGTTGTTGCTGCTGATAAAATGTCGGCAATCACCAATTATAAAGACCGGACAACCTGCCTGCTTTTTGGCGATGCTGCTACGGCAACACTCCTGGAGCCATCTGCCGAAGATGTTGGGGTGATTGACCATATTCACCATGTTGATGGGCTGGGGCGTCATCATTTGCATATTAAAGCAGGAGGTTCGCTACACCCCGCTTCAATAGAAACGGTTAAAAAAGAAGAACATTTTGTGTACCAGGAGGGGCAGACGGTTTTTAAATTTGCTGTCTCGAGGATGGCCGATGTTGCTGTTGAGATGATGAAAAAGCACGATATTACTTCCGACAACCTGAAATTCCTTGTGCCGCACCAGGCGAATATGAGGATTATAGATGCTGTTGCGCGCAGGATGGGTATAGGAAGAGAAAAGGTGATGATTAACATCGAAAAATACGGGAATACAACAGCCGCAACAATCCCTCTTTGTTTGTACGACTATGAATCGCAATTAAAAAAAGGCGATAATATCATATTGGCAGCATTCGGTGCCGGGTTTACCTGGGGAAGCATTTACCTGAAATGGGCCTATGACGGCAACCCCGGCTCCTAACCCAAAGGCTGCCTGAATCTTGTTTTTTTGTTCCCGAGGTAATTGGGCTTGATGGATTGGCAGCTTAAGCAGCCTGTCAATATTCTGTAAAAAAGGAAGCTCCTTTTTGCAGAGGTGATAAAATTTTGTAATTTCAGCATCCCTGTAAAGTTATTATGAGTTTAATAAATTTTAAATTTTTAGCCATGGCAAAACCTGTTTCAAGGGCATACAACGAAGACGAAGGCCGGAGTATCAACCTAATTAATAAGGGGACTAAAATTGTTGGCGATATCACTGCTGAAGGCGATATACGTATCGATGGAGAACTAATAGGCAATATTAAAGCCAAAGGGCGCCTGGTAATTGGCACAAATGGAATTATTGAAGGCGAAATCTTGTGTAGGAATATTGAGGTCTCAGGTAAAGTGAAAGGGAAGATCTCTGCTATGGAATTGCTGACAATGAAGGCATCTTCAAAAATTAACGGAGAGATTACATCGGCAAAGTTGACCGTTGAACCGGGAGCAGTGTTTACAGGTACCTGCAAAATGGGTGAGGAACCGGCAAAAAATGACTCTGCAAAAACAAAATAAAGAAAAAAATAAGTTCAATAATTTTATAAGGTATTCAAGCCTTGGGTTTGAAATGGCAGCCATAATTGCCATTGGTACATGGGGCGGCTATAAACTCGACCAATGGCTTAATAATGAATTTAAAATATTCACTCTGGTTTTGATGGCTGTATCTGTTATTATATCGATAATTTATGGAACAAAAAATCTCTTGAAAAAATGAGTCCCGAGTTTAAAAAATTCCTGCTTAAACTAATAGCTGCAACGATTATCCTGGCTTTACTGGGATGGGTCGTTTTCTTTTTTATCTTCAAGGATCTGTATATGGGTATTTATCCGGTTGCCCTTATTTTTTTCTTCATATTTACATTATTGGTACATGCCTATCAGTTAAGGCTGGCAAGAGGAAACCTGGCAAAATTTACCCGGTCGAATATGCTGGTTACCTTTGTCAAGCTGGTTGTTTATTCGTTATTCACGGTTATATACCTGGCTGCTAATAAGGAGAATGCGGTTGTATTCGTAATTGTGGTTATGGCCTTATATTTGGTTTTTACTTCACTCGAAGTGTCAGATTTAGTAAAGATAGCCCGCACACAAAATAAGAATAAATAAAATCTCTAAATAAGAATACAAATAATGCCCTTATTTACCCGGTTAAACTTTATTAACAATTTATCAGATTATTCCAATTTTATGCCAGCGGGAGAAAAAAACTTTTAATTTTGTGGTTGATCAAAAAATTACAGACTTAGCTATGCGTAGAATTGCCAAAGGAATACTCTTACTCCTGGCCCTTGCGGCAATAAATTTTACCAATATTTCTGCCCAGAATCATAACGAAAGTGGGGAACATGGACAGCAAGCACATAAGGGAAATGCATTCGAAGCAGGGAAATTTGTGATCGAACACGTTTCTGATTCTTATGACTGGCATATATTAACTATTGGTGAAACACAGGTTAGTGTGCCTCTTCCTGTAATCCTGTATTCTTCAAGGCCCGAATTGCACGGGGGGCAGCGTTTTTTTGTATTTATGTCGTCAAAATTTCATCATGGGCATACTGAATATAAAGGATTCCGAATTTCGCAAAGCGGAAAAAATGAGGGTAAAATTGTAGAATTAGAAGATGGGAATGAAGTAGGAAAGCCTTTTGATGTTTCAATCACAAAAACAATAGCCGGCGTGATTGTTTCAGTAATTATTTTATTACTTATTGCCATGTCGGTTGCAAAATCAGCTAAAAAGAGAAGAGGAGTAGCTCCAACCGGGCTTCAAAACCTGATAGAGCCTGTAATTATTTTTATACGTGATGAGGTTGCGAAACCGGCAATTGGCGAGAAGAAATTTGAAAAGTTCGTGCCATTCCTGCTCACAGTTTTTTTCTTTATCCTGATAAATAATTTGCTGGGCTTAATCCCGATTTTCCCTTTTGGCGCAAATGTTACAGGGAATATAGGAGTTACAATGGTACTGGCACTTTTTACATTTATTTTAACTACTATCAACGGGAACAAACATTACTGGAAAGAGATTTACAACCCCGATGTCCCCTGGTGGTTAAAATTCCCCATTCCCTTAATGCCAATTGTTGAGCTTTCGGGGGTTATTACAAAGCCATTTGTGTTAATGATACGTTTGTTTGCAAACATGATGGCGGGGCACCTGGTTATTGCTGTATTTGTCAGCCTTATTTTTATTTTTGCAAGTTTAATGGGTCCGGCAGCAGGAGTCGCAACGAGTGTTGTCTCAGTTGCTTTTTCTGTATTCATTGTACTATTAGATGTGTTAGTTTCTTTTATTCAGGCATATGTGTTCACGTTGTTGTCGGCCCTTTATTTTGGGATGGCAACAGAAGAGCATCATTAGTATTAATTATTTAAATTAAAAACTATGTTATCAGCTATTTTAACAGTTTTATTACAAGCTGCTACAGGTGCGGGTATCAGTAAAATGGGAGCCGCATTGGGAGCAGGGTTAGCAGCAATTGGTGCTGGTATGGGTATTGGCAGGATTGGTGCAAGTGCCATGGAAGCTATTGCCCGCCAACCGGAAGCAATTGGCGATATCCGCTCAAACATGATCGTTTCGGCTGCTCTTATTGAAGGTGTTGCCTTCTTTGCAGTGATTATTTGTGCCCTTGTTATTTTTATTTAAGCAGGCACGCAAGAATTTTTTTGAGATTATGGCAACTATCCCCGGGATTGCCGGGGGTAACAGTTGCCTGTTAATTTAAAAATTTAAAATTATGGGTTTAGTTACTCCAGATTACGGGACAATAATTTGGATGGTTATAATTTTTGGGATTGTACTATTCATCCTGGCGAAGTTTGCCTGGAAACCGATCCTTAATGCTTTAAAAGACAGGGAAACCTCTATTGCTAATGCACTTAGTTCTGCAGAACAGGCAAAGAAAGAGGTGGAGAAACTGAAAGCCGACAACGAAAAGATTATTGGCGAAGCACGGAAGGGGAAAGACCTTATTCTCAAGGAGGCGAGAGATATTAAAGAAAAGATAATTGCAGAGGCCAGGGATAAAGCCAGGCAGGAAGCACAGAAAAGCATTGAACAGGCAAGGCAACAAATTGAGTCGGAAAAGAATGCTGCCATCGGAGAGATTAAAAACCAGGTTGCCGAGCTGTCGGTGTTGATTGCCGAAAAAATTATCAAAAAAGAACTGGCAGGCAAAAAAGAACAGGAGGATATGGTTAACGGACTTCTTGACGGCATAAAGTTGAACTAAACCCTATGGACGAGAGTTTAATTACAGTAAGATATGCAAAGGCTTTCTTTTCATTGGCAAAAGAAAAACAACTGCTTGAACCATTGAAAAGCGACATTGAGGCAATTGCTTCTGTTTGTAACAAATCGGTAGAATTTAATTTGCTGTTGGAAAGCCCAATTGTCAAAGCCTCAAAAAAAACAAACATAATCTCCATAATTTTTAAAGGGCACATACATGAACTGACACTCAGGTTCTTGGCGTTGGTTACAGAAAACAAGCGTGAAACACATATTCCGGGGATTTGCCGGAACTTCCTCGCCCTATACCGCAAAGGGCAGGGGATAAAATCTGCAACTGTTACCACTGCTTCCAAAATCTCATCTGCCACATTGAAAAAAATACAGGCAGTCATGGAGAAGGAGTTCAATACAAAAATTGAATTAACTGAAAAGGTCAACCCCTCATTAATTGGCGGAATGATTTTACGGGTAGACGACAAACAACTGGATGCCAGTGTTGCTACTCAACTTAAAAAGATAAAAACAAAATTCTTGGAAACTGAAATTTAATAATCGATTTTTTGAGCATTATAAAATATAATAGGAAATGGCTAACATAAAACCTGCTGAGGTATCTCAAATACTCAAACAACAACTTGAAGGCTTTAAATCGGAAGCAGAATTGGAAGAAGTTGGCTCCGTGTTGCAAGTTGGTGATGGCATTGCTCGTATCTATGGGCTTTCAAATGTTGAAATCAACGAAATGATTGAGTTTGAAAATGGGATAAAAGGAATTGTCCTTAACCTCGAAGAGGATAATGTAGGTGCAGTATTGTTGGGCCCTTCAGAAGAAGTTAAAGAAGGAGATACTGTCAAACGTTTACAACATATCGCTTCAATAATGGTTGGCGAGGGCCTTCTCGGGCGTGTTATCAATACCATTGGTGAAAGCCTTGACGGGAAAGGAGCTATCAGTGGCAACCTTATTGAAATGCCTTTAGAACGGAAAGCCCCTGGTGTAATCTTCCGCCAGCCGGTAAAGCAGCCTCTTCAAACAGGCTTAAAAGCCATTGATGCCATGATCCCTATTGGCCGGGGCCAGCGTGAGTTGATTATTGGCGACCGGCAGACCGGGAAAACAGCAGTTGCAATCGACACAATTATTAACCAACGTGAAAATTACGAAAAAGGCAATCCTGTTTATTGTATTTATGTTGCAGTGGGGCAAAAGGGGTCAACGGTAGCAAACATTGCTGCAACCCTTGAGAAGCATGGAGCTATGGCATACACCGTTATTGTTTCGGCTACAGCCTCGTACCCTGCTGCGCTGCAATTTTATGCCCCATACGCCGGAGCTGCAATTGGTGAATACTTCCGCGACACAGGGCGCGATGCATTAATCATTTACGATGACCTTTCAAAACAGGCTGTTTCATATCGCGAGGTTTCATTATTACTCCGCCGCCCTCCGGGCCGTGAAGCGTACCCGGGCGATGTATTTTACCTGCACTCACGCCTGCTGGAAAGGGCTGCAAAAATAATCGAATCTGATGAAATTGCCGCCAAAATGAATGACCTGCCCGAAGGGTTGAAGGATAAAGTGAAAGGAGGAGGTTCATTAACGGCGCTTCCAATTATTGAAACACAGGCTGGCGATGTGTCCGCATATATCCCTACCAACGTAATTTCTATCACAGACGGGCAGATATTCCTTGAGTCGAACCTGTTCAATTCGGGTGTCCGCCCGGCTATTAATGTTGGTATTTCGGTTTCGCGTGTTGGAGGTAATGCTCAGGTGAAAGCAATGAAAAAAATTGCCGGCACACTAAAACTCGACCAGGCACAGTTCCGTGAACTGGAAGCGTTCGCAAAATTCGGGTCCGACCTTGATGTTGCTACCATGCGGGTGTTAGACAAAGGAAGGAAAAACGTTGAGATTCTTAAGCAGGGGCAGTATGCACCGGTAAAAATTGAGCATCAGGTTGCGATAATATATTGTGGGGCAAAAGAACTGCTACAGGATATACCTGTTGAGAAAGTAAAAGATTTCGAGTCCGATTTCCTGGAACTGATGGAAGTGCAGTACCGCAAGTACCTGGATCTTTTGCGTGAAGGAAGCCTTACTGAAGAAGTAGAAGAAGTATTGAGGAAAGCAGCGGCTGAAGTCGCAGATAAATATAAGGAATAAAAGGTCGAATGATTGAAGGGCTGGCGAGTGGCTTAATGTATTACATGGCCTTTTAGTAAGGGCATTCAATCTATCAACAATTAAAAAATGGCAGGCTTAAAAGAAATACGAATACGGATTGCTTCGGTTAAAACAACCAGGCAGGTAACAAGTGCCATGAAAATGGTATCGGCAGCAAAACTAAAAAAAGCCCAGGATGCTATTTTACAGATCCGGCCCTATGCCGAAAAGTTGCACCATATTTTAACATCTCTGACTGCAAGCCTCGACAATGTTGAAGAATCGCTGTACACACAACCCAGAGATGAAAAAAAGGTACTGATTATTCTTATCACATCGAACAGGGGGCTTTGTGGCGGGTTCAACTCAAATATTTCGAAAAAAGCAGTTGACCTTGCAAAGACGAAATATGCGAATCAGCTAAATTCCGGGGACGTTGATTTTTTAACTATAGGGAAACAAGGTGTCAGGTTTCTGAAACATGCACAAATGAATGTGGCCGGAGAAGAGAACAGCATTTTTGATAACCTTACGTTTGAGAATGTTTCTACGATAGCATCCAACGTGATGAGGTCGTATGCAGAAGGGAGTTATGATTGTATTGAGTTGGTTTACAACCAGTTCAAAAATGCAGCCATGCAGATCCTTACCAGCGAGAAATACCTGCCGGTTGAAATGGGGCAGGAAGAGGAGGACGAATATGGCAATCATGATTTTAATTATATATACGAACCATCGAAAGAGTATATCATCCAGGAATTAATCCCAAGGTCATTAAAAATCCAGTTTTATAAGGCATTGCTCGATTCACATGCAGCTGAACATGGTGCACGTATGACGGCTATGCACCAGGCTACCGATAATGCAACAGAAATAATGGGGGAACTGACCTTGCAATACAACAAAGCAAGGCAGGCAAGTATCACCAACGAGATACTGGAGATTACTGCCGGTGCCGAGGCTCTTAAGGGCTAGTGT
>JAADGO010000031.1:51279-62467 GCA_013152355.1 Chlorobiota bacterium
TCCCGGCAATAACAACATTTGTAGCATGTTGCATCCCGTCTTTCTCAATCCGTTGCCTGAACTCTGCAACTTTTGGCAACAGCTCTGCATATTCTGGCAAACCTTTTACCTTATCAATAAAGAACTTCAGGCGGTTAACCCAAAAATCAATATCCTCACTTTCAGTAATAAAATTTTTGTTGTTGGAATATTCAAAATAACCTTCAATTTTTATCCCGTTATTTGTGGCAATATCAAGGATTTCCTGTTTTTTCCAGGTCTTGTGGTGGAAGTCGCCGGTTAAACGGGCAGTATAACTTTTCAGGTGGTGGAAGAATTTTTGGTTTTGCTGCGCCGGATTCAGATTATCGCTGACCAGTTCACTAATGATAATCCATCCTTTTGGTTTAACAACCCGTTTTATTTCCTGCAGCGACTTTTCTAACTGAGGTAAATGGTGCAGGGCATCTGAAATAGAAACCAGGTCAAATGATTCATCCTGAAAATCAAGTCTCTCTGCACCCATCTTTAAAAAAGTGACATTTTTACCCTTGAATTCCCTGCCGCTTTCTTTAAATGAATCCTCAACAGGGTCGATGGCGATTATTTCTTCTATTCCGGGAAAAACAGCTAACAGGGTTTTAACAAATTGCCCCGATCCTGTACCAATATCCAAAACCCTTTTTATTTCCCCCTTCTTTATGTAATCCGATAGTTGCTCCATACTGAAGTTGTTTAAAGTTAAAGTGGATTCTCGAGAGTGACATATTGATTTTCAGCCCCTGAGTACTCAGGGCTGAAAATCAAGAAGTTATTCGCAGGTTTTCAATTTAACTTTAAACAACTTCACTATATCAATAATAAGAATGCCGATAATGTTGTAACAACAATAACAAATGCGCGGTAAGTATGTTCAGGTATCTTTTTAACGGCAAAAATGCCAATAATTGCACCCAGTGCGATAGCCGGGAGCAAAATAATGTTGAGCTTCAATGTTTCCGGGGTTATTGTTTTCCAAATAAAGAGGTGTAGTGGGAATTTCGAAAAATTGATAATGATGAAAAACCATGCCCCGGTTCCAATGAAACTATTTTTCGGAAGGTGCATAGCCAAAAGGTAAACAGCAAATATTGGGCCGGCAACATTCCCTATCATTGTTGCGAAACCTCCCAATACCCCCATCAATGCAGCAAACCACCAGGTGTCAGGGAAAAGGCTTTCCTCTTTGTTTTTATCTCTCCAAAGCATTAAAGCGATACATAAGAATACCAGGATGGCGATTATATTCTTAAACCAATCATCATTTACCACTTCGCCAACCCATAAGGCGGCTCCAATTCCTACAAAAGCCCATGGTAATAGTTTTAACAGGAATCTCCACTCTGCATGACGATGGTAGTAACTCACCCCAAAAATATCTGCCATCATCAGCATTGGTAAAAGTATGCCTGTAGAAGGCTTCCCTCCGAAAATATAGGCCAGGGTTGGGACTACAATCATCGAAATCCCGGGGACGCCGACTTTTGACATCCCCACGAACATGGCACATATTGCTAATAAAATCCAGTGAAATATTGAAAGGCCGAATAATTCCATAGCCCTAAAAGTAACCAAAAGGGAGCAAACAGGGTTACTTTGATGCCTTTATCATCCTGTCTTTTCCTGATAAGTCTTTTTTAAGTTCAACATTAAGAAAACCCTTCATTGCCAGCATCTCAGATACTTCCTGACCAAAAGCCTCGTTGATTTCAAAAAACAGGTATCCATCTTTTTTTAAATGAGGCATAGCAAAGTCGGAAATTATCTCATAAAATTTAAGAGGGTCTGTATCTGCTACAAAAAGAGCCTGGTGGGGTTCAAAGTTCAAAATATTCGTGTTTATATATTGTTTTTCCAGTTCTCTGACATAAGGCGGGTTGCTTATAATAATATCAAACTTTCCCCACTGCCTTTCGCGCCACCTGGAGACATCATAAACCATAAAAGAAACATCCACGCCATTCTTTTTTGCATTCCCTCTGGCAACTTCAATGGCTTTTTCAGAAATATCAATTGCTTCGACCTCTAACTCCGGAGCATTTTTCTTAATGGCAATTGGGATGCAGCCACTACCGGTTCCAATGTCAAAAACTCGTGCATCTTTATCGATTCCTGACATTAAAACCCACTCAACCAGCTCTTCGGTTTCCGGCCTTGGAATAAGTACAGCGGGGTTAACCGTCAGTTTTAACCCGTAGAATTCGGTTTCGCCAATTATATATTGGATAGGTTCGTGCTGTTTTAAACGCTTAACAACCTGTTTAATTTGTTTCAATTTTATTTCAGGTATCTTTTCATCTTTCTGCACAACCAAATCGGTAAATGAAAGCCCGCAAATAAATTTGAAAAGTATGCCTGCCAGGCTTCTCACCTCATTTTTAGGGTAAAGCCCGCTTAATTCTTCTTCAATAAATTTAATTGTTGCCTGCATTATACTATTTTTGGCGAAGGTAAGCTTTCTTTTATAAATGACGGCAGGAGAAAAATACATGTTGAGGTGCATTGAGTTAGCCCGGCTTGGAATAGGAGAAACCTATCCGAATCCGATGGTTGGCTGTGTCATTGTGCATAATGGGAAGATTATTGGGGAAGGTTACCACCAAAAGAGCGGGCAGCCACATGCCGAGGTCAATGCCATTCATTCGGTCAAACATCGTAAACTACTGAAAGAAAGCACCTTGTATGTTTCCCTTGAGCCATGCTCACATTTTGGGAAAACCCCACCCTGTTCTGATTTGATAATTTCTGAAAATATCCCGAAAGTTGTTATTGGCTCTGTTGACCCGTATGCAGAGGTTGCGGGCAAAGGAATCGAACGGTTAAAAAATGCCGGCATAGAAGTGGAAGTTGGTGTATTGGAGAAGGAATGCGGCATCCTGAACAAGCGGTTTTTCACTTACCATACCGGAAAAAGGCCGTTTATAATATTAAAGTGGGCACAAACACAGGATGGTTTTATCGATATAAACCGGAGCAGGGGCGAAAACGGGCGGCCCACCTGGATCACCAATGAGTTATCAAGGCGGCTGGTGCATAAAACCAGGGCCGAAGAGGCAGCTATACTGGTTGGCACGAGGACAGTACTTAAAGACAACCCTGCTCTGACTGTGCGTAGCTGGCATGGTGAAAACCCGGTGAGGGTTGTCTTAGACCGTAACCTTAGCCTCCCAAAAACAATGCGTATTTTTGCCCCCCCCACCAAAACAATTGTGTTTAACTCGAAAGTTGATTTGTCTGAAGGCAACATTCTGTACATACAGGCCGATTTTGAAGAGGCCCTTCTAAAACAGGTATTAGCAACACTGTATTCAATGGAGATTCAATCGTTAATAGTTGAGGGCGGAGCTAAGACTTTACAAAGTTTTATTGATGCCGGGTTATGGGATGAGGCACATCTGTATACCGGGCCAATATTCTTTGGGGATGGGGTAAAAGCCCCACAACTTAATTCAACCCCGGTTTACACCGAGGCCCTTGACAACTGCCGCCTGTTTATTTTTGAAAATAGCCATCAAAGTCAGTAATTAGACAAATGTGGGGCATCAGAGAGCAGTGGTATCTTTAACACATGCTGAACATACTGGAAATAATAGAACAATTTATGGTTCACCTCAAGCCCGTAATCAATATTCGAATCATAATTGATAGGAGCATCAAGCAAATTGTGGTACCTTGAAGAATTATATTCATAGTTCCAGGCATTAACGAACCGTTGATTCCACATTTCATAATACTCCTGAGAATGGTACCATGAAGGGTGGCTGTTTGTTAAATACCATGTTTCAAAGCCAGCATCGAAAACAATAAGCTCATATTTCACACTGTCTGTCGCAGTTGTGTCGGTTGTGACTGGTTCAATCCTTACCACCTCTTTTTTTGAAGCACACGCTACAATAAAAATTAATAATATTCCCAATGTTGTCCTCATAGCTTTTTTTTTATTGAAGTTGTTTAAGTAATACGTAAATGAACCCCAAATTGTTTTTATTCTTATTTTTTTGGTATTTTGCTGATAGAAAATTTAATTTTTAACAATGGGCATTTTTGATAACTCCTTACAGAGCTGGTTGCAATTGGTTTCTTTGGTCTTTTTAATCACCTCAGTTGCTATTGCCGTGATTATAGTGATGGAGAAACGTTCTCCTTTTAAAACAATTGCCTGGATACTGGCTTTGGTACTTCTCCCGATCATCGGGCTTGTCTTTTACCTGTTTTTGGGGCAGGAGTACCGTAAAAGGAAATTGTGGTCGAAGAAAGGGATAAAAGACCTTGAACGGATTAGGGAATTAACCTCCAGGCAACTAAGGAAAATTAATAGTAATCAGTTAGATACTAAAGGCGATATCCTGGAAAAAGAGAAAATAATTTCACTATTGCTTAATAATTCACACTCCCTGTTGACCACCGGGAATGAGGTGAAGCTGCTAAATAACGGAGAGGCAACATTTGAGGCAATTTTAAATGCCATCGATAAAGCCACTCACCATATCCACCTTGAGTATTATATTATTGACGATGATGAAATAGGCAACCAGTTGAAGCGGAAGCTGATAAAAAAAAGCCGTGAAGGTGTTGAGGTGCGGGTTATTATCGATGATGTAGGTAGTTGGAGCCTGAGTAAAAGATATATTAGGGAATTAAAAAATGCAGGGGTGGAGCTTTACCCGTTTATGGAGGTCAGGTTCCCACGGTTAACATCAAGGTTAAACTACAGAAATCACCGTAAAATAGTAGTAATTGACGGGGAGGTTGGTTTTACGGGGGGCATTAACCTCGCCGACAGGTATAAAACCGGAAATAAAAAGGTTGGGCAGTGGCGCGATACACATATTCAAATCACAGGAGATGCCGTCTCTTGCCTACAGGTTATTTTTGCCGCCGACTGGTTCTTTGTGAAAAAAGAGAACCTGGCAGGAGATAAATACTTTAAACCATTCAGCGAAGCACCGGGGATACCTGTTCAGATAACATCAAGCGGGCCCGATTCCGACTGGAAAAGTATTGAGCAGGCATACTTTACAGCCATTGCCGGGGCTAAGCAACACGTTTATATAACAACACCCTACCTGATCCCTCCACAAGACATTGTTTCGGCTCTTAAAACGGCTGCACTTGGCAATATCGATGTTCGGATAATTATTCCCGAACGCTCTGATGCCCGCGTTTCAAAATGGTGCTCTTTTTCTTTCGTGAATGAGTTACTCGAAGCAGGGGTTAAAGTTTATTTTTACCAGAAAGGATTTATACATAGTAAGTTACTTATTGTTGACTCCATACTTTCATCGGTAGGTACAACTAACCTCGATTTCAGGAGCTTTGAAACCAACTTTGAAATTAATGCCTTTATTTATGATAAGGAATTTACAGAGAAGATGATTTCGCAATTTAATATTGACCTGGGAAATAGCAAGGAAATAGTTTTGGAAGAGTGGAGCCAAAGGAGCTGGATAAACAAATTGCGGGAATCGTTGGCACATATTGTCAGCCCAATGCTGTAACCGGAAGTTGTAATACCGTAGGGGAGCAGCCTTTCAGCCTTTCCTCCCGATCTCTTCCAGCTTTTCACCATCAATAATCTCAATATTTCTCCCTGACAGTTTCAGTATCCCCTCTTTCTCAAACTCCTTTAGGAATTTGATAGCGCTTTCTATCGAAACGGAAGCAAAATCGGCAATGTCCTGCCGGGTCAGGTAAAGAAATACTTCTTCTTTCAGGAATTCTTCTGTAGACAGATAGAGTAGGGCAGAAGCCAGTTTGCCACGCATTTGTTTGTACGATATATTTTTGATCAAATCGAACAGGTGCCTCTCGTTTTGGCTGTTACGCGAAGTAATTTGAAGGGCAAATTCGGGGTTTTTAAGTAAAAGGTGCTTTAGCCCCTCCTTGTCAATCATACAAACACGGGAGTCTTTTACTGCAATGGCAGAATAATTATAAACATTTTCTCCAAATATGGAAGAAAATGCTAAAAAATCTCCTGCCCTTGCCAACCTGATATTGATTTGCCTATCATGTCCGGTTTGCAGGTAGACCCTTACCAACCCATCAATAATATACATCACATAGGGCGAGAAAGCTCCTTGTTTAAACAGGTTTTCCCCCTTCAAATAAGTCAATTGGGTCTTTTTATCGTTTAGAAACACCTGGTCCTCAGGTTGTAACTGTGGGAAAAGCTGTATGCTTTTATGAATACCCGGTACATTCTTGTCCCCCTTTTTAGCTGACATGGTATAAGTATGTTGTAAAAAACTATGTAAAGCTATGAAAACACAAATATTTAATAACCTTTTGGTTGAAGAATCTGCCTGAAAATGGATTTTTAAACAACTTCAATACTCATCTCCGCAACAAGCCACATCCTAAAGCCGGGATTTGACAGGAAAAAAGCTGTAATATTTCAACTTTCATGATGGAAACAGCCAATGCTGTTTTGTTGTATGGGAGGAGTGCCAAAAGTAACTTTGCCTCATAAATTTTAAAACAATGAAACGAGTAGCAATTCCGGTTGTACATGGTAAACTAAGCGAATATTTCGGGCAATGCAGCCATTACGAGATATTCGAAATTGTTGGGGGGACAGTCACCAACAGTAAACTGGAGGCCCCGTCAAACTACGATGTTGCCGGGCTACCCGATTGGGCAGCTCAACAGGGGATAACCGATGTTATTGCTTACAAAGTGGATAAAAGTATCATTACACGTTTCGTAAATAATAAAATTAACCTGTTTATTGGTGCCCCGGTAAACCCGCCCGCTATACTGATTGAGGATTATCTGAATGGGCGGTTGAAATCGGACGAACGGATTATCAGGGAGATAACAAGTATATAATAAATAAATAAAGGAATTATGAAATTATTACAAACAGATTTGCACGAAATTGAAACAGCGGCAGAACTTGAAAAACTGATCAACGAAAACGAGAATGTAATGGTGTGTTGCGGACGTATGGGGCCTATGTGTATCCCTGTTTACGGTGTAATGGAAGAATTGGAAGAGGAACGTAAACATATAAAATTTTATACCATGGCATTTGACAACCCTGAAGCTCAGATTATCCGTAATGCGCCTGAATGCCGGGGGTTCATGGGATTGCCATTTGTAATGTACTATAAAAACGGGAAAGTTGCCCATGCAGTAAGTAGTATCCAGAATATGCAGCAGGTTACTGCAGTTTTGGATGAACATTTTGAGAAGTAAGTACATAGTAATAGAAAAGGTAACAACCAATTTGTTGCCTTTTCTTTAAAAGGATTAAACGATGGATAAAGTTTTTGATGTCATTATTATTGGTGCAGGGGCGGCAGGGTTAACATCCGGGATTTATAGTTCCCGTGCCAAACTGTCGACTCTTATTTTAAACGAAGGGGCTATTGGGGGGCAAATGGTACTGACCAATGAAATTGCGAATTATCCGGGTGTTGATACTACTAAAGGGTATGTTGTAGCCAATACCATGAAAAAACAGGCAAAAGAGTTTGGATGTTTGATTAAGTCCAATATAAAAATCAAAAGGTACGGCCTTGAGGGAGAAAGGAAAAGTGTGGAGTTGGAAGATGGCCGTATCTTTTATTCAAAAACAATTATCCTTTCCCCCGGAGGGAAACCGCGCCCATTAAATATTCCCGGCGAAGACACGTTTAAAGGAACCGGCATTTCATATTGTGCCACCTGCGATGGCGACTTTTTTACCGGGAAAGAGGTAGTTGTGGTTGGTGGAGGGAATTCTGCGCTTGAAGAAGCTGTTACCCTGACTAAATATGCCACCATGGTGACTATCGTGCATCAGTTCGACAAGTTCCAGGCATTTAAACATGCGGTTGAAGAGGCCAGGCGCAATCCGAAGATACGATTTGTAATGGAATCGGAATTGAGGGAGTTTATCGGCAACGGGGTACTTAAGAAAGTCTCTGTTGAACATCTTCCAACAGGGGAAATGTCGGAAATAACCATTGATGGAGTGTTCATTTTTGTCGGATACATGCCAAACACCGGATCATTAAAAGATACCGTTAGTTTAAACGGGCGTAACGAAATTATTGTTGACCCTGATATGAGGACAAATATCCCCGGGGTTTTTGCTGCCGGCGACTGCATTGCTAAAAAATACAGGCAGGTTACAACAGCAGTTTCCGATGGGACAATAGCTGCTCTGAGTGCTTCAGAATATTTAAAAAGTATTGCGGGGTGAGTGCCGTGTATAAAAAGGCCATGGGGATAACATCAGAAATAAAAGTTATTGAAAGTTGATCTTTTTGGGAAGTAAAAGGTTGAAGTTGTTTAAATATTTAAAAAACAGAGAAAATGGCAACTACTTTATATATTGTCGGAGGGATAGTGGTAATTTTTATTTTTTATATGGCCTATGCGTATAAAAAAATGAAAGATATACCTAATGTGGCAAACAGCAAAAAGATAAAAGTGCTTAACAATAAAAATTTTAAGCCTGTCATTCGAAGTGGTGTAGTCCTGGTCGACTTCTGGGCTCCCTGGTGCGGCCCGTGTAAAATGGTGTCGCCCGTATTGAACGAAATTGCTGAAGAAACAGATAAGGTAACCATTGCCAAAGTAAATGTCGACCTGCAACAACCATTGGCAGGGAAATACAAAGTACGCAATATCCCCACGCTCATCATGTTTAACAAAGGGAAAGAGGTGAAACGGTTTGTCGGAGCAAAATCGAAAAAGTTCTTAATGAAAGAAATTAATGCTGTAGCAGGTTGATTTACAAAAGAATAAGAATAAAATTGTATTATATCTTTTTTCACTGCTGAGACGCGGAGGTGCTGAGTTTATTTTTTTGCGTCTCTGTGTCTCTGCAGTGGTACTTTTAAAACTTATTGACAAATCCCCCAATTTATATACTTTCATTTTTTTACCTGCCCGATCTCAAATCAAAATTCCTACATTTGCAATTATGATTGACCAGGGTACCATAGGAAGGATTCTTGACTCTGCCGAAATAGTTGATGTGGTTTCGGATTTTATCAACTTGCGGAAAAGGGGGGTAAACTATCTTGGCTTGTGCCCTTTCCACAACGAAAAAACACCATCTTTTACCGTATCGCCGGCAAAAGGGATTTATAAATGTTTTGGATGTGGGAAAGGAGGCAATTCGGTCAATTTTATCATGGAACATGAAAACCTGAAATACCCGGAAGCCCTGAAATGGCTGGCAAAGAAATACAGCATCGAGGTAGTTGAAAAAGAAGAAAGCCAGGAAGATAAACAACTGAAGGACGACAGGGAAAGTATGATGATTGTCTCTTCGTTTGCCCAAAAATATTTTACCCGTTATTTATGGGATGAAAATGAAGGGCGTATAGTTGGATTGAGTTACTTCAGGGAGCGGGGGCTTCGTGATGATACCATAAAAAAGTTCGAACTTGGTTTTAGCCCTGAGGGGAAAAGTGTTTTTACCGATGCTGCCCAAAAAGAGGGTTACAGGATAGAGTTCCTGGAGAAAACGGGACTGACCATTAAACGCGACAATTGGGTGCGCGACCGTTTTGCAGGACGGGTAATGTTCCCGATACACAACCTTGCAGGGCGGGTGATCGCTTTTGGAGGCCGCATTCTGAAAGACGACCCGAAAGCGGCAAAATACCTCAACTCGCCTGAATCGGAAATTTACCATAAAAGTAATGTCCTTTACGGAATTTTCCAGGCAAAAAGAGAACTCACCCGGGCCGATAAGTGCTACCTGGTTGAAGGTTACACGGATGTCCTTTCGATGCATCAGTCGGGGATAGAAAATGTGGTAGCTTCGTCAGGTACCGCTTTAACATCAGACCAGGTAAGGCTGGTAAAACGGTTTACGCAAAATATTACCATAATTTACGATGGCGATGAGGCAGGTATCAAAGCATCATTGCGGGGAATCGACCTTGTGCTGGAAGAAGGGATGAACGTAAAAGTGTTGCTGCTTCCCAAAGGGGAAGACCCCGACTCCTTTGCACGGTCACATAGCGCATCGGAATATAAAGAATACATTAAAAAGAACGAAAAGGATTTTATACGGTTCAAAACCAAGCTTTTGCTTGAAAGCACTGAGAACGACCCTGTTGCAAAAGCCCGCTTAATCTCGGAGGTCATTCGTTCGGTGTCGGTAATCCCTGATACCATAACACGCTCGGTTTATATCCGTGAATGCAGCAAATTGTTGAAGGTAGACGAGGAAGTTTTGTATGCCGAAGTCAGGAAAAATAAACGCAATAAAAATGAAGTCCTCAGGAAAAGGGAGGCGTTGGTTAAAACTAATAAGAATAGAGCAACGCCACAACCTGTAATTCCGGAGATAAAAAAAGAGGGATTGGTAATTGAAGAAAAAGAGGTACTTCGCTTCCTTTTAAAATATTGTAAATACCCTTTGTTCGAATTAGAAAAAGAGGAGCTTGATGAGCCTGAGGTTGTTTTGGTTGGCGATTTTATTGTAGATGAGATACAGGGGGACGAGATGGTATCCGAGTCGCAGGTTTTTACTCAAATAATGAACGAGACAAAAGAGTTGCTTCCAAACCCTGATTTTAATCCGTTAAAGTATTTTGTCAACCATTCGAGTGGCGAAATAAGTAAAGTTGCAAGCGAGCTGCTGTTGGAGAAATTTATTGAAAGTAAACGATGGAAGCGGGCAGGGGCTTACACTGAAAAAGAAGAAGACATCCTTGACCTGTTGGTGCCTAAGATTGTTTATGAATATAAACTCCGCAAGGTAAAACAGATACTCCATGAGTTGGAAGAGAAAATCAATACTGTTTACCGGGGGAAAGACTATGACCAGGTTTTTGAATTACAATCGACCTACATGAACATGAAAAAGGTGGAAAGGTTCCTTTCCGACAAGTTAGGGAACAGGGCATTTATTTAGATATTGATGACTAACTCATTAACTGCAAACAGCATTCCTCTTAAACCTATGATCTTTTGGGGGAATGAATAATACCTTAAATAATGAGGACAAATTTTATAGAAAATCGTGAAGTGGCCAATAAAATAATCAGGGCTTGCAAGGTATGTTTCCTGTCGATGGCTCATGAAAATACGCCTTATGTCATACCAATGAATTTTGCATTAGGCAAAGATACGGTCATCCTTCATTCTGCCCAATCGGGGCGTATGTGGGAAACATTGAAAAAGAACCCGAAAGTTTGTATCAACTGGACTTTGGGTG
>JAADGO010000169.1:0-4362 GCA_013152355.1 Chlorobiota bacterium
TTCCCTGAAATAAAACGGAGAGTCTTTGCCAGGGGTTAACCTTTTTCCAATAACTCTTATTCAAATATTTGCCCAAAGGTAGAACTTATTTATAAAGCAGGTATATGGGACAGCAGTTTATAAGGGTTCTAAATTAAGCAATATGCAATATGTTTATATAGAAGTTGTTTAAAACTTTACTGAATACTTTATACTTGGGATAACCGGGAAACCACTTTGCTGGTAAAGCACAATCGGCTGGTTTGGATCCTGGCCTTTATAGTCAAAATAATAAAATACGGCATTTTGGCGGTTGTAAGCATTATACACGCCGATTGTCCAGGTGCGTTCCTGTTTTTTGCCATTCCTCCCTTTCCTTTCTTTTTTGAAATTAACCCCCAAATCGAGCCTGTGGTAATCGCGCATCCTTAGCCAGTTTTTCCCGGGGTACAGGTAAGCTTCGCCGGCAACCCTGAAAAACCCGGCATTAGGCGATTCGATATCCCAGCTTCCCGGCTCAGTAGCCAGGTAAATACCATTATGCAATGTAGTTGGGTAGCCACTGCCATAAACCCAGGTAGCTGAGAAGTCGACTTTCTCAGATAGTTTATGGTTTATAACAATTGAAAAATCATGCCTCCTGTCGTATTTAAAGGGGTAAGCCTCCCCATTGTTAATATTTTTAAACTGCCGGGTCGATTTTGATAAAGTATAGCTTACCCACCCGGTTGTGCGGCCTTGTTTCTTCTGTAAAAAGAACTCAATACCTTTTGACCTTCCAACCCCGTTTTTTTCTACATTTTGTTCCCACGAGCGGGTGTTCACCAGCGGGACACCTCCTTTTATTTCAATAAGCTGCCTCATCTTTTTTGTATATGCCTCAATACTTAGTTCATACCCCCCCTTTTTCAATGTTCTTGAATAACCAATTGAATACTGTGTTGAAACCCCGGGTGGTATTCCGGGAGTTGCCGGCAGCCAGATATCGGTGGGGAAGGTACTCCCCGAATAAGTGAGCATGTGCACGGGTTGCATCATCCTGGTATAACCCAACTTAACAGCACCTATATTATCCAGTTTAAAGTTCGACAGGAACCTGGGTTCGGCAGAAAAATAGTCCTTGCCGCCAACCCTGAAATCCACCAGCCTTGCCCCAAAATTAAACGAAAGCCACGTGAATGGCGAATACTCATTTTCGATATAAACAAATTGATTCAACGCCCGGGTACGGTTTTGCCCACCAATGACGGTATCGGTAGCAGACTCGCCGGTTTTGCTCTCGTAATTAATCTGGCCCGGGATAAACCAGTTGTGCGACAACCCCGCACCAAACCGGGCCAGATAATTTTTGGCAAGGTGCCAGTTAAAATCAGCTTTTAACCCTAAATCATGTACCCCCGTGGAGTACAGGTTCCTGCCTTTCGTATCTTCAGTTTTATAAAAACGGGTGTTCTTATACCTGTAACGGGTGTAAAACAACGTAATGTCGCTGTTTAGTTTCGGGTTATAGATCCGGTTCCAGCGAAGGGTTGAAAGCACATTCCCCCAGATATATTTCGCCTTGCTCCTGACTTTATCCTCGCGGATGTGTGTAAAAAAACCAAGGCGGTCATCGCCCCCGTACAGGGTAAAATAGAACCTGTTGGCTGCATTGGCTTCGTGGCTTATTTTACCGTAAAAATCATAAAAGTTGTACCCCATTGAACCATACCGGAAAGCGATCTTAGTAATTGGGCGCATGAGCAGGTCGGTCCACACCCTGCGCACAGATACAATAAACGAGGTTTTATCCTTAACAATGGGGCCTTCGAGGGTCAGGTCGCCCGAAACAACGCCAATCCCGTAGCTTCCGTGGAACTCTTTTTTATTCCCCTCTTTCATCCGCAAATCGACTATAGATGAAAGCCTGCCGCCAAAACGGGCAGGGAAGCCTCCTTTGTAGAGTTTTATATTCTTTAAAATACCGGGGTGGAAAACCGACACGAACCCACCCAGGTGGTTCACATAGTATAGCGGTGTGCCATCAAGCATAAACAGGTTCTGGTCGGGGCTGCCACCACGCACGTACAGTCCGCTGCGGCCATCGCTGCCACCCTGTACGCCGGGCAAAAGCTGCATTGCTTTTAACACATCGGGCTCGCCAAACATGGGCATGTTCTTAACCTGCACCACCGGTATCTCAACTGCCCCAAGCTCCATGCGTTCTTCGATGGGTTTCCCTGCTGTTACTTCCACACCGCCTATTTCCACACCGGGCTCCAGTAAAATATCTAACCGTAAATCCCCGTTTAATTCAATATTCTCCAGGAAAGGTTTATACCCGACAAAACTGGCTTTAAGTTGGATGCTATTTAAATCGGTTACTTCCAGGCTGTAGAACCCATAAACATCGGAACTGGTGCCCCTGCCGGTTGGACTAACCACAATATTTGCCCCGATCAGGGGCTCCCCGGTTGACCTGTCCTTAACCAAACCGCTGATATTTATCTTTTGCTGGCCGTTGGCTAAGAACGGAAGCAAGGTTAAAATTAAAATTACAAACCGCCTGTACATTGTTTAAAAAGTTATGGTTGAGTCGGGGTAAACTTCAAACAATTGCGAAGAGTACCCTGCAAAAATACCATAGCCATTTTCAATGTTTGAAAAGAGGGGCATTGGCTCGTAAACCTCCCAGAAATCGTATTCTTTTGTATAGTCATGGATTATCCATGACTTAATATATTTGTATGCATCGAAGGAAAAGGAATAAATTTTCACATAGGAAGCTTTATCATCATAAAACCTTATTTTAAGTTTAGTACTTGTATTCTCAAATAAATCATCTTTGAAGACAAGAATATTGGGATAAGTTTCAATTCCAAGTTCATTCATTATCTCAGGGGAATAACTTGTGATTTGATGAGAATAAAAACCGTTTTCACCGTTTTTACTTTGAACAGAGATTCCAAAATAATCATTCCCTTCATGGATGTCGGTAATACTAACACGTATTTCGGAATATTCATCCCCCTCCTCATCAATTTTATAATTCTTACGGAATTCGATTGCTGAAATATTTATCTTTGTTTGAGGGATTGAATCAATGCTATAAAGATTGTTATAGTTATCGATCTTAACTTCAAGTTTATAAGGTTTACCTTGTGATGGCGAAAAAGACGAATTGCAATAAAAACCGTTTTTAGTATGAAAAAGTGTATCTACCTTATTATCTGATAAAATGAGAACTTTAGCAGAGCCTATTACCTGAATAGAATCGCTGTTCGCACTTGTCGGGAAGCTTAAATGGAAAATATATGAACCATTCGCATTTAGCCAACAGTTAACTACAGGTTTGCGGTTAATTTGCGGCAAGCTAATTTCTATTTGTTCCTGGCAAGATATTACCATTAACAATAATGCTAATGTTTTATAGTTGATAAACTTTATTTTCATTGTAGTTAAGATACTACTATAAACGGTATTTAATGCCAAATGCCATCGTTGTACGCATGTCCTGGCCAAAAACAACCTCGTAACTAATGCCCCAGTTTTTGTTAAAGTAAAAATCTACACCGGGTGCATACCTGAGATGATGGTATATACGGAGGCCTGAAAGAGGAGCATCGGAATTGGCAGGACTAAAAAGTATAGTATAGCGCAGACTTTGGTATATTTTCAACCGGCCAATGAGCTTTTCGTTATTGATTAACCACGGGAGGATATTTAGTTTGTAACCCATACTTAAAGGGTAGCTGATTACCTGTGTGCCCGCAGGTTTATGGTTAATGTACTCGGCTAAAACCTCGGCCGATGAACTTGCTGACAGGCGATATTCAAACGATAACCGCGGGTAAGTATAATTAAAATGATACCCTTTTAAGTTACGGTTAACCAGATGGATGCCTACTGCAAACTTTTTGTGTTCTTGGTTGTCTTGGGCAATTCCTGCAAAAGTTAAAAAGACAAGAATAACAAAAATATAAATTTTCATAACTGTATTGGTTATATCCAAGAGGCTGCCATGCTTTATGGCAGCCCCATTTGTAATATTAATATTTATGGCATTCAATCATTAAATTGTCATAAGAAGTGGGATTCCACGAGTTAACCTTCCACCAGAATTCAACATCGAATCTTGGAGAAAAGCACGCAATTGATTCACATAGCCAAATCTTTACACATGGACCGCATAAATTACCATACCAACCCTTTACCTGCACCATCATGCAAGTTGCGTATGTTCAAATCTCATAAATGTTATGTTCCCTGAAATAAAACGGAGAGTCTTTGCCAGGGGTTAACCTTCTTCCAAGAACTCTTATTCAAATATTTGCCCAAAGGTAGAACTTATTTATAAAGCAGGTATATGGGAAGGGTAATTCATAAGGGTTCTAAATTAAGCAA
>JAADGO010000169.1:4372-27573 GCA_013152355.1 Chlorobiota bacterium
ATATATTTAGTTGTATCAACAGGCAACGTATTCTCACCGTATAAATCCTCAAACCCGTAATAATTCTCCCCATCCGGGTCTTTTATTAAAATGCGGATTTCAGAAAAAGGGATTCCTCCCTCCTCATCATAACCCGTGTGGGAAAGGGTAGTATATCCTATAACTTTTGGATTGATTGACGGGATGCTACCGATGGCTGAAAGCTCCGGGTAACCTGGCACTCCAACTTTCAGTGTATACGATATCCCCTTTGCGGGGACAAGGTTGCTATTCGTATATACTCCTCTACCAACATGCGCAAGCCTTGCCTCCAGGCTTCCTTCACCTGAAATTGTGACTTCAGCATTGGCAACGTTGTAAGTAGCAGTATCTATTGGAGATTTAGGCAAACTTACATGCACCTTAAAAGTATTACCGCCAAATTTAAAACCATAACCACAGTACTGGGGCAACAACAAGAAATTTTTGAAACCGGGCAAAGCACCCCCGACAGAGTAGTCAGCCTGTCAAAAGCTTACATCCAGCCAATTGTACGAGGGGACGAAGTAAAACCGGTTGAGTTTGGTGGCCCATTTTATAGGACACATAAGTTTTAGTGCCTTCCATGAAGGAATAAGGTTGAAACAATCTGTATTATCGGATTTACCCATTTTTTTGTTTTCTTTACTCTACTACTGAAAATCCCTGTTTCACAAAAACAAAAAATAATTGCGCTCACCCACAATATCACTAGTCGTAATCTATTGGTCTTCAACTCCTTTTGCATTTGCAGCTTCTTTTTTCCTGATAATTCCTACAGATAACAGTACCACTGCGTTTTCATGCCCGCTTTTGTAATTAACGGCTTTCAGATTCACCTCTTTAATAATCTTCCCGGGACGTAGATTTTCCCATTCATAGGCAAAAAATGTTAACGGCTCTTTATCATTCTCATCAGAAACCGGGACTATTTCTGCCTCATAGGCATATTTATTTTGAGAATTATTAGCTTTCTCTTTACTAATTAATCTTTTATGCACATCCCAGTCTAAAATATTAACCCCATACCTAATTGGGATTGTCGTAATAAAACCATCATCATAAACAACTTCGTACCATCCGAGAAGTTCGGCAGTATCGTCAAAATTGTAAATTATTTTATATGCCTTTGCGTTAACCGCTTTCCTGGCGGAAGCATGCAAAAATATTATACTGCTAACGTCCTCATTAATCTTAATTCCTTTGACCTCTTTTGGTTTTGATTTATCATCTACAGAATAAACAACTGCACTGCGTTTTCCTGAAGGGGATAAATAAAAAACTTTATTACCTACCCTCAGCTCTCCTGTTAATATTTTTGCAACATTAACGCTGTCAATTCCGCTTTGAAGCGTTGAATTATAATTTGCCGAAATATCCACAGAAGCGGACGGCAAACCTTTCTTACTCGGCAAAATTTTTCCACTCATATCTTCCCTTATCGATGGCATAAGTGCCTGGGTAATAAAAGCAATTTGCTCATGCGTTTGGGTATGCACCGACCAAAGCATATTTGAGGCTCCAAGGAAATCGTAAAATTGGTCTTTGCCAAAATTAAATTCTGTTGTTGCCGCCCATGATGATGGCATTCCGCCAAGCAAGCCCTTAACTTCTTTTACGCGTTTACCCCAATATTTTATATCGGTCCTGAAATTTGCATAAATCTGCTCAAAACCAAATTCAGCAAGCTTTAGGTCATTATCAATCCCATTCCCTTTTGAGTAGAACCAATTTAATGCAAGTATATCTTTGGGGATAATCTTTTTAACCTGCTCAGGAGACATCGCACCCGGGATTTTATATTTATACCCGGTTTCTGTTTCCCAAACGCGAAAACCCTTATTCCTTACCGATTCCAGCAAATGATCGCCCCACATAGAAACTTTCACCCCTTTTTCTGTCAAATGGCCATAAATCTTCTTTATGTCATTTGCAAAGAGTTCGCCATAATCTTTACCACGGCAAATCTCACAAACGTCCTTCTCAATACGCCATTCGTCATGGCCGATATTTGCCATCTTTGGGTTAAATACCTCTAAGTATTCATCAATAACATCAAATAATATTTTATAATTCTCAGGCTTTAAGGGGCAATATGTATCCGGGTATTCCCTTTCCGGGATTTCTGCCAGGTTTTTGTGTCCGAAAAGCAAGTAATAAGAATGTGTGAGGGAAGGCATTTCCGGAATAACTTCAATATCAAATTGCCGAATATATTTTACTAAATTTGCGACTTCACTTTTTTCAAGTATTCCTCCGTCAGCATTATCCTGATGTGAAGAATTCTGAAATTCTTTATGTGGCCCGGCAGGCCTGTCTCTTCGTGATGAGTTTAAGTCTTCTGCAAAATTAAGAGTCCCAACATTCAACTCAGGGTGGCTTTCCAAACGCATATTTGCATTTACCTCGATAACAACGGTGTTGAATTTATATTTAGCCATGAAGTCACGGATAAACCTTTTAAAGAATAGCAGGTTATTTTTTCCCGGCAAATACAATTTAATAGCCCTATATGGCAATTGTGGCTTGTCTTCTACCTTTATTTGTGGCAAAACAATCTTGTTATTCTCTTTGCTCAGTAATTGCCGGAATGATTGGAATCCGTAAAGTGCGCCCCGTTTTGTTTTTGCAGCAACAACAGCAGACCTGCCGTTAACTAAAAGCACATAACCTTCTTCACCAAGCTCATTAACTCTATCGGTAAGCAAATTGTCTTCACAATATTTCCCAACCAATGGATTATCAAGCGTCCCTATAAGAATATACTGACGATTGCTTGGTAATTTATCTGTTTCCAGGATATTTACTGGAATCCTAAACCTATCTCCGAACTCGGTTAGAAGTAATCCGGCAATGAAGTTATCTGCTTCACTTTTTTCTTCGGGAATAATAATAACCGTTTCGTTATCTAAGCGGAGGCTGCCTCCGGTTTTTTCAACATATAGAGGTATCGGGAATATAGCAGGCCTCTCATTAGCCGAGGCTTTACCATTTACTACTAATGGTAATAAAACGAATAATAATATTTTTTTCATAAAGGATTTTAACATAACATGTTACTTCTTTTAATTAGTGGAGAGTAGAACTATTTCTTTCAAACTTCAGTATAAAAAATGCCAATAATCTTTAAACAAATATAGGAATATCTCATTTAAGGACAATGCCTCGTTAAATTATCAATTCTAATAATTTTATTTAACTTCGCTGTTAATAAAAAAGCTTAATTTCAAGAATGGAGATACTGTTATGAATACAAAAAGGAAGATTACCGGTTTTATTTTAGTGTTAACAATTATTATAATAAGTTCTTGTAATACAAATCAAAGCCCTTGTAATACGAATCAAAAAGACACTTCGGATCCAGAGAATCTTTTATTGAAGAATTTCAGGCCGGAGTCACTGTTTAAAATTCCTCAAACCAAAGTGCCAAAAGCAATGTACCCGATCATTGATGCACATACGCATGTATACGCGAAAACAGATGAAGAAATTGCCGATTGGGTAAAAACTATGGATGAAGTTGGGATTGAGAAAACGATTATCTTAACCCAGGCGGTTGGCGAGAAGTTTGACTCGATTTATAATAAATATGCAAAATACCCGGAGCGTTTTGATGTGTGGTGTGGGTTTGATTATACCGGGTACGATAAGCCCGGCTATGGGCCTGAGGCTGTCAAAGAACTGGAACGTTGTTTTAAGGTAGGTGCAAAAGGAGTTGGAGAGCTTGGCGATAAAGGGAAAGGGATGGCCTTCAGTAAAAATACAAAAGGGCTGGGGATGCATTTCGATGATGAAAGGCTTGCCCCTTTGCTCGACAAATGCGGCGAACTGGGAATGCCGGTAAGTATCCATGTGGCAGACCCTATCTGGATGTATGAAAAAATGGACTCTACCAACGATGGAATGATGAATGCTGTAACCTGGCGGTTAGATAACCAGGAAGGGGTTACCGGGCATGCCGAGATGCTAAATATACTGGAACGGGCTGTAAAACGGCATCCTGAAACAACTTTCGTCACATGCCATTTAGGCAACTGCTCTTATGACCTAAATAAGCTGGGCAGTTTGTTCGATAAATACCCGAATCTTTATGCCGATATCTCAGCCCGGTTCAGCGAGGTTGCGACAATACCACGGTTTGCAGAAAAATTTTATGAAAAATACAATGACAGGTTATTGTTTGGAACCGATATGGGGGTCAGTAAAAAGATGTACCAAACCACATTCCGTATTCTGGAAACAGACGATGAACATTTTTATATTCCGCATATTTCAAGCTATCATTGGCCAAACAACGGCCTGGGGCTGGATAGTATATCTTTGAGGAAAATATACCGCGAGAACGCTTTAAAGATATTTTAAATTATTTGGCAATTTGTATAAACAATTAAGTAAGCGATGGGATTGAGTTGGTATTATAACGATCAGAAGTTTAAATGTAGAAGTAGCATTTTAATTACTATGATTATGAGAGAGCCAGTTGGTATAATGGCAGTGGATCAGATGCAGCTGAATTACGTGAGGCACAACGAATGGCACTATCCCTTCCGAATACGGGGATGGTAGTAACTACAGATATTGGTGATGTTGAAGATATCCATCCACTAAATAAAATGGATGTTGGTAAAAGGTTGGCGTTATGGGCATTGGCAAAAAATTATAAAAAGGAAGGGTTGGTTTATTCTGGGCCACTTTATAAATCAATGAAAATTGACCCTCTAGAAAATCTTTATAATATTTCTTCTTATACTTTTATCCCTTAATTCCTGCCCTTTCAGGGAGGTTAGGAGGGGCTTCCTATAAATAGGTTTCTTTATACCACCCCAAGTACTCCTGTAATTTGGCTTTATAATCTTCCAGCCTGAGCAATTCTTCATCATAGGTCAGATAGCTCATGTCAGCTCTGCGGAAAGCAAAGTGGCGGGCGCGGTCCTGGCGGTGGAAAAATTGTTTTTCAGGAGTCGACAAACCTTTTGGAAGCCGTGTTTTTTCCCAGGTAGCAACCAGATCATCGTATATTTTTTGCCGCTCGGCAAGGTTTGCCTCAATTATGCCTACTGCTTTTTCCATGGCACTATAGGCAGCTTGGTGGCTTAAAAACCGCTGGTTGTGTGCTTCCTTAATTGCCTTTTCAAGTTTGGAAAGAGTTAGGTACGTATTACAAGTATGGTTGACCAGGTTGACTATTGTAGTAAAAATTTCCAGGTCATAACTATTTTTAATACCTATTCCCATATTGTCCTGAATTATTTGTGAGGCACGCACCATTTGTTTCTGTTGCTCTTGTGATTCGTTGATTTTATCGGCGTACTCACGATTCCAGAATTCATCGTATTCCAGGTTGTCGCCACGGGGCATATCAGGGAGGTGTGTTTTCCCGATATCGCCATAATGCCAAACCCGGCGTTCAAATGATTTATAATAGTAATATCCCGCTTTATTCAATAAAATATAAAGCTCCTTCATATCTTTTGAGTTCTCCCCATAATAATTCAGGAAAAATTTATCACTGAATTCGTCAAGCGATGGATTATTCCCGCTCCATGAATATTCTGCCGAATTGATAAAGCTCATCATCCATGCCTGGTTGTGAAGTCCTGAATCGTCCCAGGATGTATTGATCATACCATCAAATACACCGGAAGTTGCTGCCTTTGAGACTTCGTTATATGACCGCTGCAGGCTGGTCTCCACTTCCCTTTCTTTATCTCCTTCTCCTCTTAGCCGATAGAAATAAGGCAAAAACAACGGTTCAATTCCGGGATTTGGATCATAAACGAATACTTCATAACCGGCTTTTTTGGTTTCTTTCACTTTTTCAATATCTGAGCTTAACATATCTGCAACCATTCCTTTCAGAGGATTTAGCTTTGCTCCCGGGATATATTCGGTACTCCAGGTCATAATTTTCCTGCCTTCTTTCATCAATGGTTCGGCACATCGGTTAATAAATTCTGTCATTAATCCGTGTTTGCCAATCTCTTTCATCCATGCTTCACAACCACATTCTATTCCTTTGCCTATTTCGTAGGATTCATCGGTTCCAATATGGATGTATTCAGAGCCAGGAGTTGCTTTGATAGCATCCTGCCAAAGGTCGTTTAACAACTCATAACTGCCATCCTTCAAGGGGCAAAACTCCCAATTGGAAGCAGTGATTTCCCGAAGGTGGCTAAACTGAGGCCATTTGAGGATAAAACTTACATGGCCAAGTCCTTGCACCAAAGGCACAATCTGAATATGGTATTTTTGAGCATACCGGGTCATTTCCTGCACCTCTTCCATGGTGAATGCACCGGGTGCGCCAATCTCCGGGTGGCTGGGGTATTCAAATTTATCTTCCCATTCCCATACAAGCATATTGATTTTGTACCGGGCAAGGTCGCGTATAAAACTTTCTACATATTCGCGTTTGTCCTGGTGGTGTTTGGTATCGTAATGGTTAGCCCTGATTGGGATATCTGGCCAGTCGGTTATTTTCATTCCTTTTACAAATGCCCCATCCTGCCTTTTTTTTATAATTTGTAGCAGAGTTTGTACGCCATAAAATAATCCTGCCTCGCCTTTGGCTTTGATCGTTAGTTGATCTGTAATTGTGGTTAGTTCATAAGCTTGTTCTGCTTTTTTATCAGGTAGTGAAGTGATCTTTTCCGGCACATTTTTTCGTGTAAGTATTATTGATTTGCCGGAAGCGGAATTTGAGATAACAGACTTTATTTTCCACCCTCTAAAAAGTTGGCTGCTTAATTCTTCAGCTGCAAACAGATCTTTTTCAGTGGCATCATTATCCAAAATAATTGATAATTCAGTACCAGGTACAAAATCATCTCCTTCAAGATTTACTTCCTGAGGGTAGGGGATAAGGTTAATCCCTTCATTAAAAAGTGTAGTATTTCTATTTGTGTCATTCGCTGGTGTTTGACATGAGGTGAAGAACGCTAAGGTTGTCAGGAATAATAAAGTATACATCACCGGTTTCGCAACATGTATTTTAAGACTTAGGTTTTTTTTCATGATATATAAAAGTTAGTTTAACTTTCGTTTTTTAACATTTTTTGATTATGGATTCACTGTGATTTTTACAGTTGCGATCTCTGAATCGCCGATCCCATCATTGACTTTCCAGGAGAATTGGTCAGTTCCCCAGAAGCCTTTAGCAGGAGAATATGTCTGATCGTTCCCAACTCCTGATAATTCCCCATAGGAAGGCTGAGTCAGAATGGTTATGTTATAAGGGCCGGGGCCTCCATCCTGATCTTGATAAGTAAGTTGTATATAGGACGGCGTATCTTTTTTTGTTGTAACCGACTTATCTTGTACTATTGGTACAAAGTTTTTCGGGAAAACAAGTGGATTATTTGGGTGGTTTTTTCCTTTAATACCTTTGTTTATGGTACCTTTTAAAGAAGAATAGTTAGTCGTCCTGTTGCTTCTGGTAATGTATAGTGCTACCTCATCGCTAAATCCTGCTGGTTTTTCCCATGAATGATTTCCATTTTTGATGCCGATATCTTTTTCTTCTGCTGAATTGCCTGTTATACAATCAAACCATTTGAGGTTATATTTTCCTTCAGGCAATTCCCGAAGCCAGATCTTTTCAGAGTTTTTTGATGAATAGGCAATATAACTTTCACCAGGGGCTGCCAATACATACTGAGTCCCTGCAAATTTCAAATCATCGTGAGGAGCCATTCTGTTGAAATCAGTTGATTCGAAAAAATCTTGTAATCGCCTACAGTCCTGAAGTTGTTCCTCGGGCGTATTCACAATATCCATTCCGAATACCATGACATAACTTCCGGCCATCGCCATCGCCCAGCTTCTTTTCCGAATTGCTTCGCGGTCAGCAATTTTTGATAAATTTTTGTGTGTCCTGTCCTCAGCCATATTTAGGTTGTATCTCCCTTCTGCCATGTTCCAGGTATTAACGAGCCAGTTGTGTACACTATCGGGAGTAGCCCCTGTTTCCCAATTAGACTGAATAGCAAATTGGTCAATATTTAGGTCGTCTGCATGGAAGAAAACATTTCCGGGTAGTTGATGGCTCGCGATAACGTGATAATAATCGTCAGTTTTTCTGATTACTTCTGCTATTTTTGATATATGCAAATCCCAGTTTTTGCCAATTTCCTGCCCCTCTTCCATGATGCACCAGATCAGGTTTTTATGGTGTTCGAATTTATTTACAATTTCCTGGATGAATTGCCTTTCGCCAGGATGCAAGTTGCCGTCATCGTCCATCGTCCATCCGAGTTGTTCACCAACGTTTATTGCATCATCGTAAATAAAAAAATATATTGTAATGCCGTTTTTATCCATCTCAGAAAACCAAATCTCCCATTGATCTAATATATCAGGATTCAATCCAAATGCCGGGTTTTGAGCCACCCAGGGATTATGTTTGTCATCTGGATAATTCTCCGGGTCTCCTTCGACATCTTTCCAGGCATCGCCTCCATGGGAGCGGACAGCCATCAGGTAGATGCAGTTCCCTCCATTTTCCTTTAATTTTTCAATCAACTTAAGTTGGTCACCATCCCTGGTCCCATTTTTATTCCGTATTCCACGGTATAAAAAACCTTCAGGGTCGCCAGGCCCACACATAAAATAAGGGTCAGGTTTGCCATCGTTGTTTTTATCCCTGTTGTAAACCATCCACATCGGGTTATTGGGGTCAACCATGATTTGACCATTTTGAGGCTTAAATTCGTTTTTAATGGGAATTGGCAAATTGGCATAAAAAATTTGTTCTCCTGCCCCAAGGAAGTCTACATTCCCGTCAGGCCTACCCCATGCAGAATTACCTTTTCTGCCTTTCTCTACTGGACCACAAATCTGGTTGGCAATTAGTCCATAGCAGTTCGATTTATTGCAAATTGTTGAGAATTTATCAAACGAGGTGGCATCTTTGTCTCCTGATATTAAAACAAACAGGTCAAGGTTATCTTCTTTTTTATATGTATTCCACCAATTGGTTTTTGCTGTTTTGCAAATGAGTAATCCAACCCTTCCAACAGGAGTTTCAAAAACAGAGTGAGTAGTGCCCGCTTTTGTCCATGTTTTTTCGGAGTTAGAAGGGACTAGTTTGCGTTGTTTCCCCAAAACCGATCCGTCAGGGCCAAAAAGGAGGGCTGTATTGTATACAGGCTTCTCCTTTTCTCCGGTAGGTTCTCTAAGCCCTATAACAAGTGAAACTTTTAATTCATTCGCTAATGCTGAAAACCTGGCTTTCAATTTTTTGTAATGATTAGCCAGGTCGAGCATGGTTACTCCGTTTTGTTCCCAGGGCTCGTATCGGTAAAACGAGGTTTCAGGAGTTACAATCAGTTGAGCACCATTCAGAGTAGCTTCGCGGATGTATTTTTCAAGCAGTCCTGCATCAATACCAATTTTATCTGCTTCTTTTACTTCATACTGGATGATAGCCACTTTTGTGGCAAACGATTCAGGCATTATTACAAAAATGAAAAGGAAAAAACAGATTATGGCTAGAGTTTTCGATTTCAACATAGGTCAAAGTTTCGTTTAATTACGATATAAAGATAAATAATTTTTGTTTCCTTGTCAAATTCTCTCATGGCAATTGCCATGGCCATCTTCGTAGGATTTTGAAATCTTTATTTACTGGAATGAATGATTACGATGAGGAAACAGAACCTCAATTATCTATTCTATATTGGAATAACTTCGACAACAGGTTAGAATAAACCGATAAGTATTTTCTCATCCGCCTCATTAGGCAGGGTTACTCTTAAATTTGGATTTGCTTTCATTGCCTCTTTAATAGCAAATATAGCCGGTTTGTTTTGTGCCCAGCTTCTTCGGGCTATGCCGTTGTTTACGTCCCAGTGAAGCATCATTTTCAACCTGCGGGCTGCATTTTCACTGCCATCGATAGTTAAACCGAAGCCACCGTTGATTACTTCGCCCCAGCCAACCCCGCCACCATTATGTAACGAAACCCAGGTTGCGCCCCTGAAACTGCCGCCAACGAAGTTCTGCACTGCCATATCGGCTGTAAAATTTGAGCCATCATAAATATTTGAAGTTTCACGGTAGGGCGAGTCTGTTCCCGATACATCGTGGTGGTCGCGCCCGAGGACTATTGGTGCTGAGATCTCTCCATTTTTAATGGCATCGTTAAAGGCTTCGGCAATTTTCATCCTTCCATTGCAATCGGCATAAAGTATCCTGGCTTGCGAGCCAACCACCAGATTGTTTTTCCCGGCCTCCTTAATCCAGTGGATGTTATCTTCCATTTGCCTTCTGATTTGAATCGGGGAATCATTGGCGAGTTCTGATAAAACAGCTGCTGCTATCCGGTCGGTTTTTTCAAGGTCGGACGCGTTGCCCGACGTGCAAACCCACCTGAACGGTCCAAATCCGTAATCGAAAAACAGCGGGCCCATAATATCCTGTACGTATGACGGATAAATAAAGCCTCCCCGGCTGTTCATTACCTTTGCCCCGGCACGGCTGGCTTCCAGTAAAAAAGCGTTGCCGTAATCCCAGAAATACATTCCGTTACCTGCCAGTTTATTAATTGCGGCAACCTGCCTCCGCAACGACCTGTACACTTTTTCTTTGAATAAATCCGGGTTATTTGCCATCATCTGGTTTGACTCCTCAAATGTCAACCCTGCCGGGTAGTACCCCCCTGCAAACGGGTTGTGCAGCGAAGTCTGGTCGGATCCAAGGTCTATTTCCACATTCCTTTCGGCCAGGGCTTCCCATAAATCAACAATATTTCCGTGGTATGCCAATGAAACTGCCTCTTTAGCATCTTTTGCCTGCAGCATCCTTTCGGTAACCTGGTCAATATCACTGTAAACTTCATCTACCCAGCCTTGTTCATACCTGGCCCGGATTGCTTTCGGGTTAATTTCGGCAAATACCCCCACCATCCCTGAAATAACAGCGGCTTTAGGCTGTGCCCCCGACATGCCGCCCAGCCCCGATGAAACAAATATTTTCCCTTCCGAACCTCCTTCGGCATGCATCCTTGCAGCATTGAGCAATGTAATGGTAGTGCCATGTACTATCCCCTGTGGCCCGATGTACATATACGACCCCGCAGTCATCTGCCCGTATTGTGTCACACCCAGGGCATTAAATTTTTCATAGTCGTCTTTTGAAGAATAGTTCGGGATCATCATCCCATTGGTGATAACTACCCTTGGGCCATCAGGGTGAGATGGGAATAACCCCATTGGATGCCCGGAGTACATTGCCAGTGTTTGTTCATCGGTCATTTCTGCCAGGCATTTCATAGTAAGCCTGTATTGTGCCCAGTTCTGAAATACTGCGCCATTACCTCCATAGGTAATTAATTCGTGAGGGTGTTGTGCTACCCGTGGGTCAAGGTTGTTCTGGATCATTAGCATAATAGATGCTGCCTGCTTCGACTTACAAGGGTATTCTTCAATCGGGCGGGCTTTCATTTCGTAACCGGGGCGGAAACGGTACATATATATCCGTCCGTAATCATTCAGCTCTTTCAGGAACTCTTGTGCCAATATGGCATGAAATCCGGATGGGAAATATCGTAAAGAGTTTTTTATTGCCAATCTTTTTTCGTTGCCCGATAAAATATCTTTTCGTTTAGGAGCATGATTTACAGTGTTATCATAAGGTTTAGCCGGTGGAAGTGTTTTGGGGATCCCTTCCAGTATTGCCTGATGGAAATTTAAGTTTGCCATTATCATATTTTTGGTTTATCTTTTGAAAGATGAAAAGAACATGAAATTTAATTTGCGATATTTCACAAACATGCATGATTAAATTTCATCAAGAGTTTCATACGTTACAATTAAGAATAATAAATTTAAACGGATGAAATACAACGGAAAATTATCGCTATTCCCCGAGATTTCCGATGACTTTTAACACTGTTTTGTAAAATTTGTATTGACCATTAAAATAAATTGTAAGAAATGAAGAAAATCTGGATTGTACTAATTGTCATTGCTGCTATCGCCCTGATAGCCTACTCATCAATAAAGGGGACATATAATACCATGGTATCGATGGATGAATCGGTAAATGGGGCCTGGGCTCAGGTTGAAAATGTTTATCAACGAAGGGCCGATTTAATCCCTAACCTTGTGAATACCGTAAAGGGTTATGCAGCTCACGAAAAGGAAACGCTGGAAGGTGTTATTGAGGCCCGTTCAAAGGCTACTTCGGTGAATATTAACCCCGAAAATTTATCTCCACAGGCACTGCGGCAGTTCCAGGGAGCCCAGGATGGGTTGTCTTCGGCATTAAGCCGCTTGATGGTGGTGGTTGAGAGGTATCCTGAACTAAAAGCCAACCAGAACTTTTTAGACCTGCAGGCACAGCTGGAAGGAACTGAAAACAGGATAACTGTAGAGCGAAGGAAGTTTAATCAGAGTGCCCAGGCATTTAATACTTATATACGGACGTTCCCCAAGAATATTTATGCCGGTATTTTTGGTTTCGAGAAGCGGGCCTATTTTGAAGCTACTCCGGGAACAGAAAAAGCACCGGAAGTAAAATTTTGAAAAAGTCAAATACGAAAAAAAGATGTCAGTATCAAAATTATTTAGCAAAGCACAGAAATTACAGATAACAGAGGCTATAAAGGCAGCTGAACTGAATACGTCCGGTGAGATCAGGGTGCATATTGAAAAGAAATGCAAGGCCGATGCCCTGGACCGTGCTGCCTATATCTTCGAAAAGCTGGGAATGCATAAAACCGCACTAAGGAATGGCGTATTGTTTTACCTTGCCTTAGACGACCATAAATTTGCAATCCTTGGCGATGTAGGGATCAATAGTAAAGTGCCTGAAAATTTCTGGGACGAGGTAAAAGAGTTAGCTTTGGGTTATTTCCGTGAAGGGAACTATTCAGAAGGATTGGAGAAGGGTATTTTAAAAGCAGGGGAACAGTTGAAGTCCCATTTCCCGTATCAAAAGGATGATGTAAACGAATTGGACGATGAGATTTCGTTCGGAGATTAATAAAATGATATGAAAAAAATAATAATAAGTATCTTACTCGCGACACTGGTGCTATCCGGGGTTTTTGCACAGGGAATCCCTGATAAACAAAACCCACCAAGGTTAGTAAATGATTTTGCTTCTGTACTATCGAAAAAAGAGGTTAATAACCTGGAAAATGCTTTGGAGGCATTTGCCAGGGAGACTTCCACACAGATTGTTATAGTAACAGTCAATAGCATTGAAGGCGATATTTCTGATTTTGCATTTAAGCTGGGTGAAAAATGGGGGGTAGGGCAGAAAAAAGATAACAATGGTGTTGTAATCGTTTTAAAACCCAAAAGAGGGACCGAACGCGGACAGGTATTCGTAGCTACGGGTTATGGGATAGAACACCTTATTCCGGATGCCATTGCCAACAGGGATATTGTTGATAATGAGATGATCCCCCGCTTTAAGCAGAATGATTATTATGGTGGGCTTGTGCGTGGTGTTAAAGTCATTATGGACCTTACCAGAGGGGAATATACAGCGGCTGCGTATCATCAGGAAGTAAAAAACAGTAAAGGAGGCAGTCCGTTCTTTTTTCTTTTTCTTATTTTGATTTTTGTGATAATCCCAATTCTCCGCGGACGCAGGGGCAGGCATTACTCCGGTGGAAAGAGCCTACCGTTTTGGCTGCTGCTGGGAATGATGGGTTCCGGCAGGAGTATGCACTCAGGGTCGTTTAGTAATTTTTCTTCGGGCAGTGGTGGCTTTGGAGGAGGAGGTTTTGGCGGCTTCGGCGGTGGCGGTTTTGGCGGCGGTGGTGCCGGAGGTAGCTGGTAAAACGGGGCTATAAATTTAGCTTTAAACAACTTCAATCTAAAACATCCAATAAGGAATAAGAAATATCCAAATAAGGGCAGGTGCCAACTTTTACGTTTCTTATTTCCTATTGGGCATTTGCCTTTTTGAAAAAAGTTTTCCCCACAACATCCCCATCAGGTATGAAAAAAGCACTACTAAAATTAGCAGTGCTTTTCATATATTCATATAAAAATCTTTACCGTCAGGCTTTTACTTTAGCTTCACTTATATTGTCGTCAACTAAAATCCGTCCGCAATATTCGCAAACAATAATTTTTTTGTGGCTGGCAATGTCCAACTGCCGCTGAGGTGGTATTTTATTGAAGCATCCGCCGCAGGCATCACGCTGAATAGTTACAACTGCCAATCCGTTGCGTGCATTTTTACGGATACGTTTAAATGCTGTTAACAACCGTGGCTCGATGAACGATTCAATCTTTTCGGATTTAGCCTTTTGTTTTTCTTCTTCGATTTTTGTTTCAGAAATAATATCTTCCAGCTCTTTCTTTTTCCTTTCAAGGTCTTCTTCCCTTTCAGCCAGGTCGGTTGCCGATGCTTCGATCAACTCTTTTTTTGCAGCCATTTCAACCGTAAATTCCTTGATCCTCTTTTCCGCAAGCTCAATTTCAAGGTTCTGGAACTCGATTTCCTTTGAAAGAGAATCATATTCACGGTTGTTACGGACATTATTTTGCTGTTCGGTATATTTTGCAATCAAAGCATGCGACTCTTTTATTGCAAGTTTTTTATTGTTGATGGCTGTGTTAAGGTTGCTGATTTCATCCTCAAGATTTGATATCCTTGTTTTTAGCCCGGTAATACTATCTTCCAGGTCCTGAACCTCCAAAGGTAATTCCCCTCTTAGAGTCCTGATTTTATCTACCTCTGAAACAACACGTTGCAATTCGTAAAGAGCTTTTAGCTTCTCTTTAATTGAAATGTCTTTTCCTTCTGGTTTTGAATATTTTTTATTCATATCCTTAATAAATTATTTTTTCAAACAGATTTGAAATTGTTTAGAAGTAATAAACCGGGTTAGTTTTTACTTCTGATAAACGGACTGCAAATTTAGGGAATTTTTTTATAAGTAATTCATAAAAAAGCTCTTTAGTAAATTGTTCACTTTCGTAATGCCCTATATTGGCAATTATAATTTTATTCTCAGCATCAAAATACTGGTGGTACTTAAAATCGGCAGTTATAAAAATGTCAGCGTTGGCAGTGATTGCATTCTTAAGCAAAAAGGAGCCTGACCCTCCGCAAACAGCCACTTTTGATATTTTCGAACCCAATAATTTAGTGTGGCTGATTACTCCGCAGGCGAATATTTCTTTGAGGCTCGTTAAAAATACTTCTTCATCAACCGGGTTGCTTAGTTCCCCTACCATACCTATGCCGGCTTGTTGGTATTTATTCAACAGTGGGTAAATATCGTACGCCACTTCCTCATAGGGGTGGGCAAGGATGAGGGCGCTGATTATTTTGCCGGCCAGGTGTTTTGGGAAAATTGTTTCGAACCGTACCTCTTTTTCAAAGTGGATAGCCCCTTTTTTGCCAACAAACGGGTTGGTGTTTTCGTTCCCCCTGAAACTGCCCAGCCCTTCAATATTGTAACTGCATGAATCGTAGTTGCCGATGTGCCCTGCCCCGGCTTCAAAAACTGCCGTACGTACTTTCTCCGCATAATCTACCGGGATATATGTCACAAGTTTTTGTAGCTGCCCTTCAAGAGGTTGCAGGGGTTTACACCCGGTCAACCCCAGTTTTTCGCAAATTTTTGAGTTGACACCACCTATAACACTGTCGAGGTTGGTGTGTGCTGCATATATGGCAATATCGTTTTTGATCGCTTTGAGCAACGTCCTTTCAACGTAATTCTTCCCGGTTAGTTTTTTGATGCCTGAAAAAATAATGGGGTGGTGGGCAACAATTAAGTTGCACCCCCGGCTTATGGCCTCGTCAACTACCTCCTCCGTAACATCGATGGTTGCCAGGGCCGATGATACATCCTGCCCTGGTGAGCCAACCAGCAGCCCTGAGTTGTCGTACGACTCTTGGAACTCCAGTGGAGCTATTGTTTCCAGGTAACTGGCAATATCTTTTACTTTCAATTCCGTATTCATTCTTCTCCCAGTTCATTTCGAATATCAATCAACTGACTGCGCACATTCTCCAGTCGTTTTACAATCTCAAAGTTGTTTACCGTGTCTTCCTTGTTTTCCCTTAGTTTTTTTTGCGCTCCTTTCAGGGTCATTCCTTTTTCCTTCAACAAATGGTAAACCAGGCGTACTTGCTCAATATCCTCTTTTGTAAACAGCCTGTTGCCTTTTTTGTTCCTGTAGGGCTTTATCGAAGGGAACTCTTCCTCCCAATAGCGGATTGTTGAGGTTTCCAGCCCGAAAAGGCCGGCAACTTCGCTTATTTTGTAAAAATGCTTTTCTATTTTGGGTTCTTTGTAAGGCACTGTTTAGTCAAAGCTTTGTCCTACATTCGTTGAAATGGCAATCATTTTTTCGTATTCCTGAGGTGTAAGGTCTTTATAATAGTAGTATTGCGGATTTACCTTTTCCCCTTTTTTATGTACCTCGTAATGTAAGTGGGGAGCAGTCGACCCACCTGTGTTACCAACGTATGCAATTACATCGCCACGTTTAACTTTTTGCCCTTTTCGCACATTGAATTTTGAGAGGTGTCCATACACCGTTTCGTAACCATACCCATGGTCTATTTTTACCGACATTCCCAATCCAACCCTGCTTCTCCGGCTTCCTTTGATCTCTTCAACCACACCATCCCCGGTGGCATAAACCTCGGTACCTGTTGGTGCTGTAAAGTCCATGCCATAGTGGAATTTGCGTATCTTAAATATCGGATGTATCCTAAAACCCCAACCCGAAGCAGTCCTTTTCAGGTCTTTATTCGAAATGGGTTGGATCGCCGGTAATGCAGCCAGCATTTTTTCCTTATTCAAAGCAAGTTCCATAACTTCATCGTACGATTTCGACTGGATGTAAGCTTCTTTGGCAATTATATCCAGTTTCCTGGCTGTTTTAATGATTAGTTCCGCATTGTCCAGGCTTTCCAGGCGCGAATATTGGTTCACCCCTCCAAATCCGGCTTTCCTGACGGTTGCCGGGATGGGTTCGGTTTCAAAAATAACACGGTAAATATTGTCATCGCGTTGTTGTATCTCATCCAGCACCTTTTGTATGTTATCCATATCTTTCGACATCAACTCGTATTGAGTCAGCAATCGCTGGTTTTCACGTTTCAACGATTTCATCTTCGGAGTTTCATAATAACTCAAAAAGACGACAACAATTATTAAGGCGAAAGCAAGGCTGGTAGATACATACGTAAACAGCCTCGTGATCTTATCTTTTAATTTAGACCCTACCTTTTCATATTTAAGGGATTCAGGGTTAAATTTATATTGTCTCTTGGCCATAATCTTCCTGTCTTAATTTCTTTTCCTACTTACTAACAAAATTAATTATTTCATATAACTTTGCAACACTGTTGAAAAAAGGTGATTATAAGTTTGGTGCAAAATTAATTAAATAACTCACAGATAGGTTATTTGAGTGCCGGGCTTTAATCTTTCTTAACATTTTAGTTTTTTTTTAATAAATTTTCAGTTTATATGAAGTCCTCACAGGAGGTTAGGAAAGCATTTCTTGATTTTTTTGCCTCAAAGCAGCATGAAATAGTTGGTTCCGCGCCAATGGTCGTTAAAGGCGACCCTACATTAATGTTCACCAATGCCGGGATGAACCAGTTTAAAGATATTTTCCTGGGTAACCAGCCTCCGAAGTCATTAAGGGTTGCCGACACACAAAAATGCCTTCGTGTTTCCGGCAAACACAATGATTTAGAGGAAGTCGGGATGGATACATACCATCATACCATGTTCGAAATGTTGGGGAATTGGTCGTTTGGCGATTATTTTAAAAAAGAAGCTATAAGCTGGGCATGGGAGTTATTGGTTGAAACCCTGGGGATACCGCCGGACAGGGTTTATGCAACGGTCTTTGAAGGAAGTTCTGACGATAATTTGGAAAGAGACAACGATGCTGCCGAATACTGGAGCAAATTTTTACCTGCCGGACACATCATTAACGGGAGTAAAAAGGACAACTTCTGGGAAATGGGCGATACCGGACCCTGTGGCCCTTGTTCCGAAATCCATGTTGATTTAAGAGATGATAGTGAACGCGCAAAACTTCACGGCAGGGAGCTGGTGAATAAAGACCATCCTGAGGTTATTGAGATATGGAACCTGGTATTTATCCAGTTCAACAGGAAAGCAGATGGAAGCCTGGAGGAATTGCCCGCCAGGCATGTAGACACGGGAATGGGGTTCGAACGCCTTTGTATGATCTTACAAGGTAAGAAATCGAATTACGACACCGATATATTCCAGGATATAATAACAGCTTTAGGGGAATTGTGTGGCAAAAAGTATGGTGAAAACGAAAAAACAGATATTGCCATGCGTGTTGTTGCCGACCACCTTCGGGCTATCGCTTTTGCTATTGCCGATGGGCAGTTGCCATCGAACAATAAAGCGGGTTATGTTATCAGAAGGATTTTGCGCCGGGCAGTTCGTTACGGTTATACATTCCTTGGTTTCAAAGAACCATTCATTTACAAACTGGTTGGCGTTTTAAGAAAAGTTATGGGTGGAGCTTTCCCTGAATTGGAGACACAACAAACACTCATTGAAAAAGTGGTTAAAGAGGAAGAAGAGTCATTCCTCAGGACTTTGGATACAGGCATCAGGCTGCTCGAAACCATTATTGCTGAAGCAAAAAAGCAGGGTTTGAAAAGTATTGACGGGAAAGATGCCTTTGAGTTATACGACACTTTTGGTTTTCCACTTGACCTTACCGAGCTGATTGCCAGGGAAAATGGGTTTTCGGTAGACACCGGTGGGTTTGAAAGGGAAATGAAAGCACAGAAAAACCGTTCCCGGAATGCAGCAGAGCAGGAAACAGGCGACTGGGTTGAGCTAAAAGGGATTGAGCAAACAGAGTTCCTTGGTTATGACCACCTGGAAGCTGAAGTAGAAATTGCCCGTTACCGTAAAGTAGTTCAAAAGAAAAAAACATTTTATCAGTTGGTATTTGATAAAACACCTTTTTATGGCGAATCGGGAGGGCAGGTTGGCGATACCGGGACAATTGAGGCAAATGGGGAGATAATAGAGATTGTTGATACTCAGAAGGAAAATAACCTGACCGTGCATATTGTGAATAAATTGCCTTCGGAGTTGAGGGCAAAGTTCATTGCAAAGGTGAACAGTGTAAAACGGAACAATACTGCCAACAACCATACTGCAACCCATTTGTTGCATTCTGCACTGCGCGAAGTACTCGGAACCCATGTCGAACAAAAAGGGTCGTTGGTTAATGCCGACCATTTACGTTTTGACTTTTCTCATTTTCGGAAAATGACAGATGAAGAAATCGAGAAGGTTGAGAATATAGTAAATGAGAAAATACGGGAAAACTATCCGCTGGAAGAAAAAAGAGGCGTTGCAATGAGTGAGGCGAAAGCAATGGGAGCCATGTCGTTGTTTGGTGAGAAGTATGGGGATAAAGTCCGTGTTATTAAGTTTGGCGATTCGGTTGAATTGTGCGGAGGCACACATATAAGAGCCACCGGGCAAATAGGGCTGTTTAAAATTGTTTCGGAGAGTGCAATTGCTGCAGGAGTAAGAAGGATAGAAGCCATTTCGGCAGCTAGGGCCGAAAAATATGTTAACGACCAGATAAAGATTTTAAAGAGTATAAAGGAGGTTGTAAAGGGGTCGAAAGATATTTTATATGGAGTATTGAACCTTGTAAAAGAGAATTCGGCACTGTCGAAGCAGGTGGATGTATTTGCCCGCGAACGGCTCAAAATACTTAAGAATAACCTGAAAAGCAAGGTGTTGCTTGAGCGGGGAATTAATATTATTGCCGACCGGGTAGAGGTTGATAATGCAAATGCTTTAAAAGACGTTGCCTTCCAGCTAAAAAACGAGGTCGATAATTTATTCCTTGTTTTGGGTGCCGAAATCAATGGCAAGCCCCAGTTAGCGGTTATGATATCAGAAAACCTGGTTAAGGAAAAGAACCTGAATGCCGGGCAGATTGTCCGCGAAGCAGGGCGTGAAATTAAAGGCGGAGGAGGAGGGCAGCCTTTCTTTGCAATGGCCGGAGGCAAGGATGCTGAAGGCATCTCTGCAGCTATTGAAAAAGCGTTGTCGTTTTTGCAATAGATATGTATTCTGAAATTATTGGTAAATGGTTAGCAAACAAATTCTCATAATGAAACGATTTTATTCCTTTATAACTTCATTGCCGTTCATGGCATTTTTATTCTTGGCAGCAGGCTTTGTAATGGCCATAGCTACTTTTGTTGAGAGCAGCTATGGAACTGCGGCTGCAGGGGCAATTATTTACCATGCGTGGTGGTTCGAGTTACTATTGGCACTGTTTGCATTAAACCTTATCAATAATATTTTCAGGTTCAGGCTGTTTTCCAGGAGGAAATTTACAATGGGCATTTTCCATCTGTCTTTTTTATTGATTTTGTTGGGTGCTGCTATTACCCGTTATATTAGTTACGAAGGAATAATGCATATTCGTGAGGGCGAATCTGTTGATGAAATTATTTCTTCTGAGGACTATTTTTATGCTTCGTACCAGGGTGAGGAGATACAAAAGAGAGTGATTTTTTCGGAATTGGCACCAAAGCAATTCTCTAAAAGGATAAATGCTAATGGCGATAAGGTTACAATTAAATCTATTGGCTATGTTAAGAATGCCGAACGCAAACCCATTCCTTCGGAGAATGGTGAAGCTTTAATCGATTTTGTTTTTTCCACGCCGGGAGTACAGGGAATGCAAACGCATATTTTAAACAGAGGCGGGCGAATTAATCTTCCCGGCTTTTCTGTTGTATTTGGTGAAGGCCGTGAAGCTGCAATAAGATTTTTCAACAAGGGGGATAAGTTATTTATGTCCTCGGTTTTTAGCATTGAAGAGCTGTCGATGGGAAGCCGGGATAAAATAATCTTTATGGCCGGAGATACTATTCCTGTTAAAAGAATGTTACTATACGGGTTTGGGGATTACCGCTTTTTAATCCGTAATTATTATGAGAGTGCAGTACTGACTGCGGTTAGAAGTCAGCATGGAGAGACAGGCGAAGATGCGGTAATTGTTAAAGTCGCAGATAGTGGCGGCGAAAAAGTAGTAGCGGTATTTGGCCACTCTGGCATAGTCGGTGATACCACAACGGTAGCTCTTGCCAAAGGGAATCTGAAGATGGTTTATGGGTCAATCCCTAAAAAAATACCATTTGAGATATATTTGAAAGAATTCCAACTTGAAAAATATCCCTGGTCAAATTCTCCCTCTTCTTATGCTTCAGAAGTTGTATTGAGGGATAAAAGTGTTGGTTTAGAGAAAGATGTAAGGATATTTATGAATAGTACTTTGACTTATAAAGGCTTTAAGTTTTTTCAATCCTCCTACGATCAGGATGAATTGGGGACTGTGCTGTCTGTAAATCATGATTTATGGGGCACCTGGGTAACTTATGCCGGGTATTTTTTATTGATAGTTGGTATAATATTGTCATTATTCAACCCGAATTCTTATTTCCGTTCCATTGCGAAACGTTTGAAGGATTCAAAAATAGCCATGGTTTTGCTTGTCGCCTTTTTTGTTGGTTCAGGCAACTCCATACATGCACAGGAAAGCTCTTTAGGAGCCGGGTTGCCTGATATCGACAAACAAGTGGTTGATGAATTTAAGCAACTGTGGGTACAGGGGCCTGATGGCCGGATCGAACCTGTTTCAACACTGGCCAGCGAGGTAGTCCGTAAAATTAGCCGAAAAGCATCTCTTTACGGGAAATCACCTGATGAGGTGGTTTTGAGTTTTATTGCCTGGCCCGATTTGTGGCAGTCGTTACCCATTGTTAAGGTCTCAAATAAAACAGTTGCTTCCGAACTGGGTATTACCGGGAAATATATAAGCATCCGGCAATTATTTGATGAGCATGGGCAATACAAAATAGCTGAAAAAGTGAGGTCAGCTTACAGCAAGGCTCCTGCATTAAGGAATAAGGTTGAGAAAGAGTATATCTATGTAGATGAGCGGGTTAACATTTGTTTTATGCTATTCAGAGGGTCTTTGCTAAACCTGTTTCCCGGAGCCAAAATCGAAACCCCCTGGTATGCTCCTGGTAGTTCTGTTGTGGATATGCCTGAAAGCGATTCCCTTTTTGTGAAGGGTGGATTTCAAATATTGGCACAGGCTTTAACTAAGCAAAACAAGGAGGAAGCTTTACAGGTAATAAGGGCTATTGCCAGGCTACAGGAAAAATTTGGAGGAAGTATATTGCCTTCAGAAAGTAAAAAGAAAATAGAGATACTCTACAATCAGGTTAATATTTTTAAACGGGTATTCCCCTTCTACCTGATTTTTGGATTCCTGCTGCTGGGGGTGCTTTTTTTGAATATCTTCAGGCAAAAGCAGGTGTCAGTTTATATTACCAGAGGGATATATTTCTTTATTATGTTGTGTTTCCTGGGTCATTCACTGGGGTTGGTAGCCCGGTATTATATTACAGGCCATGCCCCATGGAGCAATGGCTTTGAATCAATTGTATATGTTGCATGGGCAGCTATGCTGGCAGGCCTAATTCTGGGGAGGAAGTATATAATTGTAGTCGGTACGGCATCATTCCTGGCAGGGATTGCCCTTTTAGTGGCCCACATGAGCTGGATGAACCCTGAAGTGACCAATCTGGCTCCTGTATTAAAGTCTTATTGGCTTACAATACATGTGGCTGTGATTACTGCAAGTTATGGATTTATCGGATTGAGTGCTTTCCTGGGGGTATTGGTGTTAATACTGATTGTGCTACGGAATGAAAACAATGTAAAAAAGGTTGGGGATATTATTGAACAATTAACCTCAATTAATGAATTATCGGCCATGATTGGCCTGTATTTCCTGATCATTGGTACTTTCCTGGGTGCAATCTGGGCTAATGAGAGCTGGGGGCGGTATTGGGGATGGGACCCTAAAGAGACATGGTCGTTAATTACAGTGGCAGTTTATTCATTTATTGTCCACATGCGGTTGATCCCATCGTTAAAAGGGGTATTTAATTTTAATGTGGCTTCAGTTATTGGGCTGGCATCTGTTTTAATGACCTATTTTGGAGTCAACTATTATTTGTCAGGGCTTCATTCATACGGCAGCGGCATGGCCAATGGAATACACTGGGCTGTGCAGGTGAGTTTATTATGCCTGGCAGGTTTAATGGTTTTAGCATGGATTAAAGATAATCAATTTGAAAAGCAAAAA
>JAADGO010000022.1 GCA_013152355.1 Chlorobiota bacterium
GGGGGAACAAATCCGTTTCGACATGTCGCAGCACATCAGCGGGATGTATTTTGTAAAACTGAAAGCAGGGAATTATGCAATGGTTAAAAAGCTAATACTCAATCGTTAATAAAGGGGTCGGGGCTGTTTGACGGATCAAGTGGAAAAATGTGGTGTGTATCTTTTTACCTTGAAAGGACCTTGATTTTGTCGAATCAGGTTTATTCTTTTTTCTGTAGTTATGTTATTTATCGTAAAATTTATCCTTTTCCCAATTTTCGGGATTGTTGATGATATATTCTGATATTTTATTAAATGATTTTTCGTTACGAATAATGTGGTCGTAAAAACGTGATTGCCATTTAAATGGTAGAGGCGCAATATCTTGCGCCTTATATTGCGCCTTTTCATACAATCTTGCATTTTTTGTAACACCAATTTTGAAACCACGAATAATTGACGCCAAATTTTTTGATTGTGGTCCAAATCTGTTTTTAGGTGTTGATGGTAATGTTTGTTTTTGTAGTAGAGGCGCAAAATTTTGCGTCTCTACATTAATTTTATCAATTACAATTATTCCGTGAATATGATTTGGCATTACAACAAATGAATTTAATTTTACAAATGAAAAATGTTGTGGTATTTCTAACCAATATTTATTTGCCATTTCCCCAATTTCGGATAATTGCATTTTGCCATCCGCAATATCACCAAAATAACATTCCCTGTTTTTCGTGCAAATGGTTACAAAATATGCCCCGTTCCACCCGTAATCCCAATTTTGTAATCGGGTAGATTGTATGCGATATTTGTTTTTATATTTTTCCATAATAATACTTTTATACCTTTGTGGAACGCAAAATTTTGCATCTTTACATGACCTTTATTTTACCCGTAACTACTTCGCTGATTAAAGCGGTACGGTATTCGACAAGCAGGTCTATTAATTTTTTCATCAATATGAGAAAGTTCTATCAGGTGGCTTCAACTTAATTGTTGCGACAGTGTCGCAATATTATCTTTTTGTTTATGAAGCTGTCTTTAATTTTCAACTTTTAAATCGTATATATGCTTTTATGGTTGCAACCTCTTTCCCTTCGCTTTCTCCGTATGGGCGAATCGTATAATCTTTCACCTGCGATGGGACGATAAATGTTTCGGCGTAGTGCACAATGAAAGGTTCAAAAGCACCATTGGGGCTTTCAACGATTGCTTCGCGCCCTTCAAGATTAAGCACATTCACACTTTGGTTGGTTTTATGCGCCACTTTTTTAGTAAACCAGTGCCGCCGGGTTTCAATAAATTCATTTTCGTTCAGTCCGGTGCGTTCTTCCTTCCAGCCATCCCCGTTTGCAATTTCTTCAATATGGTTAATCAGGTTTGCCCTGGTATAATCTGTATCGCGGCTCCAGTTGATCACATTTTTGCCATGTTCAATATTAATGGGGCGCGGCCTCCCATCTAATCCAAGCCTGCCCCAATCCCACAATTTAAAGGTAAATATATAAGGAGTTGAAGAAATCTCCAGCACCATACTGTTCTTGCCCGAACAGTGGCAGGTTCCATTGGGGATCAGGAAATGGTCGTGTTTCTTAGCCGGCCATTTATTGGCAAATTTTTCCACATCAAAATCTTTTTTGCCTTCCCGGGCTTCCCTCAGATCATCAAGCATCTCCTGAGGGTCAATGCCATTTTTTAGCCCCAGGTAAACGGTTGCGTCATCGCCGGCGTCAAGCAGGTAATAACTTTCGTCTTGTGTGTAGTGCATCCCAAACGCCTCCCGGATATATTGTGTTGTCGGGTGTACCTGGAAACTAAGGTTGCCTCCATCCATAGTATCAAGAAAATCAAAACGGATGGGGAATTCCTTCCCGAAGCGTGATTCGACAGGCTCGCCCAACAGTTTTGTCGATTGTGTAAAAACCAGGTTAATAGAAGGTAGCTCAAATAGCACGCCGGATATTTTGTATAGCAGGCTGTTTTCTTCCGGGACACAGTCGAAACACCAGGCATAATTAGGCTCATCGCCATCAATATCGCACACCTCCCTCATCCACTGCCCGCCCCATGGGCCCGGCTCGAAAAACGGGGCTACCCTGAATGGGCGGGTAACTGTTTTTTCAAAGCCATTTAGCATAACCGATGATTCTATCATTTTCGGATTGCCCGGCAGGGTGGTATCCAGCACAAAATCTATTTTGTCAAAAAGCCGTTGCTTCAGGCGGTCGCATACCCTCCAGTCAACAAAAAAACCTCTTTTATACTGAAATGTGAAACGCAGGGTGCTATCATCCACGCCAAGCCCGTGTACCAGGTTCTTACGCATCCGTTGTTGAATCCTCAAACGAGGCATATCCAGGTAAATCAGCAAATCAGGCTTCTCTGCCAACAGGCTTGCTCCATGCCCGTAAATAATGACTGTCCCTTCTTTTCCTGTGGCAATTTCCTTTTGTTGTTGTTCAAGAAGGTATGGGTCAAAAAAATCCTGCATGTTCAACCGGGTCATGTAACCGAAAATTTCATCATCGGTAACATCAGGGAACGTCATTGCCTCAATTTCCTTTTCTGATTTAAACAGCTTTTTTGTGCTGATAAATTTATCGTGGGGAAGTTTATGGAATTCATTTAATACTTCATTGTCTAATACCCCTGTATAGGTTTCAATAACAATAACTTTATGTGTAGTGCCAAGGCGGCCGGCCTGTTTCTGCAGTTCCCGGATTATTGCTTCCCATCCGCTCCATATATTCTCTTTGCCCAGGTCGATATATGGCGTTTTGTCGTAGTTGCTTTTTATCATTAAAAATATAATTTGATTAAACGGGATTGTTTATTAGGTATTCGGCACTCAAAAGGGCAGCACTATTCGGGTATTTCGCTTTTACGATATCAATTTCATCGAAATCAATCCATCCGAAACCCTTCAGCTTTTTTTGAATGTATGGGATAATTACATCGGCACTTTTCATTACTCCGCCACCAATGACTACCCTTTCGGGGTCGTAGGCATAAATCAGGTTTGCAATGCCAACTGCCCAATAGTCCATACAATAATTGCGTATTTTTATGGCAATTTTGTTCCCGGCAGCAGCTTCCTCAAAAATGATTCTGAAATCAAGAGGCAGTTTGTGTGCCAGCCCGGAATTTTCAAAACCGTCAATGTTTTTAGCAATAGCTTCCAGGTTCCATGTTGACGAATGTGCTTCAACGCACCCAATGTTCCCACAGTTACATTGAAATCCTTCAGCATTGGCAATGATATGCCCGCCCAGGATACCACCCCGGAAATGTTTGCCGTGCAGGATGCGCCCTTCAATTATGGCAGAGCTGCCAAATCCCGTCCCAAGGGTAACCATTACCATATTATCACATCCTTTGCCGGCACCATACTGCCATTCGCCAATACATGCGCTGCGGGCATCGTTATTCATACTTAACGGAATGCCCCATTTTTCTTTTGCCCATGCACGAAGGTCAAGCTGTGCAGCATCTTCAAATTTATTGTACACCGTAATAAGCCGGGCTTTATACGGGTCAATTATCCCTGGCGAGGAAATACCGATTCCGCTCAAGTCCCTTTTCGGGATATTTTGCTCTCCCAAGAGTGCATTTACAGCCTGCTCAATGGCGGGAAGCCTTCCTTTCAGCCCTTTGCCGGAAATTGCATCAATGGTTGTTTCGGCAATAATTTCACCTGAGCGGATAATGCCAATCTTAATAATTGTACCGCCTATGTCGAGTCCTATAACATTCATTTTCATCATTACATTTGGCCTTTAAACAACTTCATAGAAAAACGGCTGCAAAATAATAATACATTTTTAATATGTTCATACATACGTACAAATTAATACGGCTGTTATATAATAATTTAAAAAAAGAAGCGGTATATGTACGATCCTGGTAGCTGTCCTGTAAAATACAACATCGGCTGTTGCCGGGCAGAAGGTTTTGTGTATGTTATTGAGGATGAGAGGGGTGCTTAATTTACTGCTTCAGGGCAGTCCTTTAGTTTCCTCGATGATTCCCTCACCACCAATTCTGTTGGCATAACAAAAGTTTCAAATTGTTTGGCGTTGAAACCGTTTATCTGGTTCAGCAATAATTCGGCAGCTTTTTGGCCCATTTGGAAGCCCGGCTGTTTAATGGTGCTGATTGACGGGGTAACCACTTCCGAAAAAGGTTCGTTACTAAAGCCTACTATTGCAATCTCTTCAGGTACTTTTTTCCCAATATCCTTGAAATGGGTTATTGCGCTTAGGGCAGTTGTATCGTTTGCACAGAAAATGGCATCGGGGGCATCAGGCAGTTGCAACAATTGTTTAGCTGAATTTGCCCCGTCTTCACGGGTGAGGCTGGTCTGTAGTACCAATGAATTGTCAATCTCAAATCCTGATTCTTCTAATGCGGCCTTATAGCCACCCAGCCTGTTTCTATAGATATTTAAGTTTAAAGGGCCTCCAATATGTGCAATTCTTTTACACCCTTGGCCTACCAGGTGCTTGGTTGCTTTAAAGGCGCCGCCAAAATCGTCAACTACAATCTTATTTGCTTCTATCTCATCTACCACACGGTCGAAAAACACCAATGGGATACCCCTTTCGGAAAATAATTGTAGATGGCTGTATTCTTTGGTCTCCATACCAATTGAAATAATTAATCCGTCTACCCGGTTGGCGAATAAAGCATGGGCAATGTAACTCTCTTTCTCCAGTAAATCATTCGACTGCGAAATAGTGACTGTAAACCCCGACTGGTAGGCAATATCTTCGATCCCACTGATTACAGATGAGAAAAAATGCCGGTTAATCAGTGGTACAATTACACCAATTGTTTTTGTTTTTTTTGTCCTGAGGTTTGCGGCAAGTACATTGGGGCGGTAACCCATTTCGGCAGCAGTCTTTTTTATCAATTCAGATGTCTTCCTGCTGATCAGCGGGTTGTTGTTAAGTGCCCTCGATACCGTTGATGCTGATATATTTAGCTTTTTTGCAATGTCATGTATTGTTGTCTCGCTATGGTGTTTCATTCAATTATTTTGGCTTTAAAGGTAGATAAATCCCTGATATTAATGCAATCGATTGCAATTTCCATAAATTTGTTGTTATTTTTGTATGATAATCTTCAAAATGTTATGATGGAAATAAATTTAGGAACATTATTTAAATAATAAAAAAGATGGCAGTATTTTATGAAGAAAGGTATGCTTACCATCCTGATGATTTTAAGCATTACGATACAGGAAAAATAAGGAAAGAATTTTTAATTGAGGGCATAATGGACCCGGGGAATATCCGCATGGTACATTCGCAAATCGAACGTTATATTGTGGGCGGAGCAGTACCATTAAAAGAGGGGTTACTACTCGAAACTATTGCCCCGTTAAAAGCCGGCTACTTTTGCGAGAGGAGGGAATTAGGTATCATAAACGTAGGCGGTAAGGGTACGGTTGTGGTTGACGGGGCAAAATACGCACTTGGGTATAAAGATGCACTATACGTAGGTAAAGGCAACCGGGAAGTGGTTTTTAAATCGGATGACGCCGGTGAGCCTGCTCATTTTTATTTCAATTCGGCACCGGCACATAAAGAATACCCTGTGAAACAGGTTACTTTAGCCGAAGCCAGTGTTTTGCATTTAGGGTCGCCCGAGACTTCTAATAAACGGGATGTCAACCAATTGATTATTAACACGGTTATTGATACCTGCCAATTGCAGATGGGGATGACTGAGTTAAAACCGGGAAGCGTTTGGAATACAATGCCTGCGCACACGCACAGCCGCAGAAACGAAGTGTATTTTTATTTTGAGGTGCCTGAAGGGCAGGCTGTATGCCATTTTATGGGGCAGCCAAAAGAAACACGCCATCTGTGGATACAAAACGAACAGGCGGTCATTTCTCCCAACTGGTCGATCCATTCGGCTGCAGGTACCAGCAATTATATTTTTATTTGGGGCATGGCCGGCGAAAACCTCGACTATACAGATATGGATGTCATTCAACCCACTGAATTAAGGTAAAAAGGATAATTTATGATAAACGAGCTATTTGATTTAACCGGGAAAGTTGCCCTGATAACCGGGGGTACGCATGGAATTGGAATGTCTATCGGGAAAGTTCTGGGAAAAGCCGGAGCAAAAATATGTGTAAACGATATTTCCGAAGA
>JAADGO010000181.1 GCA_013152355.1 Chlorobiota bacterium
CGAAAACAAATTTTAAACAATCTCTTACTATCTTTGCAGATTTCTATATCTTAGTGCTTTTTATTTTTTTACAAATGGAAGTACGGATAATTAATAAATCAAATAATCTATTACCAGCTTATAGTACCAGCTTGTCGTCAGGAATGGATTTAAGGGCTCATTTATCAGAAAGTGTAGTATTAAAGCCGTTAGAACGCAGGCTGATACCAACCGGGCTGTTTATCGAGCTACCGGAAGGCTATGAAGCCCAGGTGAGGCCACGCAGCGGATTGGCTTTAAAGAAAGGGATAACCGTATTGAATACACCCGGCACGATTGATGCAGACTACCGTGGCGAAATAGGCGTAATATTAATTAATCTTTCACAGGAAGATTTTGTAGTGGAAAACGGAGAGCGTATATGCCAGATGGTTATAGCTTCGCATGAAAAGGTAGAATGGAAGCTTACAGAAGTACTTGAAGATACCGGCAGAGGGGCAGGAGGTTTTGGCCATACGGGTAAAAAATGAACACACAATGAAAAAATTAATCATACCTGTTATTTTATTTATTTCCCTGTTTTACAGTTGTGCAACTATAAAAAAGGGGACAACGGAAAAAAAAGAGGGGCAGCCGGAGTTGAAAGTGCCGGAAATAACAGATGAAAAACAAAAAGAGTTTGAATACCTTTTTGTTGAGGCATTAAAGGAAAAAATGATTGGTAACCCGCAGCGGGCAATTGCTTTGTTGTCGAGCTGCCTTAAGATCGACCCCAATTCTGCGGCATCGATGTACGAATTAGCCAATATCTATGCTTCAAACAATGATTTTACCAGTGCAGCGCTATTATTGGACAAAGCCATTTCAATAAATCCTCAAAATAAATGGTACAAGTTATTCCTTGCCAGGATTTACCAGCAATCCGGTAAATTTGAGCAGGCAGCAGAAGTTTACCAGCAGTTAATGGCAGATTACCCTGACAATCTTGACATGATCTATATGGATGCACTGATGCTTAAAAATGCCGGGAAATATGATGAAGCTATTAAAGCTTACAACCGGCTGGAAAAAGAAGTCGGGCATAATGAGCAGATAGTTATTGCCAAGCAGAACCTGTATGTTTTGGCTGGTAAAATAAAAGAAGCATTTGCTGAAATACAGAAATTAATTGACTTAAATCCCAAAGAAGCAAAGTATTACGGGCTGATGGCCGATTTGTACCTCAGCCAGGGCGACAAAGAGAATGCCCTGAAATATTACAACAAAATATTACAAATGGAACCCGATAACGGGTTTGTACAATTTTCGCTATCGAATTATTACGAAAAAGAAGGGGATTACGAAAAAGCATTTGAGCATACTAAATTAGGCTTTGCCAGCAAGGATGTCGATTTAGAAACCAAATTGCAGGTATACCTGATGCTTTCTGACGATAAGGCTGAATCGAAGCTTTCGGCTGATAAAAATGAAGAATTAATAAAGCTGTTAATTAAAACTTATCCCGATGACCCACGGGTTTATACAGTAAATGCCGAGTACCTTATTCGTGAACATCGACTAGGCGAGGCAAGAGCTCAATTGTTGAAGGTTCTGGAGTTGAATAAGAGTGATTATGTAATTTGGGAACGTGTGTTATTCATTGATAACGATTTGCAGGACTGGCAGGCTTTGTACAATGATACAAAAAGCGCAATCGAACTATTCCCAAACCAACCACAGGTTTATTTCCTGAACGGCGTAGCTTGTATCCAGTTGGAGAAATATGAGGAAACACTGAAGGTTATTGATGAAGGGCTTGAGTTTGTAGTTGATAATCCGCCACTTGAAGGGCAAATGGTTCTATTGAAAGCCGAGGCGAATTATAAATTAAATGATTTTGACAAAGCCTATATACTGTTTGATAAAGCCATAGAATTAAACCCGGATAACTATGTGGCGTTGAATAATTATGCATATTATTTATCAGAAAGAGGCGAACATTTAGATAAAGCCGAACGTATGAGCGGGAGAGTAGTTGAAAAATTCCCAGATAATCCTACCTACCTTGACACCTATGCCTGGGTATTGTTCAAGAAAAAAAATTACGGACTGGCAAAATTTTATATTGAATCAGCAATGTCGAACGGAGGGCAGGACAACCCTACATTGCTGGAGCATTATGGTGATATACTTTTTATGCTCAATAAAATTGACGAAGCAAAGAAGTATTGGGTAAAAGCTAAAGAAGAAGGTGCCCAGTCGGCTATTTTAGACCGTAAGATTAAGAATCTAAAATATTACGAAAAATAGGATTAGTGGAAAACGTAATAAAATCAGCAAAATATTTTTTTATAATTATTATAGCCGGGGCAATTATTTATTCGTGTAAAGGGCCTGAAAAAATTGCTGTAACCAAAATTCGGCCTATGAGTACGGGGCGGCTCATAAAAAGAGTAGAGCAGAATGCTTTTAGTTCAAAGTACCTGACTATCAAGCGGATCAATTGCCTTTATGAAAATGGCGGAAGCAAAACCTCTTTCAAAGCTAATTTACGGTCAATCAGAAATAAAAAAATAGTTGTTTCTTTCAGCAAATTAAATATCCCTGTCGGACGGGTTATATTAACCCCCGACAGTGTGGTTTATATTAATTATATCGATAAAGACTATTTTGTCGATGATTATTCATATTTAAGTAAGGTACTTAATATTGGCCTTAACTTTGAAAAGGTACAGCTGATTTTAAGCAATAATATCTTTTCGTACAGGAACGACCCTAAAGAAAGGAATTTTAAAAATTTTATATCCGATGTTGAAGGGGGCATGTACGTTGTTAAGTCATATAAAAACAGGAAACTCAATAAGATCAACCTTAAAGGGAAAACAAAAAAAATTGAGCGGATGCTAAAACGGCTTGATGAAGATGTATTGGTTTTACAAACGGTATATATTGAACCTGAAAGCTTTAATTTAGTAAAGATTAAAATAGAAGATAAATCCAATAGACGGCTGATGAAAATGGATTTTGACGACTACTCGAAAGTGGGCGAAGACGATTACCCGGGGTTAATAAGTGTAAAATTTATATCGCCCGAAGGCAATATTAGTATACGGATAAGGATGGCCGGTTTTTCTACAGGCAAAATAAATAATTTAGATATTACCATTCCCAAAAGATATGAAAGGCAACAGGTTAATTGATAATTAATCAACAATGAAACCAACGGGTTTATTTTTAGCATTATTATTCGTGGCATTTGTATTAAATGCCCAGACCCTGGATGAACTGAGGGATAAAAAGCTAAAATCGGCCGAAGAGATTCAATATACAAACCAATTGCTTGATAAGGCAAAAAAAAGTGAACGCTTCTCAATAAGCCGCCTTCGTTTGTTCAGCAAGAAAATCAGTCAGCGTAACAATATTATCTCGTCACTTAATGCCGAATTAGAAGTTTTTCAGGAATTAATAGACAACAATACCCTGGTGGTTGAAATACTTAGTGAAGATATAGCCAGGATAAAAAAGGAGTATGCAGAAATGATCAGGTTAGCCTATAAAAACAGGACCGTTTACGATAAAATCCTTTTTTTACTCTCTTCCGAAGATTTTAACCAGGCATATAAACGAAGTTTGTATTTGAAGCAATATACCGATTATCGCCAAAAGCAGGCGAAAACAATTGAAGCCATTCAACGGATACTTGATGAAAGGATTAAACGGCTTGGAGAACAGAAGGCTGCGAAACAAGACATCCTGCATCAGCAGGAGGAAGAAAATAAACAGTTGTTAAGTGAAAAGGAACAGCAAAAAAGATACCTTCAAAAGCTACAAAGCCGGCAGCGTTTATTACGAAGGAAATTAAGGGAGCAACGGAAAATTGAACAGCAACTCGAAAAAGCGATTCAAAGAATTATTGAAGAAGAAGCCAGGAAATCAGGGAAAAAAGATAGCCCCGGGTTTGCTTTAACTCCCGAGCAAAAGTTGATAGGCGATAATTTTGAGAAAAACAAAAGACGTATCCCCTGGCCACTGGAAAGAGGCATTATTACCGAACACTTCGGGCTTCATAAACATGCGGTACTGAAAAATATTACCGTTAATAACAATGGGATTGATATTGCCACAGAACCCGGGGCAAAAGCCCGTTCTGTTTTCAAAGGCGAGGTGAGCCGCATTTTTGGCATCACAGGAGGTAATATGGCTGTAATTATAAGGCACGGTAAATACCTCACTGTTTATTCAAATCTTAAGGAAGTTACAGTTAAGAAAGGCGATCTGGTTTTTGCAAAACAATATATAGGCACCGTTTATACCGATACCGATGAAGGGAATAAGAGCATATTGAAATTTCAAATATGGCGCGAAAATCAACGGTTAAACCCCGAAGAGTGGATTGTTAAATAACTTCAATGAACCCACAACATGATTTGTTCATGGATATGGGTAAAAGGTCAGCACAAGATACCGTCAATTGCACTTAATTCCTGCTCACTGAAATTCAAATTCCGGGTTGCTGCAACGTTATCCTCTATTTGTTCAACAGAGCTTGCTCCGATAAGTACAGAAGTGATACGTTTGTCTTTTAGAAGCCAGGCAAGTGCCATTTGAGCCAGCGACTGCCCCCTTTCACGGGCAATTTCATTCAATTTCTTCACCTTGCCCATGGCAGGTTCAACATCTTCCTCTTTAAGGAAGCCCCACGATTTTGCAGCCCTTGAACCGGCAGGGATACCATTTAGGTATTTATCGGTTAAAAGCCCTTGTGCCAATGAGGAAAAGGGGATACAGCCTATTCCTTCTTCTTCCAGTACATCAAGCAACCCCTCTTCAACCCAACGTACGAACATCGAATATTTTGGTTGGTGAATAAGGCATGGCGTGCCAAGCCCTTTTAAGATTTTTGAAGCCTCTTTAGCCATCTCGGCCGGGTAATTCGATATGCCCACATACAGAGCTTTTCCCTGCCTGACTGCCTGGTCAAGAGCCATCATTGTCTCTTCGAGGGGAGTATCCGGGTCGGGTCGGTGCGAATAGAAAATATCCACATAATCAAGGCCCATACGTTTTAAACTTT
>JAADGO010000013.1 GCA_013152355.1 Chlorobiota bacterium
GTAATTGACGACTGGGAACGGATGATTGACACCAATATTAAGGGGCTGTTGTATATTACGCGCAGGGTTTCTCCATTAATGATTGGGAAAAAGTCGGGGCATATTATTAATATTTCTTCGATAGCAGGGAAAGAAACGTACCCGGGCGGGAATGTTTATTGCGCAACAAAACACGCGGTACAATCGTTAACAGAAGGCATGCGTATTGATATGCTTCAACATGGGGTTAAAGTAACCTCGATAGCACCTGGGGCTGTTGGCGATACTGAATTCTCAATCGTCAGGTTTAAAGGAGACCATGAAAGGGTAAGCAATGTTTACGAAGGGTTTACGCCTCTTTTTGCAAAAGATATAGCAGAAGCCATATTATTCGTAATCACCCGCCCTGGCCACGTCAATATTGACGACCTTGTAATTATGCCATCGGCCCAGGCTTTTGCACGGGTTTTAGAAAAAAGGGAGGAAGGCAGCTGACTCTTTATATTATAATAATGTATATAACATTTTTTGTAAGAAATTATAACAAACAGAATGGTTGAGGCATTGGTTATCACTCCGGTAAAGGACTCATTGGAAACGCTAAAAGACACTATTGAAGCGGTATGTGATGCGAAAGGTAATTTCCTGTATACCATATACAATGATTTTAGTTCGGTTGAAACAAAAACTTTCCTGGACAAAGAAAAAGGCAACTACCGGTTCGAAGTAGTGCACCTCGAAGATATCACATCCAACCCATCGCCAAATTATAAGCTCACCCTGCAACTGGCACGGAATCAAGCCGCCAAATTAAATGTGCCCCTGATTATTATCGAATCAGATGTTATTATCAAAAATGAAACTATCTCAAGCCTGATTGAACTAAACAGGGAAATTGAGAACCCGGGCATGATTGGTGCAATTACAGTTGATAAAAAGGGGGATTATAATTTCCCTTACCAGCACCAGAAAAACAAATCAAAAGAGGTAATAAACACAAACCATAGTTTAAGTTTTTGCTGTACATTGCTGAATGAAAATTTTCTTGCACTCTATGACTTCAAGAGCCTTTCATCAAAAAAACACTGGTTTGATGTTTTCATCTCCCGGCGGTCAAAAAAATTAGGTTTTAATAATTACCTTGCTAAGAACCTGGAAGTTGTGCACCTGCCCCATAGCAGCAGGCCATGGAAAAGGTTAAAATATTCTAACCCTAATAAGTATTACCTTTATAAATTTCTAAAAAGGAGGGACCGCATATAAACATGCCTGAGTTAAAGAAATACCGTCTCCTTAGCTTACTGGGGCACATTGTTTTTTGGTTGCTGAGTATTGGGTTTTTAATGTTGCAATTTTATTGGGTTTCAGGGGCAGGGCCGCTGTTCTCTTTACATACTATTTTAAAAGCACTAATTGTTATTGGTTGTTTTGCAGCGGCAGTATACATAAACCTATACCTTTTGATTCCAAGGTTCTTAAAACAAAAGAATTATATTTTTTATGTGTTCTGGTTAGTCCTGATGCTTGCAACGATCTCATACCTGGTGCAACTTCTTTTTAAGTACCCGTTAAAGTTCATGTTAACATCCAGGCAATTAGAACAATTCAATAGTAATATTTACTCTGCCTTCTTTTTTGCATCAGCCTTTTATGTAGGGATAACATCATTCTTAAAGTTCCTTAAAGACTGGTACCTGTTACAGGATTTGAATCTGAAATATGCAAAGATCGAACATCAAAAACTGGAAGCAGAGTTAAAGACACTAAAAGGGCAGATAAATCCACATTTCTTGTTTAACTCATTAAATAATATTTATTCACTGGCACTAACAAAGTCGGATAGGGTGCCGGACCTGATATTACGTTTATCGGGCCTCATGCGGCATATTCTTTACGATGCACGCGAAAATTTTATCAGCCTGGGCAAAGAGCTGGAATTTGTTGATAATTTCATCTCCCTTCAAAAAATCAGGATTACTGAAAAGGCAAACATCACCTACGAAATAGTTGGAGAGGTTCCTAAGAAAATGATTGCCCCATTACTGTTCGAACCATTCATTGACAATGCATTCAAACACGGTTTGAAGAACCCGGGCAGTAACATCACTATCAGCATCAAGTTTGAGTTCCCCTCGCCGGAACTATTGATCTTTACCCTTGAGAATAGTTATTGCGAGCCTGGTTCAGAAGAAACCAGCTACAGGGGGATCGGGCTAGATAATGTAAAAAAACGTTTAAAACACCTTTATAAAGAGGATGAGTATAGTTTAAATATCTCAAAAAAAGGTGGTATATTCACAGTAGCCCTTCAACTAAAATTAAAGGAATAATAATGGAAATCCGGGCATTAATAATTGATGATGAGCCATTGGCAAGGAATGTTATTCTTGAATATTCAAAAAGGATAAATAATCTTACTATTGTAGAAGCATGCGAAGATGCTGTACAGGCCATTGAAATATTAGGAAATACCAATATAGACCTGCTTTTCCTGGATATTAATATGCCAATGCTTTCCGGCATTTCATTCCTAAAAACACTCAAGAACCCTCCTCTGGTTATTTTCACAACAGCATACGCCGAATATGCCTTAGAAAGCTACGAACTAAATGCTACCGATTACCTGAAAAAGCCCTTTTCCTTCGAGCGTTTTCTAAAAGCCATGAATAAAGCTTGCGAACAGCTATCACTGATGCAGGCACAAAACAAACAAGAAAGCACACTAAACAAAGCAGCTCCTGATGGCTATGTTTTTATTAAAGCGAATAAAAAAACATATAAAGTAAATTTTAAAGACATTTTGTATGTCGAAGGTTTAGGAGATTACATAAAAATACAACTTCGCGGGCAACACATTGTAACCAACCTCACAATGAAGAAGATGTACGATATATTGCCTTCCGATTGTTTTTACAGGATACATAAATCATTTATTATCTCACTTGATAATATTGAAACAATTGAAGGGAATATGGTACAGGTGAACAAAGTAAAATTACCTGTTGGGAATAGTTACAGGCAGGACTTTTTTCAAATTATTAATAAATGGTTCCCCGGTTAAAAAGGGCTTTCCCATCAGGAAAGGAACCCCTGGTCTTTTAACACTTCAATAATCTTTTCGGAGAAGAATTCATTATCAGATTTCTTGTAACGTACATCGGTAAATACCTGTGCCAGTGTTTCCTTATTGTTTTCCGAAATAAATTGTAATGATTCAGGCAGATTCTCTTTATAGGAATATAATTCATCGATATCATGTTTGCTATAATCTTTATACCTTTCTTCGTGTACGACAGCTTTTAAAGGTAACCGGTCGGTTTGTACGGGGTCTTCATCGGGCCAGCCAAGAGCAACCGTTGTAACCGGGAAAACCAGTTTCGGCAAATTAAGTACTTCAATAATCTCTTTAGCATTATAGGTAGTTGTACCAAGGTAACAAATCCCCAACCCTTTATCTTCGGCAGCAATGCAAACATTTTGGGCGGCCAGTAAAGCATCAATCGAAGCAGTTATAAATGAAAGGAAATTATTATACCCGGGAATAGCCTTCCTTAATTCGCACCACTTTGAGAAACGGTTAAAATCGGCACAAAAAGTTAACAATACCGGGGCACTTTTTGCAACCGGTTGATTGAAATGCAATGGTATCAATTCCTCCTTTACCGCCCTGCTTTTAGTTACAATAATACTGTATACCTGCATATTACCCGTAGTAGAAGCCCGGCATCCGGCAGTTAATATATTCTCTAATAACTCCGAAGGGACCTCCTTTCCCAGGAACTTCCTGATTGTTTTATGTTTTAGCAATAAATCCATCCTAAATTATTATAAAATAAAAAAGGGAGGCAAAAGCCTCCCCTTTTTAATCAATCAATTCGGTATTACCTTTTAACAATCCTTTCAGTTTTGGCAACTCCGTTTTCAGTAAACATAGTTACTACGTAAACGCCACTAACCAAATTAGGTGTACGAACTTCGTGTTCTGGATTCACTATATCAATAACTCTTTGACCAGCAATGTTAGAAATTATAACACGGGTTAAGATTTGATTATTATCAATTTTAATATAGTTGCTGAATGGGTTAGGATAAACTTTCAGTTTAGCAACGTCAAGTTGTTCAACTGCTACATTGAAGTCTCCTGTATTAAATGCCCATTCCGTTGGAGAAGTAATCCCGGCAATGCCGTTGCCTGAAGCATCGGTTACAAATCCTGCGTCAACCTGTACGAAGTATGAAGTATATTTATCTAATGATACTGCAACACTAACGGTTGAGCCTGAAATAGTAACATCGCCAGGCCCGAATGTAGCTACAGCAGTAGTACCATTGTACACTACCATATTTCCGGCACCGGGTATCACATTTTCACTCAATGTCAGAACCAGGTCGAACGTTGTGTCATCGCCAACATCCCCAGTTGGGCTCACACTTACTACTGTCGGAGCTTCTGTATCATTTACGGTGTAAGTAAATGTACCTCCAGCAAATGCATTACCTGCATTGTCCTCAATTGTATTTGACAATGTTACAGTCACAGTAGCCAACTCATCTGCTGTAATACTAACAGTGTAAGTTGATCCTGTACCGGTAACACTTGAAGTAGTAGCGCCTGTAACAGTAACTCCATCAGTTGGAACAATAACGTCCCTGTTAAATATTAAATCAACAGTGAAGGTTGGAGCAACACTACTTCCTGAAGCCGGATCAGCAGTAACTGAGATATCATCAACATCTGTATCAACCGAGGCTGAACATTCATGAGCATCCATAACGGTAATGGTATTTGTACCGGCAGGCAGGTCAGTAAATACTGCGGCTGATTGCCATGCACCATTATTCAACTGGTACTTATAAGGAGGGATACCTCCGCTAGCGGTAACAGTTGCAGTTAACCCGTCAGAAGATACACTTCCTATTGCTAATGCAAGCTCATGCTGTACAGGGACAAACGTAATGAATGTATCAGTAGCAAGGCATCCTAA
>JAADGO010000202.1 GCA_013152355.1 Chlorobiota bacterium
ATGATAGCGGGCAGCTTGAGTTCATTGATGAATTAGGTAGCAGGTATACCGAATACAACTCAAGTGGCTATGGTTCGGCCAGGTACATGGACTCAACCTTTGTCAAAAGACTTCAAGACAGAAAAGACCCAAGGCTTTTTATATTCTGTGGCCAAACAAGGGTTGCTAAAGAAGCCGGGTTAGCAATAGACGATTTTAATGCTTACGAAGGCGGCGACCCCATAAGGCCTTACAATGATGTTAACATTAAAGCTATTAACGGATTGGTTTCAAAGGTAAACCTTAGGTATACAACAGAGCCTACAACAGAAGCACACATGATATTGGGTTATTCTGAATTACAGCTGATTTTGGCAGAGGCAAGTGTACGCGGCTGGATAAATTTATCGGCAGCCGAACTCTATGAGAAAGGTGTCAAAGCGTCATTCGCGTTTTACAACAATTATGCGGTTAATTATGCTCAATATGTTGACGAAGCAGCAGCAATGGAATATTTGAAGCAACCTTTGGTTGATTTTTCGAATGCAACGAATAATGAAGAGAAAATTGAACGCATTATTATGCAAAAATACCTCTTTTCATTTTTACAAAGTGGGTGGAGAGCATATTTTGACCAACTCCGGACCGGCTACCCCGGATTTCGTATTTTACCTGGTGTAACCCCGCCTACCCGTTGGATGTACCCAAATAGTGAGTACCAGGAAAACAGCGATAATGTTACTGAAGCAATTGCAAGGCAATTTGGCTCAGGTAACGATAAAATCAGAGAAATCACATGGTGGTTAAAATAACTTTCCTATAACAATTGAATTCCTAAGGACTGTTAACATTTGGTTAGCAGTCCTTTTTAATCCCAAACGATTTGTCAATTTTCATAAATGGCAACACAAAAAAGACAGGAAGGCTGCAAATAAGTACCCATGCAAAGAAATTCTGATACCCGATAATTTCCTGCAACCACCCGCTAACCATGCCCGGGATCATCATGCCAAGTGCCATAAAACCTGTTGTAATTGCAAAGTGGGCGGTCTTGTGTTTCCCTTCTGAAATATAAATCATAAATAGCATATAGGCCGTAAACCCGAAACCATACCCAAACTGTTCAACAACTACTGCTATAGAAATATACCATAACGAACCGGGGGTAAATACCGACAATAACAGGTAAGAAATATTGGGGAGGTTAATGGCTATTGCCATCCACCAGAGCCAATATTTAAGGCCCTTACGGGAAGCAACAATACCACCAAGGATACCGCCAATTGTTAATGCAATTATACCGGCTGTTCCATAAACAACACCCAAATCGCCGGTTGTAATCCCGAGCCCGCCCACTTCCCTGGCATCCAATAAAAAAGGCGAGGCCATTTTTACAATCTGCGATTCAGCCAGGCGGTAAAGTAGAAGGAACAGGAGGGCAACACCAATCTCTTTCTTCTTAAAGAAACTAACAAATGTTTCAAGGAATTCACCTATTACACTTCTTCCCTGTGCTTTATTTGGCTTGTCGGATGCCGGGTGGGGAAGCGCAAAACGGTGATAGATAGAAAATAAAACAAACAGGGCTGCAATACAGGCAAAAACAACCGACCATGCAAACTTTATATTCCCCGAACGCCCTACAAATGTTGCCTGTGCCGTTTTTTTCAATTTCGAATCGAGCTGGACAACAGCAAATGCCGGTTTATCCCAGTTTGCTTCATTAAATTCATACCTGTATGTTTTTAACAACTTAATGCTTGCGTCCCCTTTTTCATAGCCGAAGTTTAACACCACATTTTGCCCCTCTTCGGGCTTTTTAGATAACTGGAACGGGATGATGGCTATATTCCCTACGCTATTAAGCACTTGCACCTCATCCCGGTTAAATTTATTTTTCAGAAATGTTTTTAATGGCAGGGCTACCCCCTTGCTCCACCACGATTCAGTTTTTGACTTGCCTGCCACTTCGTCTGCCTTATAAAAGTTGTTCCCGATATTCCAGTTTTCGACTAACCGGGAAATCGAATCCACCTTACTTTTCGCAATGTTGCCAATAGGGATTGTTAATTCATCAATTGAAGAAAAACAGAGGACTCCTTCCTTCGCCAAACGGTCGAAAGACTCCGGTTGGAAAGATATATTGTTTACTATTTCATTTTGCGCCGTCACCTTTATGTTCACCGGTTCGAGCCCTGTTGCATTTTCAAGGGCTCCTGCCAGGATAACAAGCAGCCCCTGCCCGGTTAGCATGGCAAAACGGTAAAAGGTACTCCTGATTCCCACAAAAAATGCCTGGTCGCCGGTCGACATGCCAAGCATATAAAATCCATCGGCAGCTATATCGTGAGTTGCAGAACTAAACGCCAGCAACCAGAAAAACGCCAGGGTGTATTGGAAAAAACTCTCAACAGGGATTGTAAATGCCACACCTGCAAGCCCGGCTCCAATGATTAGCTGCATAGTAACAATCCAAAAACGTTTGGTTTTCAGAATATCAACAATCGGGCTCCAAAGGGGCTTAATAACCCATGGCAGGTAGAGCCAGCTTGTATACAACGCGATATCGGTATTCGAAATCCCCAGCCGTTTGTACATTATCACAGAAAGAGTCATCACAATAATGTAAGGGATCCCCTCGGCAAAATACAATGACGGCACCCAGTACCAGGGAGATTGCTTTTTTTCCGACATATTAATAACGTTTTTCTAAAGATACATTCTTAAAATAATGATGGAGTATCTCATCATATTTATAACCTTTATGCCCCATCACTGCAGCACCGATCTGGCACAACCCGACACCGTGGCCCCAACCGGCACCATGTAAAATAAATTTTTCAGGAACCCCGTTTTCAGCGCCTTTTTTCTCGACAATAAACGCTGAACTGTACAAATGTGACTCACTTAACCACCTCCGTATCTCCAGCTCTTTACCGATTGTTAATGTTTTTTTCGAACCAACGACCTTTAATTTTATAAGCCTCCCCGACACACCCCTTTCAATAGGGGAAAGGTCGATAATTTGCCCAAAATCGAGCCCTGACCTTTTCAATATCAAACGCGAAAGTTCCTCTTGTGTATATTCAACCTTCCAGCGGTAAAAATTTTCTGCCGTCTGGTCATATTCATTCAGTACCTGTTTCAGTACTTCTTCATCATTGGTGTTGCAAAATGCATCAGGGCTGTTGAGCATCCATCTTTCAGCATTCTCTTCAACCTCCAGGTTCAAATCAAAACCCTTTGGAGGTTCCGGGTTATCAATTACTTTGGTGAGGTACGGATGGTTAACGGGCTCCCAGCAATTCTCAAACAGTTCGGTAACCCCTCCACAGCATTTTGAAAACCTTGCATCGCAAATATGCCCATTGTGTGACAGAATCACACCCCTTGTTTCGTTAACGGCTTTTACAACACGGGGCTTATTCGAACGGGTAGTCCCCTGGTATCGCTGGCAGTGGTCGTCGGCACATACATGGAAATCCTTATGGTCTTCACGGTCGTACCACCTAATAAATTCTCCTTCTGATTCAAATGTGCTTTCATAGCTCTTACCAGTTCCCCCCAGGCTCTCCTGCTTTTCAATTTGTGCTATTAACCAGCTACGCGAAATGATGGCATGCGATTTTAAAAGGTCCAGCGAACTGGTTGCCTTCATCTCCGAAGAAATAACACTAATCAAATAATCTTCAAGAGGCAAAATATTTATTGCCGTAATCTTACCTTGTTCAATAATTAATTTTAAAGCTCCCCGGAAACGTTGGTTCTCTTTTTGTTCCCAATGGAAATTAACGCCTATTGTAACATCTTTTAATTCAAATTCAGATAAATTAAAATCAACAGGTTCAAGAAATATTTCTTTGCCTCCTAATATGGTTACTCCATCTTGCAGTACCACAATGTTATCGTCAACAATCATTGCAGTGAACCCCCCGGTTAGAGTACCTCTCGGTTCCAAACTTTTGTAATCTCCATTGAAAAAAAACTCAATGGTACCCGAACTCATAATCCCTACATCTATTTTTGGTGCTATTCCCATGACTCTGCCTGTTAACTATTAATCTCTTAAATTTTTTGGATAAACCCTGTAAGCGTATTGAATTCATTATCAGGCAAAAGTACCTGGTGGAAAATATCCCTGATATCTTCCCGGCTTATCTTTTCAAAATCTTTTTCTAAAGGAGTAATCAGGACTCCCCCCATATCCACCGAAGCCGGGCTCAATAGGATATTCTTCCCCCCTTCTTCGAAATATTGCCAGGGGCGGTGTTTGCCACGGGGGAAAATAAGTACCCGCCATGCACCATCATTAAAATTAGCAAGCACATTCAACATGGGTTCACCACCCCCGTCAGGGTGTAACTCCCCCATGGCATCGAAAATATGTGCAAATTGCCTATTAAGCATTTTCTTACTGTTACCTTCCAATATAAAAAATTTACGAAGCCCGTCATTCACAACCCGGCACGGCTGCCCTAAAACAAGGATACGTTCACTAACCCCTTTCTTAAGTGACTCCATTTCATTGTTGATAGGCATGAACTCTTCGCCCACTGCCTGGAAATGGAAATGGTCGGGGGCAGAGGCCCCGCATTCCGGGCCGTTATAAAAAACCGTAAACCCGGGAATTTCCCTCGACAATTCCAACATATCGCCAAAATATGGCATGATTAATTGCGGCAGATGCTCTTTCCGTGGGATTGTAAAATGCTCAGGGAAAATAGGGAATGGATTTACCAGTATTTCATAATCACCAAATTCCACCCCTTTCTGCTCTTTTGGGCGGTTTTTGCCACACAGGAAACAGATACGCCCGGCAATCGATTCTTTATCAATTTTCGCCGAAGAGGAGATTATCCGCCCGGGGTTAAACTGTACTTTTACCTTAAAACCTTCGAAAAGGAACTCCCGTTCCTTAATTAACTCCGGCCAATTGCTTATAGTTTGTACGGGCAAGCTCCCACTCCTCTATTTGCTGTACAAACAACAGCTTTGCTTTGTCAAGATATTTCCACATACTATTTGTTTTTCCTGATCCGGGCTTTAAGTTCAATGGTACGTATGCGGTCTTTATACGTATTGTGCTTATTGGTTTTCTCGATATCAAGCTCAGCATCGGAGTTGTCGTCCCAACGGCGGCACAGGTATATATTTTCATAAATGCGCCCAATTTTATATTCCCGTGAAATTGCCAACCCAACGGCATAATCTTCACCATAACTTACATTTGGGATCTTAATCTCACGCAAAACCGGGGTGTAAAAGGCACGTGGAGCTCCAAGCCCGTTAATTCGGAGGGCATTGTTTTTACCATTATCAGGAGTCCACTCGCGATGGTCGATAATACCCGGGGGTATTTCTTCCAGGTCGAAATTAACCAATTGGTAGGAACCGACAACCATGGCACATTTCTCAGAATAAAATGTATCTACAATCTTTTGCAGGGTATATTCATCTTTATAAATATCATCGCTATCTAACTGGGCGGCAATCATCCCGCATTGACTGTTATAGGCCGCCAGGTTCCAGCAACCGCCAATCCCCAGGCCTTTCCTATCGGGAATGATATGCACTACCCGTTTATCCTTTTCTGCAAACGACCGGATAATCTCAGTTGTTTTATCGGTCGAATAATTATCGGCCACAATCAGGTTGAACTTAAAACCTGTCTTTTGGTTTAATACCGAAGCCATGGCATCTCCAATTGTTTTTTCACGGTTCCTGACAGGGATAATTACCGAAACTTTATGCGTAAACTCATCCTCTGCAAACTCAATGGATCTGCATTCCGGGCTTAACCATGCCCCAATATCTTTTAAATGCCCGGTAACAACCTGCTCCATTTCAATCTGTACCTGCCTGTTTTTGGAGTCTACATAGTCGAATATTTTTTGCCCGCTTTTGCGGATATCGGTTTCATCAATTGTATATAAAAACTCAGGTACACGTATAAACTCACTTTGTTGCGACACTTTTAAACGTAGGTAATAGAACCCGGCATGGGTAAATTCCTGCGCCATGTTATCAACTGCGTTTCTGAATGCTTCTGCATTATATAATATTACCGGCCCAAAATTAAAATCATCGCGCAGGCTTCCTTCCTGGTAATCGATAACAGGATGCGGGGTTAATACCCCGTTTCTCACTTCCATATAATCAGAATAAACCATACCTGCACCTGTAGATTCAGCAACCTCAACAAACCGCTCAACAGCAAATTGCCCAAACTCAACAGGCACATTTTTTACGAAAAGAAGGATATAATCGGCATCAACTGATGCTTCTGCAATCCGTTTTGTTGTTTCAGTACTTAAAAAATTATCATATACGAAACCCTGTACTTTCCCCGATTGCCCTTCGGCTGCTGTTTTATCCAGGAATATTTTTTTTACCAATTCATTGGACTGCAATTCTGCAACTGCATTTTCAATTTCCTGGTATTCAGGATTTGAAATAAAACTATATACTGATGCCATAAATTACGGTTTTAATCCTTATTAAAGTAGTCGAAAATTTGCTTGATCAATGTATCTCTTATTGATTGACCCTTAACACATTCGAGCGGGAAGCCCAGGGCAACAACTTTATAGCCCCCTTTATATGCTACCCCCGCACTCACGTTGTTTTCACTGTATCGCAAAAATGTACTGCCATTTTTACCAGCAGGTTCAATCCCATCGGGTGCTTCAGCAGGGTATTGCTTTAAGTTGTAACCGGTATTAACCTCACCCTGAACATTAAACTCCGGGGTTACACTATAAAACTGCCCGTTCTTAGCAGCATGGCCGGTACGCCACTTAAACCTGAAAAGGCTGTCGATACGCTCTTTCAGACACATACAATTAGAAATATCCGAACCAATATATGCCCCTGATATAAGTATGCTGCCACCTTTTCCGGCAAACTCTTCCATCTGAGATAATATGCCTTCGTTATAAATAGAATAATATGCCAATGAATCGTTGCCTGGCATTTTACTGGTTTTCTCTTCGCCATATAGTAAATCGACAATGGAATAGCCCGACAGGTTTACCAATGCCTGTTCGACAGCTTCATCGCTGGAAGTTGAGAACCGGTAACCGGCATTTAGGATGCTTTCCCCATGGACGGCTGAAAAATCAAATGTATTCCCCCTGAAAACCGTTGTTTCCAGGTTGGCATAACTCGCACCATGCCCGGGGCTGTCATCATCGAGCCATTCCGAGTTTTTATTAAAGTCGTATTGCCCGCCGGTGGTATTCAGATCGAAACCATAAGCCACACCTTGCCCGAGGGTACGTAATACACCTGAAAGTGAATCCGAATCAAAAATTACCGGGCTGTCAACACGGTCGAACCCATTTACAATCAGCACATCCCCTTTACTATTTTTTGGTATCCCCACAGATACGACTTCAGACGGGAAACTCTCGCCGCCCGTGTTTACCGCTGTAACCTTAAATCCATAGACTATCCCTTTTTTAAGTTTACTTACTGTTAATTCAGGCTTACCGGTTAAAGTGCCGTTATCGAAGCCATTGCCACCAATACGTTTATACACCATATATTTTTCAGCTTTTGCTGAAGG
>JAADGO010000075.1 GCA_013152355.1 Chlorobiota bacterium
GCGTTCCATTTTATTTCATAAGCGTATAATATACCATCTCGTTCTTCAATATAGTCAATCTCTTGTTGGTCTTGTGTTCGCCAGAAATATGAATTTGCCCATATATTATTGTAATGCAGATATTTAATCCTTTCGCTTATAATAAAATTTTCCCATAAAGCACCTATATCAGTCCTTAATTCCGGCAAATTGAAATTAGCGAGAAGTGCATTTCGGATGCCGTTGTCGAAAAAATATATTTTCCTCCCACGTTTCAACTCTTTACGGTGGTTACGGCTAAAAGCAGGAAGCCTGAATATAATGAAAGTTTGTTCTAATAGCTGTATATATTTCTCAACGGTTTGGTTGTCCATTTCCAATAGTGAAGCAAGGTTGTTATAAGAAATTTCAGAACCTAACTGCAATGCAAGGGCTTGTAATAACTTCAGTAGTTTCCCGGGTTTCTTTATCCGCTCCCACATCAGGATGTCCTTATATAAATAGCTGTCAGATAATTGTTTTAGTATTTCTTTTTCGTTACCCGGGTTAGAAACTACTTCGGGATAATAACCGTAAATTAAACGATGTGTCATTAAACGGTTTTCTTCTAAAAACCCGTGATGATTAACCATTTCGGAAAAAGAAAGCGGATAGAGCCTATACTCCCATTTCCTCCCGGTTAATGGTTCGTTTACCTTATTGGCAAGTTCAAATGCCGATGAGCCGGTTGCAATAAGTTGAATCCCGGGTATTTGGTCGGTTATTAGTTTTAGCCTCAGTCCAACATCGGCAATTCGTTGTGCCTCATCTATTACTACAATCTTTTTTCCGGCAAATATTGCTTTTAACCTTGTAGATGAACTATTTTCAAACAATGCGATTGTATCAGCTTCATCAGCATTGAGCCACAAAACATCGTTCTTTTGGCTGACTATTTTTTTTAGCAAAGTAGTTTTCCCGGTTTGCCTTGCACCAAGGACGATAATTGCCTTTCCGTTAAAAAGTTTTTTTTCTATCTCTTTTTCTAATTTTCGCGTTATCATGGTAGTTATCTTGAATACAATCGCAAATATAACGTTATTTTTGCGATTAGACTCTTTTTTTATAAAATACAACATCTTTCCATATTAGTGAGGGCTTCACTCGAAGTGAAACCCTCACTCCCCCCTGCAATAAAAGGGAAGAGTTCGGCAATCTTTTTTCAGGGTGATGCGGGTTTCCAACCGCATTTTATTTATGGCTATTACAAATCGCCACACCCGTTAACCGGCAAATATTGCTTTTAACCCTTTTGTTTACAACAAAAAGGGCGTAATAGTATTGCCTTTGTTTTTTGCAAGAATTGCATCAGTATTGCCTTTGTTTTTTGTGATTTTTATTATTACATTGCCTTTGTTTTTTCATAACTGGATTATAAGGCTTATAGATTTGAGATGTAAAATAAAAAGCAAAGTGCAAAAGGATGTATTTAAAGCGGACAATCGACAAAGAGCTGGTTGCCTGGAAAACAGGCATCCCACGAAAACCCTTGCTATTAAGAGGAGCCCGGCAGGTTGGCAAAACACAAACTGTTAGGCAACTGGGTGCAAGTTTCAAGAATTACTTAGAGGTAAATTTCGAAACCGACCTTAGGGCTCACTCATTATTTGCCGGGGACTTGAACCCCCGGGAAATTTGCGAGAATTTATCCCTCTTGTTTAATATTTCAATTGTCGAGGGAGAAACATTGTTGTTTTTTGATGAAATACAGTCGTGCCTGCCAGCGATACAATCATTGCGCTTTTTTTATGAGAAAATGCCCGGGCTTCATGTTATAGCAGCAGGGTCGTTGCTTGAATTTGCACTTTCAGAAATACCAACTTTTGGAGTTGGACGAATACGTTCCATATTTATGTACCCCATGTCGTTCAACGAATTCTTATTGGCACTGGGTGAAAATAAGTTACTAAATAAAAAAAAGGGGGCCTCACCACAAAATCCGTTGCCTGCGGTATTGCATGAAAAATTACTTGGCTACCTGAAAAGATTCATCATCCTCGGTGGTATGCCTGAAGTTATATCAACGTATGTATCACGAAAGGACATAAACAGCTGCATGATGGTTCTGAACGACCTGGTTAATTCTTTTAACGATGATTTTACAAAGTATAAAAGCAAAATCCCGGCATTAAGGTTACGCGATGTTTTTGAATCGGCAGTAAAACAGGCAGGAAGGAAATTTATTTTTTCAAAAGCGGGGGAGGGGAACCACCAACAGTTAAAAGAAGCCCTTAACCTGTTAATTATGGCCGGAATAGCGATCCCGGTTGTCCATAGCTCGGCAAACGGGTTGCCCCTTGCTGCTGAAGCAAATCATAAAAAGCAGAAAATAATCCTTTTCGACACGGGTATCTTCCAAAGGGTCTTAAACCTTGATTTGTCGGAAATCACATTGTCAAATGACTTCCAGGCTATTAACAAAGGGAGCATTGCCGAAGCATTTACCGGGCTTGAACTCCTGAAATACCATTCGCCTTATGAAAGAGGCAAACTTTTTTACTGGCACAGGGAGGCTAAAAATAGCAATGCCGAAGTCGATTATTTGATTACAAAGAAAAATACTATTTTCCCGGTTGAGGTAAAGTCAGGCACCAAAGGATCGATGCAGAGTATGTTTTTATTCCTTAAAGAAAAAAATAAAAACAGAGGCATTCGGGTTTCCAATGAAAATTTTGCAGCTTACGATAATATTGATGTTTACCCAATTTATGCAATTGACAACATCCTGGCAACTTAACAGCACAGTCTTTTTTGAGATATATTTTTGAAAGAATACCAAGGAGCATGGAGGTTTTGATACGGTTTTTTTTATTTTATTGTAAGCTCATGGAATTACTTCATAATCAGGGTGTTTGTAGCTGTATTTTCAGGTGGTGCGATTTGCAACCATATTTTTAATCCGTATAAAAACGGAGGTTGAAAACCTCCGCACATTAAGTAGACTGCAAACTATATTTGAACGAATTCATAAACAAATACTTACAAAAAGAATGCTATCTAGTCTCTGCAAGCGACCATTGTCAGGTCAAAAACAAATATATGTATAACTTAGTAAAGAACTTGAACGTAAGCCGCTTTTTTCATGGTGCTGAGTTCGTCTGAACAACCAGTCGGGCAAGCCCGTCTGCAAGCATGGCTGCAGAATGTCTTGAAAACAATATTGGTGAAAGGATAATTTGTCTTATCCTTATCCCGCATATGAGAGTCTATAGCAACAAACATTCTGTCCTGTTCTTTAAATTTTATTTATTATGGCTAAGCGAAAAATAAAAGGTAATCCAAACGCAACGATTTCGATGCCTGTAGTTAATCCTAATGCAGCGGGGATTGATGCCGGAAGTAGGAGTCATTTCGTATGTGTAGCGCAAGACAATGTAAAAGAGTTTCCGACTCACACTGCTGGTTTGCATGAGATTTGTCAACATTTAGGATCTTATGGTATAAAAACCGTAGCCTTAGAATCTACAGGGTTCTATTGGCAACAATTATTTGCAATGCTTCAATCTTATAATATTGAAGCGATAGTAGTAAATGCCCGTCATTTAAAAAATGTAAAAGGGCATAAGACAGATGTAGTCGATAGCAAATGGATACAGTTGTTACACAGCATTGGACTTTTAAACAATAGCTTTCAGCCAGATAGCTTTTGCAAAGAACTGCGCCAGTACACCCGTCACCGCCGTTCTTTGATTGAAAATAGCAGCCGGTACATTGCTAAGATGAACAAATCTATGGTGTTAATGAACATACAGTTAAAAACTGTACTTAGCGATCTTACCGGAGAGTCCGGATTAAGGGTTATTGAAGCAATAGTTAAAGGCGAACGAAGTCCTGAAATGTTAGAAAAATTTGTTGGAAAAAATGTTAAGGCATCAAGAGAAGCCATTAAAAAAGCCCTGGTTGGAGATTGGCGTTCTGAACATTTGTTTGAACTGTCTCAAAATTTTGAATTTTATAAATTCACATGGGAGAAAATCCGGGAAACGGACCAACAGATAGAAACTATTTTAAGAAAATGGCAGGATAAAAATGGAGATGAGTCAAAAATACAGGAGTATAGGAAAAATAGTAAGTACAAAAAGCCCCGCCAAAAAAATGACCCCAAATTTGATATTAAGGCGTTTGCATATCAAATGACAGGCGGTGTCGACCTCTCACAAATTGAAGGGGTAAATATCAATACCATATTAACAATGATGTCAGAAACCGGATTTGATATAAAGAGCAAATTCAAAACAGCAAAACATTTTACATCGTGGTTAGGTTTTGCCCCAAATAGAAAGATTACGGGTGGAAAGGTAATGAGTTCTAATACACCTAAAGTCAAAAACCCTATGGTTTATGCATTTAGGCAGGCTGCAAATGCCGCCGGGAATAGCCAAGGCAGATTAGGGGACTTTTTTAGAAGGATATCGTATCGAAAGGGGCGCTCTATTGCAATAACTGCAGCTGCTCGAAAGATTGCTGTGATCATCTACAAAATGTTAGAATCAGGCCAGGAATATTGTTACGATTATGGACAAGATGAATTAGATAAACTACGAAAAGCAAAAATTAAAAAAATAAAAAAGACTATAGGCCTATTTCAGATAGAAGGTTCAGAACTTGCACTTTCTATCTGAAAATTAAATACATAAGCTGCATAAATAATTGGATAAAAACAATATGTGGGAAAGTTATGCCTTGCAAAGGATAGGATAGTTATATATGAGAAAACTGTCGAATTTTACGAAATGAATTATTTAGGATGAGATTTTTACTTTTTGGAGATGAAGTGATGCCTGAGCATCAGTGAATTGAGAAAAATAAAAATATCGCCAAAAGAAACATTTCTGA
>JAADGO010000153.1 GCA_013152355.1 Chlorobiota bacterium
TTATCAAAAGCATCGTCAGCCTTGACCTTTTTGTGATCTTATTCAGCAGGTGGCTCAAAGTCACCTGCCGAATCTAAATATTTAAGGGCATCTCTAATAATTCGATTCCTTGATCTCAAAGTATGCCTGAGGATGGTCGCAAGCCGGGCATTTTAGCGGCGGCTTGGTTGCTTCGTGAAGGAATCCACAGTTCCTGCATTTCCAAATCACTTTGCCTTCCCGCTCAAAAACTTTACCCTCTTCCAGGTTCTTAAATAGTTTCGTGTACCGTTCTTCGTGGGCTTTTTCTACTTTTGCGATTAGTTTAAAAACCTGGGCAATTTGTTTAAACCCCTCCTCTTCGGCAACCCTTGCAAATTCAGGGTATAAATCAGACCATTCCTCATTCTCACCCTCGGCAGCAGCCTTTAGGTTCTCCATGGTAGTGCCTATCACCCCTGCCGGGAAGGTAGCCGATATTTCGACCATCCCGCCTTCAAGGAATTTGAAGAAACGCTTGGCGTGTTCTTTCTCGTTCAATGCCGTTTCAGTGAAAATAGCGGCAATTTGTTCCAACCCCTCTTTTTTTGCCTGGCTGGCAAAATAATCATAACGCATACGTGCCTGTGATTCGCCTGCAAAGGCTTTCAGTAGGTTTTGTTCTGTTTTTGTACCTTTTAGTGATTCCATTATTAGTGAATTTTAAATATTTGGATGATTCTCCTTTTAGGATTTATGAAGGTACAAAAATATTCTAATTCATGATAATTTATAAGTATGAGAATTGTTTTTGCGTAATATTAAAAAAATCCGACCTTTGCATCCTTTAAATGTTAGGAAGCATGACAATAGAAGAGGTACAAAAACAAATTATAGAAGAGTTTTCTATTTACGACGACTGGATGGATAAGTACCAATACCTTATTGAGCTGGGTAATGAACTGGAAGAACTGCCGCCTGAGGATAAGAATGAGCAAAATATTATAAAAGGCTGCCAGTCGAGAGTATGGTTGGTTGCCGAATTTAAAGATGGCAAGATTTTTTTCAAAGGCGAAAGCGATGCTATAATTGTTCGGGGGTTGGTAGCATTGTTGTTGAGAGTAGTTTCGGGAAGGACCCCCAAAGAGATCCTCGGCAACGAACTGTTTTTCATTGATGAATTAGGGCTGAAACAGCACCTCTCACCCACCCGGTCGAACGGATTGTTGGCCATGATAAAACAAATTCGGCTGTATGCTGTTGCATTTAACAGAATTTCAGTACAAGGAGGGTGAAACAATGGATACAAGAATAGACCTGATAATTGAAAAACTAAAAGATGTTTACGACCCGGAGATACCGGTGAATATATACGACCTTGGACTAATTTACAACGTTGATGTTGATGAAAATGACGAGGCCAATATTATAATGACGCTTACCGCTCCCGGATGCCCCGTAGCCGATATACTGGTTGACGATGCAAAGCAGGCTGCATTGTCTGTCGAAGGAGTAAAAGAGGCCAATGTAGAGCTGACTTTTGAGCCTCCATGGGATAAGTCAATGATGAGCGAAGAGGCAAGGTTAGAGCTGGGGTTCTTTTAATCTAAAACAACATAAGTCCGACCCAGGTAGAATACCTAATAAGCCGGCTTTCAATAACTTCTGAAGGAATAAAGATAGGGGCAACCCCGGTTTTCAGGCACTTATAATTTTATAAACGTGGGAGATCCTGTTCAGATATCAAAAAAGATAAAATCGGAATCGGAAAAACTCGGTTTTTTTGATTGTGCAATCATCCCGGCAACCCGTCTTACCCGGGATTCGGGTTATTTAAATACCTGGCTTGAAAAAAACATGCATGGCGAAATGGGCTATATGTCTCGTAATGTGGAAAAACGGATTGACCCCCGTTTGTTATTTGAGAATGCCAAAACCCTGATTGTTGCCCTTCAAAATTATTTCCCAAAAGAAACACAAAGAGACACGGAAGCCCCAATCCTCTCAAAATATGCCTACGGAACAGATTACCATTTTGTGATGAAGGACAAGCTGAAAAGGCTTTTAAACTTCATTCAGGAAGAAATCCACCCCTGCAACGGACGCCCGTTTGTCGACTCAGCACCTGTTTTGGAACGTGCCTGGGCACGAAAAGCAGGGTTAGGCTGGATTGGCAAAAACAGCAACCTTATCTCTGTTGAGCATGGCAGTTTCTTTTTTATCGGGGAATTGATTATCGACATTGAACTGCCTTACGACAGAGTTGCCGAAGTACGCGACCACTGTGGAAACTGCTCCCGCTGCATTGATGCCTGCCCTACAAAGGCCATTGTTTCCAACCGGGTTGTCGATGCCCGCAAATGTATTTCATACCAAACCATTGAGTTAAAAGGTGAATTGGAGGTAAATTTAGCAGGTAAGTTTGAGAACCGCGTTTTTGGCTGCGATATTTGCCAGGATGTATGCCCCTGGAACCTCAACCCGGCAGCACATCATGAGCCGGGATTTGAACCAAAACCCAAACTTCTTACCTTAACAAAAGAAGAGTGGCATTCTATGGGGAAACCACTGTTTGATGAGTTGTTTAAAAATTCACCTGTTAAAAGGGCCGGATACAGGAGGCTCAAACGAAATCTCGGTTTCCTTAGCCTAAAGCATTTATAAACGAAGTTGTTTAAAGTTAAATTGAAAATATTAACAAATAACCTGTTTTTTTGAGTTATTTAAGCAAAGTCCGCCACCTAATTTTTATCTTTATAGAAAATAGGTTGATATGAAAAATCCCGGAATAGTGCAGAATGACCCATGGCTGGAGCCATACGCCGAAACCATAATACGTTGGCAGGAAAACGCCTTGCAGAAGCAGAGGGAACTCACTTCGGGCGACCTCTCCGGGTTTGCTTCGGGGTATCTCTACTTTGGGTTACACAAAGAAAATGGCCTTTGGGTATTCAGGGAATGGGCGCCAAACGCCACAGCCATTTTCTTAATCGGCGAGTTTAATGATTGGGCAGACCACCAGGAATATTCATTCCAATCAATAGGGAATGGCACCTGGGAGTTGAAAATAAAAAATGAAAATATCAGGCACGGAAGTTTATATGCCTTGTCTGTTCATTGGGATGGCGGATCGGGGAAACGAATCCCTGCCTGGGCAACACGGGCGGTACAGGACCCGGATACCCATATTTTTAATGCACAGGTATGGTATCCTGAAGACCCTTATCGCTGGAGGCACCCCGGGTTCAAACGTACGGTTGAGCCACCCCTTATCTACGAGGCACATATCGGGATGTCGGGGGAGGAGGAGAGGATAAACACCTACAATGAATTCCGGGAAAATATCCTGCCACGCATTAAAAATGCAGGCTATAATACCATTCAGTTGATGGCGATCCCCGAGCACCCCTATTACGGGAGTTTTGGGTATCATGTGTCTGGTTTTTTTGCCGCATCATCGCGCTTTGGCACTCCCGAAGAGTTGAAGCAGTTAATTGATGAAGCCCACGGCATGGGGATTGCCGTTATCATCGACCTGGTGCATTCACATGCAGTGCGGAATGAAGTCGAAGGGCTTGGCAACTTTGACGGCACACGCTACCAGTTTTTCCATGAAGGCAGCAGGGGTGAGCATCCGGCATGGGACTCTTACTGTTTCAACTACAACAAACCCGAAGTGCTGCATTTCCTTCTTTCAAATATTAAATACTGGTTGGAAGAATACAAATTCGATGGCTTCCGCTTTGACGGGGTGACCAGTATGCTATATTTCGACCATGGGCTGGGAAAGGCATTTACAAATTATAACGACTATTTTAATGATAACGTTGACCAGGAGGCAATTACCTATTTTATATTGGCCAATAAATTGATAAATGAGGTTACCCCTGGGGCACTATCAATTGCTGAAGACATGAGTGGGTTGCCCGGGTTAGCGTCCCCGCTCGAAGCCGGCGGGTTGGGCTTCGGTTACCGGATGGCAATGGGAGTCCCCGACTTCTGGATAAGAATTATTAAAGAACTCCCGGACGACCAGTGGGATGTGGGAGAGATATTTTACCAGCTTACCTCAAAACGGCAGGATGAAAAGGTGGTGAGTTATGTCGAGTCGCACGACCAGGCATTGGTAGGCGACAAAACCATTATTTTCAGGCTTATCGATAAGGAAATGTATTTTAGTATGCGGAAAGACCAACCCAACCTGATTGTTGAAAGGGGCATTGCCCTCCATAAAATGATCAGGCTGGTAACCCTTGCAACTGCGGGGGGGGCTTACCTCAACTTTATGGGAAACGAATTTGGGCATCCCGAGTGGATCGACTTTCCCCGTGAAGGGAATAATTGGTCGTATAAACATGCACGGCGGTTATGGAGTATTGTTGAAAATGATGAATTACGCTACCACTGGTTAGCCGACTTCGATAAAGAGATGATCTTTTTTGCAAGAAATACCCGTTTACTTGACACTCCTTCTATTGATTTAATACATGAAAATAAACCTGACAAGGTTTTGGCTTTCCACAGAAATAAATATTTATTTGTATTCAATTTTAACCCGGTACAATCGTTTACAGATTATGGGATTCCCCTGGGGCCAGGGAAATATAAAATTGTTTTAAGCACCGACTCCGGGCGCTTTGGAGGGCAAGACCGGATCGATGAGTTTTTAACATATTACACCATGCCTACAGGAGGGCTTGACAGTCAGCATTACCTGAAACTGTACCTCCCGGCACGGACAGCTTTGGTAATGGAATATATTGATTTAAAAAAATTGAGGTAGTAAAGGGTACTTCTAAGTAGTCTCTGCAAGAAAACTGTCGAATTTTACGAAATGAATTATTTGGGATGAGATTTTTACTTTTTGGAGATGAAGTGATGCCTGAGCAGTGAATTGAGAAAGATAAAAATATCGCCAAAAGAAACATTTCTGATTTTGCAGAGTTTTCTTGCAGAGACTAAGTAACTGTTCATTACGTTTAGAGACTGTTTAAATATTCATATTAAAATGATTTATGACTGAATTCCGTACTATAGTAGGCATCCCCGATTTCCCGTGGAAGAATGGTTATGGGAAATCATCGGTCTTTATGGGCTCCTGTTTTACCGAGAACATCGGAGGTAGGATGCAGGATCAAAAATACAATGTCGATTTGAATCCTTTCGGGATATTATACAATCCTGCCTCGGTGGCAAACAGTATCCGTATCCTCCTGGAGGAAAAGATGTTTAGCTCCGGCAACCTCGTTATGAACGATGGGTTGTGGCACAGCTTTAACCACCACAGCAGGTTCTCTTCGGCTAATATAGAAGAAACGCTGGGCAATATAAACAACCGGATTAAACTTAGTGCTGCATTTATAAAAACAGCCGATTTCCTTTTTATCACTTTCGGCACCGCCTGGGTTTATGAACTAAAGGATTCCGGGGAGATTGTTTCTAATTGCCACAAAATACCTGCAAAAAAGTTTCGGCGCTACAGGTTGTCTGTTGATGAGATTGTTCAGGAGTACTGTCATTTATTAGAAAAAATATGGGAAATTAATTCAAACATTAAAGTTATTTTTACCGTAAGCCCTATCAGGCATTGGAAAGACGGAGCAGTGGAAAACCAGCTAAGCAAAGCCACTTTACTTCTTGCGGCAAACCGCATTATTGAGGTATTTGGGGCAGGGGCATGCGGCTATTTCCCTTCTTTTGAGATCGTGATGGACGAACTTCGCGATTACAGGTTCTATGCCGAAGATATGTTTCATTTATCGAAAACAGCAACCGATTATATCTGGGAAAGATTTGAAACAGCACTGATAGATAAAAAATCTCAGGAAATGGGGGTAGAAATTGCAAAAATCAGAAAAGCATTTGGCCACCGGCCATTTAATCCCCATACAAAGGAACACCTGAAATTCCTGGATATAAGTATGAAAAGGGCCAGGGAACTAAGCTCCCGCCACCCCTATATTAACTTAAAGTTAGAAATAGATTATTTTAATGAACAAATTGAGAAAATATCCAGGAATACGAATTTATCGGACTAAATTAGTAGGCGGGGAAACCTTCCTCCCTAACATCCTAACAAAGTTTACCGATTAAAACACTTATATCTATGAGTTACCTTAAATTTGATAAGGGGCAGTTAATTAACCTTGAATATTGTTTAAACAAAGAGATTTTAAGGACAAATCGTGCGGGGTCATACATCTGTACAACTCTTAATGATTGTAACACGCGGAAATACCACGGGCTTTTGGTTTCCCCAATCGAGGAGTTCAATGGAGAAAAACATGTCTTACTCTCATCACTGGATGCAACGGTTATTCAGCATGGTGCAGAGTTCAACCTTGGAGTGAGGAGGTACCAGGGAGGGTATTATGAACCCAAAGGGCACAAATACATACACGACCTGGAATTTGGGAATATCCCAAAAACAACCTATCGGATAGGAGGGCTTGTACTTTCAAGAGAACGATTGCTTGTTGAGCAGGAGCAACAGGTTTTGATCAGGTACACACTTGAAGAGGCTCATTCGCCAACAACGCTGAGGCTAAAGCCATTCCTGGCATTCCGAAGCATACATCAACTGAGCAAAGCAAATTTGTTTGTCCAGTCAAAATACGAAACGGTGGAAAAAGGGATTAAAATGCGGCTTTACGATGGTTACCCGTACCTGCACATGCAGTTCAGTAAAGAAGCAGAGTTTATACCTGTCCCCGATTGGTATTACAATATTGAATATATTAAAGAAAGGAATCGTGGATACGAATGTTTGGAAGATTTGTATGTCCCCGGTTATTTTGAATTACCGATAAAGAAAGGAGAAAGTATTGTTTTTGCTGCCAGCACAAAAAAAGTTAATCCGGGTTCATTAAAACAGCGTTTTACAAAAGAGCTGAAAAAACGTGTTGAAAGAGACACATTTACCGGGTCTTTAAATAACTCTGCAAGGCAGTTCATAAAATATTCAGGCAACGAAACCGATATAGTTGCAGGATTCCCCTGGTATGGGAGCATTACCAGGCAGACTTTTATAGCTCTGCCGGGACTATACCGGGCATTCGGGAATACAGATACTTATGTGTCCGTACTCAATACGTATAAAAAACATCTCCGGGAAGGCCGGTTCCCCAAAAGTATAGAAGATGAGGTGCCAAACTATGATACGGCTGACGCCCCACTCTGGTTTATTTGGGCAATACAGCAATATAAAAAGCAATTAAAAACAGAGGCTCCCGTCTGGAAACAATATGGCAAAGCAATTAAATCCATATTGGACGGCTATAAAAACAACCGGTCAGATAAAATTAAAATGCAAGCCAACGGGCTGATCTATAACGGAGGGCAAGGTGTTGCACTAACCTGGATTGACTCATCTGTTGATGGCGTTCCTGTGGTTCAGCGGGATGGGCTTGCCGTTGAAATTAATGCTTTATGGTACAATGCTGTTTGTTTTGCACTGGAAATTGCATCAGCAGCCAATGACAAAAAATTTGTTAATGAATGGGAAGGGCTTCCGGAAAAAATTGCCGAGTCGTTTAACGCTACTTTCTGGGACGGGGAAAAAGAATATTTAGCCGACCACGTTAACGAAGGTTATGCAGATTGGTCGGTCCGCCCCAATATGCTGTTAGCAGCAGCACTGGATTATTCCCCTATTTCAAAAGAGCAACAAAAAGCCGTGTTGAGTATAGTAAAAAAACAGTTACTAACCCCGCGGGGCATTCGTTCTCTTTCGCCTGAACACCCAAATTACAAAAGTGTTGTTGAGGGGAATCACCATGAAAGGGAATTAGCAATCCACCAGGGGGCAGCCCACCCATGGCTGTTGCAGTTTTTTGTTGAAGGCTACCTGAAAATCCATAAGTCGGGAGGGCTTTCCTATGTAAAAAAACTGGTGGAAAGTTTTAAAGAGGAGATGACAGAGCACTGCATTGGTACAATTTCTGAGATGTATAACGGTAATCCTCCCCACCAGGCTAAAGGGGCAATTTCGCAGGCATGGAGTGTAGCATCGGTGTTAAACGCTTGTGACAAGGTGGAAAGTTTTGAATATAATTAAAAAAGTAAACATAGCATGGCAACAATGAAGGTTCTAATGTTTGGTTGGGAATTCCCACCCCATATCTCAGGGGGGTTGGGTACAGCTTGTTATGGACTCACCAAAGGACTGGCGGAATTCGATAATATTAAGGTTACTTTCGTTGTACCGAAGGCTTATGGCGATGAAGACCAGAGTACTATACAACTGATCGGTGCTAATAATATTCCGGTTACCAAAAAGAAAATATATTTTGAAGACATTCAAAAGAAGATTGATTATTACGAAGTAAATTCAGAAATTATCCCATATATAGGGCCCAATGAATTTTGGGAGCTGAAAAGTAAAAGGTACTCAAAAAAGGCACGTTTTGTTGAAACCGATGAAGGGGCAAGGATTAAATTCTCAGGAAAATATGGGAATAACCTGCATCAGGAAATCAGGGATTATGCTTTGGTGGCAGAAGTAATTGCAGGCACCAACGATTTTGACCTGATACATGCCCACGACTGGCTGGCTTATCCGGCAGGTATTGCAGCAAAGAGGGTGTCGGGGAAACCATTGGTAATCCATGTCCATGCTACTGATTTCGACCGCAGTGGGGGAAGTGTGAATCCACAGGTTTATGCCATGGAGCGCGAAGGCATGGAAGCCGCCGACCAGATAATAACCGTAAGCAACCTTACACGCTCAATTGTAATTGAAAAATACGGTATCGACCCTGGGAAAATAACAACTGTTTACAATGCTGTTGAGCAGGTAAGCGATGAACAAAAGGTTGCTTTGAAAAAAGGCGTTAACGAAAAAATAGTGACCTTCCTGGGACGTATTACTATGCAGAAAGGCCCGGAATACTTTGTTGAGGCAGCTTATCAGGTTTTGCAAAAAACAGGCAATATCCGGTTTGTTATGGCCGGAAGCGGCGATATGATGAATTCCATGATTGCCCGTGCTGCACAACTGAAAATATCCGACAAATTTCATTTTACAGGATTCCTAAAAGGCGATGATGTGTTTCAGATGTTTAAAATGAGCGATGTGTTTGTGATGCCCTCCGTGTCGGAGCCTTTTGGCATTGTGCCACTGGAGGCCATGCAGTCAAATGTCCCGGTAATTATTTCCAACCAGTCGGGAGTTGCTGAGATATTAAAATTTGCTATTAAAATCGATTTTTGGGATACCAATGCTATGGCCGATGCCATTTATGCATTGGTTAACTACCCTTCGTTATCGAACTTTTTCAAAACTTTTGGGAAAGAGGAGGTAGAGAGTCTAAGATGGAAGAATTCGGCTAAAAACGTACGCGATATATATTATAAAGCTTTGGGGATTGCCCCGGTTAATACATAAAATAATATTTTACCAGATGAAATCAATTTGTTTTTCTTTTCAGGTACACCAACCTTTCAGGTATCGGCGATACCGGTTTTTCGATATATATAGGCAACGACCATTATTACTATGATGATTATACCAATGAAACGATTTTGCATAAAGTTGCCAACCGTTGCTACCTTCCGGCTAATCGTCTTTTACTTGAATTAATACAAAAGCATAAAGGGAATTTTAAGGTTGCATTTTCAATTACCGGGATAGCATTGGAACAATTTGAGCTATATGCCCCGGAAGTGATAGAATCATTTCAGCAATTGGCGAAAACAGGTTGTGTAGAGTTCCTCTCTGAGACATATTCACATTCGTTAGCAGCATTAAAAGACAACCAGCTTTTCCAGGAGCAGGTAACACTTCATGATAAGCGGATAGAGGACTTATTCGGGCAGAAACCAAAGGTTTTCAGGAATACAGAAATGGTTTATTCCGATGAAATAGGAGCCCAGGTAGCCGACATGGGCTTCAAAGCTATACTGACAGAAGGGCCAA
>JAADGO010000039.1 GCA_013152355.1 Chlorobiota bacterium
GGATCAGATTTGGCACTGCGTACCATCCGAACGCTTAGTTATTGTGAGCCGTCAGGCTGATTAATACCGCTCTGGGGATTATTATTTTTTTCCTGTGTTGTTAATATGAAAATAATAATCCCCTTACGTGAAAATTTCATTTAGGTTTTTATTTTGTATACACAAGTGTATGGAAACGTTAAAACCAAAAAATGGAATGAGTGTAATACAGTTTCTTCCACTGTTACTTGACTTTGTCAAAAAAGTCCCGTAACTTCTCAAAGCCTTTTCGTTTTTACGAATCGAATGTGCAACACTCGTACGCTGCAAGCGGCGGCTTTGAAAATATTTTTCAAGAAACTCCATAATTAAATCCATTCCTGAAATTTTTAATTAAATCCATTAATCAGCCTTATGGCTGCACAACGTTGGTGTATAAACAAATTGTTTATATTCCGCTTATATAATTGCATCTGTTATTTATTGTTAGCCAGTTTGTTATCGTTTAAAATCGTATCTAAGGGGCTTTTGATTTTTGCAAGGGTTTTTTTCGTCACATCTGTATAAACCTCAGTTGTTTTACTTGAATCATGCCCTAAAAATGTTTGAATATATCGCAATACAATTACCAATAACCCAGATAACAAAGTAGCCCTGTCTTTTTTCCCTTTCCCTCCCCGGGCAAAAAGCACATTTTTGTCAAAGGAAACGCCTTGTTTACGTAAGTCCGGTAATTCACTTCTTCTTAGTCCTGCCGAATAATCAATAAAAGCATGCCCCTTCGCCAGCATGTAGAAACGATGCAAATCAAAGCTTTGTTTACCCATATACCAGCACCGCATGGTTGCGCTCCATCTGGCATTGGCCGATTCCTTTAACTTATTGATAACTGACTGGTTAAAAGGGTGTATGATTCTTACAATCCGCAGGTGTTTGTGGATGCCATGTAACAGGGTTATTTGGGGCAATTGGTTCAAAGCCTGGTTATTTTTTTATCAAATATAAGCAATCTAATGTTTAGAATGTATAAAAACAGGAGTTTACTTTTGTGAGTTACAGGTTTTTAAGACAAGGGTGACGCAGAAGGCGGACTTTCCGGACAAACATTATTTAGCTTCGTATTTTATCCAATAGCCTGTTTAATTCCCGGACTTCTTCAACGGTCAGATTTCTTAATAGGGTATCTATTTTTTTCTCGCAATCGTCCATCCTGGCTAAAAGGGTTAAGCCTTTTTCTGTAATTTCAATATTCTTTTGCCTCCTGTCAGTCGGATTCTCCTTTCTTTCAACGAGCCCTTTGTCATATAATTTATCAACAATACGGCTGACATCCGAATTTTTGTCGAGCATACGTTCTTTTAGGAAGCTGATAGAAACAGGATTCTCGGAACGAAAACCACGGAGTACCCTCAGAATATTATATTGCTGAGTAGTTAACCCATGCTTTTTTAGGAATTGCACAAATTGGTAGTTTAATTGATTTACTGTGTAGGTTAAATTAATTATTCCTTTGTGGTATTCGTTCCGAAAACGCCCTTTTATTTCATTTTCAATTTTCATTTTATTGTGTTGAGAACTTTGTAAGCAGTTCGGGATTCCTTATAAATCCGTTTGCCCAAACCAGAATAAGTACAATCGCAGGCATCATTATGCTTATTCCGTGGGTCATGTGGATAATGATTGCCCCGCCCATGTAGGCACTTAATAATAGTGTGCCAAAGATATTTGTTTTTGGGAAAAAGAACAAAAATGCAGATACAATCTCGCCTACTGCAATAATTACCCTCCAGTCAGCTAATCCTATTCCACTCAACTCTTCAGGTTTCATAAATTTTCCGCTTGCACTGAACAGATAAAGTGCAAGTAATAAACTTGCTATCACCCAGCCGGTAATTTTCCTTGTTTTACTTAAGCCTTTTGTTTCCATGATTTATACAATCTTTACAATTTCTTCGAATTTACGTCGCGGGCGTCGCGGATATAGTGTTTTGTTCTTGTCAGAATAACCCATCACTATTGTCATTACAACCGTTTCATCTTCCGATAGCCCAAATTCCTTATGGATTCCATCGAAATCAATCCCGCTCATAGGGTGGGTATCTACGCCATATTCTTTAGCAGCTATCATAATTGACATTGATAGCAGCCCTGCATTGCTTTCTGCAAATTTAAGTTTGCGTTCTTTGCTTGAGCCATACAGGAAAGCCGCAGCCTGTTTTGCCCCTTCTACTATTTGTTTGTTGCCTCCTACGCTTTGGAGCATTTCGGCCCATACGGGATTTGAATCTGAGTAACCTTCATTGTTGCCAACAATAATGAGGGTTACCGGAGCCTCTAATACTTTATCTTGTTGGTTTGATAAATTAAACAGCCTTTTCTTGCTTTCCTGTGTTTTTACGGCTATGATTCGCCAGGGTTGTAAATTGAAAGCAGATGGTGCTAACACAGCAAGATTGATTATCTCTTCTAACAGTGTTTGTTCAAGCTCTTTATTTTTATCAAAAAAATTTGCCGAGCGCCTTTCCCTAAAAAGTGTTTTTGTTTCCATTTCATTTCATTTTTAAATATTAGACTGTAAATATATGTAATAACATTATATGTTGCAACACACATATAGAAATATTTATAGAATTTTTAGAAGGGCGGATGTTAGAAGCTGTCTAAATTTTGTTTTTTAGAGTTATTGTGATGTGTTAATTGCCTGAGTTTCTGCGTGTTGTTACTATTCGAGCAACTCATTTAATGCGAATTCTGTTAGCATCTCATGGTTTCCTTCAAAGATTACTAATTTAATGTTCTGAAATTCCTTTATCAAACAAATATCCCTGCCTGAGATCTTACCAAAGTCTCCAAGTGGCCTACGGTATTCAAGAAGTTCTAACTTTTCTTTGTCAGAAACATATTTTGATGAGTCTGTTACAGATAAATCTGACATTAATTTATTATAAAAGTTTATGGAGTGAGTTATTGGGACACTTCCTTGTATGCCGTCATATATACCTGCATAAATACTAATTTTTGAATTTGACAGCTTGTTTAAAGGTGTTGCCCAATAAATGGGGGACTTTTGTTTGGCAATTTCCTTATTTAACACTCCATTTACTGATTTTGTACATTTGAGGATATTTTCAGCATAATTACTTTTCCTTATCCTACTTTCATTATACCATGCAATTAAGTCGGAAATAGAAGCCCAGGCAGAGAATTTCTTAATGTTGTGTTTTGATTTCATAAAAGTACTCAGGGTTGCATATCCTCCGCCACTAACTCCTATAACAAATATTTTAGATGTATCAACATTTGAATTTCCAATTGCATAGGTTATTGATTCGTCAATATCGCTTAACACCAATTCACTACAACAGGCATTTCCTGTAAAGTTTGCGCCCCTGAAATCAGGATGGATATAATTCAGGTCCTTTGATTTGCACAGTTCGGCTAACTTGTCATTTTGATTGTAATACCCGCTCCAGGTATGCAAACTAACTATCAAAGGCCTTGGTTTGTTTGACCTTGATTTATAAAAATATGCTTTCTGGATATTGTTGTCCAGACTGGACTTAATTTCAACTACCTCAAAATCCCTGCTCCATTCTACTTTTCTCGTATCGTCAAATTTTATATATGATTCTATAAACGGCTTTTTTAGGAATGCCCTGATTGTTTTATTCTGCCCCAGGAATATTCCAAGAATAATCCCGGGGAATAATACCAGAATGTAAATCGGCCGTTTAATCAGTTTCATTTCAATTGCTACTTAATTTTTAACAGAGATTTTAACGGCAACTGCTATTTTAGAGTCGGCAGTACCGTAATACATAAACCATTTTCCTTTAAAGTGTACCAGGCCTTCCAGGAAACATACATAATTCACCTGTCCGTCAACTTCGTATGGTTTTTCAGGTTTAAAGAAGGTACTGTCTGAGCGGGCGATTAATTTCTCAGGGTTATTTATGTCAAACAGGGCCTGCCCGGCTGCATAAGTCTTTGGAGCAAGTGATGGGTCGCCAAATTCAGTACTGTTACTACTGTTGTAGATTAATAATATCCCATCGTCAGTTAGGATTGCCGGAGGGCCGCACTCAACCAGGCCGCTGTCAAATTTATATTTCCTGGTCTTCATCACCGGGAGCAGGTCGGGAACCTCTTTGCTATGCCCTTTAATTTCCCCCACGCCGGCTTTCGAATCACGTTCAACCGGAGTCCAGTTAATCAAATCATCGGAATGAGCAAGAAAAATATCAGACTCGCCAAAATACATCCAATACTTCCCATTAACTTTTGTTGCTATAAGGTGGTCGCCATCACGTTTGCAAACTATGGAACCTGCTTTTGACCATACCCTGGAATATTTCCCATTGTACGCTTTCTCAAAAACAGATCCGTGCTTGTCCCATTTTAAGAGGTCAGTCGAAGTAGCAATAAAAAGCCGTGCCTTCTGTCCATCATACGCAGTGTAGGTGAGGTAATAAACTCCATTCTCATCTTCCACAATGCGAGGGTCTTCGCAACCACCTTCCCACTCAAATTTTTTCATATCATCATTCTGCGGATAAAGTACAGGCTCGGGGAAACGCTCAAAATGCAACCCGTCATCACTTACAGCCAGGCCTATACGGGAAGTACCATGGTATTTCCCAACAAAGTCTTCCGCTCTATACAGTAAATAAACCTTATCATCTTTTACTATTGCTGCAGGGTTAAATACATCTTTCCCCTCCCATTTAACTTTACTTCCCCGGATGGGGCATAAAAACTCAGATTCTTTATTTGGTTGAAGAATCGGGTTAATACTATCTACTTTCACAAAAGGGGATAATTCCCAGTTTTTCAGTTGTTTCAGTGATTGGGCATTACCGGCTACAATCGCCCCGCTGAAGAAAATTAAAAGCCAATACCTTCTTAGTAAACTCATTTTTCCCATCTTTTTTTATTTATTACGATTTAGTTGTTAAATAAAGCACCAAAACAAAGCAACTTTGTACACTCAATTCTCATTAGTGTATATTTTTTTACTAAAAACTCAATCAGGTCAAATAAAATCATTAATAGTACGATTTATATTCAGATTGCATTACATTAAGGGGCTCGGGAAGCCACACCCTGTACCTTGTATTCGGATCCCAGGTATTTCCTGCCGAGCCAAAATCACAAAAGTGGATTTGTACAGGAGGCTTTGTTGTAGATGCTATTCCTGTACCCAGCTTCAATGATATTTATTTTACCCGGGCCTACCTGCGAGAGTAAATAATCAGCTGCTCTTTGCGCTGCTTCCAGGGCCTTTTTGTCATTGGTGATATCATGAAAGCGGAGCAAACCAAGCAATACATATTTCCTGCCCCATATATCCCAATTTGTTAATTGGTTCTCGGCCGGGTAATTGCCAATATACCCGTTTGGGAGTTGAGTCTCAATTATACTGCTTACCGACCGGCTCATCTGTTCCATAAGTACTGCGTCATCTGTATACTCCCAGGCGGCAACTGCCCCGAGCATCCATTTACCCCAAAATTCCATTTGCCATAAGCGGGTTTCATTTTTGTGCCGGAATGGCTCCACCAGGTAGTCGTAATCCTGCGCCACTACTCTTTTATTAATTATTAAGTCCGTTTTTCCCCCGATGTACCCTCCTAATTTCAGTTGGTTTTGCGGAATCGTATTTAACAGGTCTGAAACAGCCTGAGACTGAACGACAACAGGTGCGAGGCTTATAAAGAACAGTAAGGTGTAAAATCTGTATCCTTTCATGATATGCTTATTTTTCCACATAATTTTTTTATCTATACTGCCGGGCTAATTCCTCAAACCGCTTTTTCAACCTGGCTTTTACGTTAGCATACTTTTTATCCTCTGCCAGGTTTTGTTTTTCCTTTGGGTCAACACCGGTATGATACATCCATTCATAACCCGGCTTCCGGTCGAGATAGCGGACATATTTCCATTCTTCAGTAACAAGCCCCTCCGAACGGGGTAGTGTTTTATATTTAAACGGATGCTCGAATAAGAAATCACTCCGCCATGGCGTACTTTCCTGGTACAGTATATTCCTGACACTTTCCCCCTGCATTGTTTCCGGGATACTAATCCCGGCATAATCCAGGATTGTAGGAGCTACATCAATATTGAGTACCATCCGGTTGTTTGTCAGGCCTTTTTGTTCTTTTGGCACCCTGGGGTCATAAATAATAAAAGGTATACGGATAGATTCCTCATGGATATACCACTTCCCTGCCATGCCGTGTTCGGCCAGGTAAAAACCATTGTCGCCCATCAACATGATGATTGTATTTTTTTCCCTGCCTGTTTCTTTCAATAACTTTCTTATCCTTCCGATCTGAACGTCCACGCCATAGATTAACCTATAATACCCACGTAATGAGTGCTGATACTTTTCCGGTGTGCTAAACCGGATGCCCCACCGGATACGTGCCTCGTTGTTGTTCCTGAAGAATGCCGGGAATGCATACCAATAAGCCGAATCAGAAGTTTCCGGCATGGGGAATATTTTGTTCCGGTATTGGTCAATATAGGTAGAGTCAAATAAAAACTGATTTGGGTCGCCATCCTGGCTATGCGGGGCTTTAAAGCTTACCGACAAACAGAAGGGCTGGCCTTCAGGCGATTCTTTCAGGAACTCTAATGCCCTGTCGCCAAGAATCCGTGTCAGGTGCAAATTATTTCCCAGGCTGTCTTTATGCCAGTACTGTCCCTGCCCGGGAAAACATCCCCAGTAATCGTATTGGCCTTTAGGGAAATCTTTTTCGTTCCCTACTCCGTACTTTCCAATGAAGCCAATCCTGTATCCAGCTTTCTTCAGTTGCATCGGGTAAGTAAACTGGTAGGTACTGTCCGAGAAATGTGTTTTGAAATCCCTGATTCCATGCCTGCGGGCATATTGCCCGCTTAGAATGCTAGCCCTGCTGATGGCGCATATAGGTGTAGTCACATACGCATGTGAAAACTTCACGCCTTCTCCTGCCAGTTTGTCCATTTCAGGTGTATGAATATCCGGGCTTCCCATACAGCCCATTGCATCCCAACGCTGGTCATCGGTCAGTAAAAAGATAATATTTGGTTTTACAGGCTGTTTATCCGTGCATGAAATATTTGAAAAAACCACTGCAGCAATAGCAAAAAGTGTAATCTTCAGTTTCATTAGTGTTAGTTATTAATAAACCTATTTAGCTTATTTTGTTCGATTAGTAAGTGATTATTTACTTCAAATTGAGAAAACACGTTCTCTGAACGTGGGCAGAGCCATTTTACGGGTTTACCTTATAAAAAGGCTCACAGGTATCTTCCCAAAGTTGCCTCCACACTAAAAAAATATTTTATGCAGCCTGGCAGTGTACGTATCATATTGTATGGGCATCTAAATATAGGCATAGAATTTTAAAGGGAGAAATAAAAGATGAAGTTGCAAGTTGTATTCGAACGTTTTCAAGTCCAAAAAGGTTATGCTTGACTTGACACTAAACAATCCTGGCCGGCCCAATAATCCCCATTGAATAAAAGGGCTGTTTCTTTGTCCACCTTTGAGCTACAGGGTTATCCTTAAGGCTTTTCAGGTAGTTGCCGGAGATTGTGGTTAACCTGATTGACAATTTGTTTTCTCCTGTTTTAATTGCATCTTTAATGTAGTAAATGTGGGAGCCATACCACTTTACCCCTAACGGTTTCCCATTTAATGCCAGTTCCGTAACTCCCTGAACATTGCCCAGGTCAATATAATGGTAGTTATTGTTATCAATGTTTAGCGTTTTTTCATAGATAACTGTCCCGGCAAAATTTTTCATCTCTGTATCATTAACCAGGTCAATAAGCGAATCCAGGTTTTGTACCTGCTTATTGCCATTTATATGGTGTAGTTGCAACTGCCATGGGCCTGTGATTTCTTTCCCTCCGGATTTTAACCTTACTGGATAGGGTTGCCCTTTTGTGAAATGCTTATCGAAAACTATCAGCATGGAAGTGGCACGGGGAATTTCTAATTCAAGCATGTTGTTAGTGCCGGTTGTTGGATAGGTAAACCTCTCTCCTGTTTCAGGGTTCCATACCCAGGGATAGGCTTCGTTTTCCACCTGAAAGTCGGCCTTTACAGATATATGTTCCGATAAACTGGTATTGGCAATAAAATACAGCATTTGCCCTCCAAGCCGGTAACAAGACTGGCTTAAATATTTATGGGCATTATCGAACCTGACATAGGGCTTAACACCCAGTTCGTCCTGTAGCTTACCATACCACCCGATCACATCACCTTTGGGTGAAGGATATAAAACCACATTGCCTTTTGCACGGGCCACCATATCATCTACAATCTTTTTCACCCTGGCATCATTGGCTTTCGGTTCTTTGTAGGAAGGTGACTTGAAAGGTTTTTTTCCAATAAAAATAATTCTACCCCCGGTATCCGCGAAAGCTGACAATGATTTAGCCGTTTTTATATCCAGCGTTTCTATTTCCGGTAGCAGCAGCGTGTGGTATGAGCGTTCATTATAGGCCATCCTGCCGTTTTCAAAAGTCGCATCGTTAATGATATTCTCACTTACATAATCACAACCACCTCCATTCTGGTGGATGGCTTCCCACAGGTTATTCTGGTACTCAGGATACCATTTTTGGGGGAAAGGGTCACGTTGTGGCCCCAGTTTTAGCCAAAGGTCGGTAAGGGGCTGGAGGACAGCTACATTTGCCTGGGGGGTAGCATGTTGTAAGAGGTAAGATATACGGGCTTTATAATCCGACCACAATTTGAAATAGGGCCACCAGGGATTCCGTTCATTAAAATAAGTACCATAGCGGACCCAGCCGGGGAATGGTGCTTCTGGCGGGGAATAATTAAAACCGTGTAATACAGAGTGGTTAACCCCTGAAATATTGCTTTGGTCACCGGCAATCTTGATATTTTCCAGTGTTGCCATGAAAACCATGGTTGTATTGGTTATCTCCTCGCAACTAATAACCTTTTTCCCCGCAAGGGCTGCCCCCGATGCTACATATTTATTGCACATCCTGGGAGCCCTCCCTATTAATCCTGTATCGGGGTATTTTCTGCCTACATCCCTGAACAACCATGTTTCGCATTCGGGGATATCGACCTCCATACTTGCTTCAAGCGGGTGCATGCCCCGCCCATACGCCTGCATACGGGACCGGACATGGTTTTGATGGCACCATTGATTAAAGGTGTCAATAAATCTTTCTTTAAAAAGTTCAATCCGGGTTTTATAAAAATCCAGGTCAACACGTTTAATAAGTTCCTTTACTTCATCAGGGAATTTTACCCCATACTCCTCCTTCACAGGATTCCCCATTTTGCCAACTTTTTTCAGTACAAAAGGGAGGAAAGGCAATAATGAATACCCCCTTCTTTTCTCAAATTCATCAGCCAGGTCGTCATTCCAGTTGGCTCCTTCAAGTTCCATGCTATCACAAAACATCGCCCTGATATAGCTCCCCATATCCCCGATTTTTCCGGTTATTATATCCGATATCCTGTTCAGGTACTTTTCCGTAGCAGGCTTACTATAATGATTCAACACCGGGCCGGCGGCACCGGGCGAACCATTAATCACTGCCATATACCCGGTAAGTTTAACCACATAATACAATACATGATCGCCTTCAGGGACATCGATTGTCAGCACCTCATTTTTAAGGCTGCCTGTCAAATCTTCTCCCTCGATAAATTCATTTGATGTTGCAGGGAGCAAACGGGCCATCAGCAGGTCTTTATAAACCGTTTTATTTTTTGAATGAAAACTGGGGTCTACTTTATCCAGCAGGTCACTCAATTTAAAACTATACTTACCCCCTCCCTTCAGGTCTTCAGTTTCTATGGTTACCATTTGTGTTTGTTCTTCTTTTTTCAGGAACTCTCCTCCAAAAGGCCAACCTGAGCCTACAATCATATCACACACCATGCCTCTTTTTTTCGCTCCCTGAAGAGCCACCTGCAACATATCCAGCCACTTGTCTTCAAAAATCGTCAGTGCCTCATACCCTACAGGGTCGGTATCGTGAGGAAATGCAATAGGATTGATTTCTACTCCACCAATACCTGCCGCCTTCATTACATCCAATTCTCTCAGTATCTCTTTCGCATCAAGCCTGTTGCCATTCCACCACCAACGCACAAAAAGCCGGGAGCCGGCCGGAGGGTTTTGGAATCCTTTGTAATATTCGCCTATATTACTATCCTCCGGCGAAGGGTTCATAAAACCTAAAACCGTATCAGTAAAAAATACTCCCGATGAAGCAATAACACTAGCTTTGATAAAATTCCTTCTTTCCATTTTTCTGTAATTTAATTCAGGGTTTCTAACATGGCTTCCGTAGCCTGATTATTTTGCCCGTTTTACCTGTTCAATATTTTTATTCTTCCTGCTAATCATTCCAATTGTATTATATGCTTTTATGGTTGCAGTATTCCCCCAGTTGTAATCGTTGTTTTCGATAATAATATCTTTACAGCGGTCGAAAACAAAAGCCGGGCTGTTTTCATGTGCTACCACAGGATAGTTTTTGCTTTTATTTATCTTATTCCCTTTAAATTGAAAATTTTCAAGAGACTTTGCCCGGACAAGTATCCGTCCGAATGTGTTTATAGTGTTGTTTTGAAAGATTATATTTTTATGAAAATAAAAAGGAGGGCTTACCTTGCCATTGATGTTAGCAGCTATATCTATAATGGGGGCATTACCTCCACCTAAACCCATATCTTCAAAAAGGTTATTGCGGATAATAACATTCTTCACAGGCCCTGATTCATACCAGGAATCAACAAACCCCGGCACAACTACTCCGGCATAGGTGCAATCGAGGAATTTGTTGTTTTCAATAACAACATCACCTGCAGTTGATATTAGAATGCTTCTCGACCTGTTTCTTCGTACTATACAATTTCGCATATCCACATCGGGTTGCCACGAAATATTATCAGCAACAGATTCTGGTTGTACCAGGCCTTTTACCTTTTCCTTAAAGGTAGCCTCAAAATAGTATTCGTTTACATTTTTCACCGATTCGACTGTAAGTGTAGCGTAAGGTTCAAGGCTCAACCGGTTAAGCAACCTTATTTTATCTTCTTTGTCGGCAAAAACAAACCCCTGCTGTTGCGAATGGCCACGGCCCATACCTAATGTATAATCACCAACAGTGCCAATAACCCGGGCATATACGCCATGTACATTCGTAGCATCGTCAAGCATATTCTCGAAAACACAATTCTCGAGTTTTATTAACCCCCTGCAATTTACAAAGTGTGTAGCATCGGCAGTAGAACTCACCAGCCTTCCTGATCCGGGGGGTAACAAAACATTGAATTTGTTAAGGGTTACATTCTCTGTCCGGCCGACTATCAAAGCAATACCCGAAGAGTGGTACACTGTTGTGTTCTCGATGGTTATATTTTCACACTGAGTAATGTGTATAGCCGGCGAAAGCCTGTTTTTGGTCAAATTCCCTTTAATAATCAACACCCACCCTACATCGGGCAAACGGTTGGTTGCATTGTAAAGCCTGACTAAGTTCTCACCCAGTTCCTCTGCCCTTGCCGGCTTGTTCAACTTAGTATTCCATGTATGGAGCCTGGCAGCTTCTTCAACATTGAAAACAGGAGCCCTGGTTTTGGGGTCAAACCAGATATTCCAGTTGATGTCCTGTTCCCACCTCACATCTTCCTGAGCCGGGGGAGCCATCTTCAGCCAATCGTCTTTCCCTTTACTTTTTTTGTTTGTGAAAATCAGCTCGTCACCGTGTATCTCGTAATTACACTCTTTAAAGACTGCCAGGTCGAACGCATTCTGCCCAGGATGGACGGCTACAACCTTTGCCTGAAAGAAAAATGGCTTATCCCAGTCGACTGAAAGATTACTGATCTTGATGTTCCTTGAGTTTTTTAGATCAAATGGAATCATTTGCCCATGGCAAATAAATTTTGACCCCTGGCCGTCAATCTCAAAATCCTTAAACCCATCCAAAAGGAATACTATCCTTTTTATCCCATCATCGTTATTGGGTATATGCCTGTAAGCCCCTTGGGCTTTTTCAGGGTATATGCCATAGATTCCTTTGGGGATAATCAGCTTCGATGCGTTTTGTGCTTTACAAGCTTCCAGGGCTTTTATTAAAACAGGGGTATTGTCAATCCCCTCCTGGATTCCATAATCTTTGGCATTAATAACTTTTTCCGCAGTATTGGCACATCCCGGCAAATATGCAAAGCACAGGGTAACAACTACCAATAGTGTATTAAATTTCTTGATCCTCATATTTATAATTAATTTATTTTCTTGACCTAAAAATATATTCTCCTTCAGAAACCTCAATTCCGGTATCAGGGGTTGCCTCTCTATAAACCGGGTATTTATTTTTTGCACTGAGGCGGGCTTTCTTTATTTTTTTATTATTAACCGATATATGCCCATACTCTTTCGGAATATAAACAACTGCTTTGGTACTTTTGGGTACTCTGACCTTTATTGAAAAGGTTTTTTGACTTTTTTTGATTTCGACATCAATATTTCCCCGGATGGAAGGAATGCGTGCCCTGACTTCATTCAGGTAGGACAATTGCGGCTTCACCATGAAAGTTTTATAACCAGCCTCTATAGGATATATACCAGCCACATACTGCGAAAGGATGGTGAGTCCCCCTCCACTCCAGGCATGGTTGGTTGAACCGCCTCCATAACCATTCCCCCCAATGCCCCAACCTTCCCAAAGAGTAGTGATTCCCGGGTAGTTTACCATATCTGCAAATCGTAATTTTAGCCTGTCCAGCCCAAATTCTGTTTTCTTCATTAGGAACAAGGCTTCAATGACGTATTTCTCCATGTATGGGCTGGCATACATTTGGGATTGAAGAAGGTTATATATTTTTTCATATTTGCTTTCATCAGCCAGTCCTGCCACCACAGCCAGTGCCTGTGCCCGGTCATCAATTTCCCCTTTGTATTTATCAGAACGATATTGATCCCCTTTCCAAAAAGCAGCATTAAAAGATTTTTTATAATCCTTCATCTGCATGTTTATTTTATTTGCCTCTGTTGTTTTACCCAGGAGCTCCGCCATTCTTTTAAAACCGTCAAGGGCAAGGTAATACCACTCATTAATAAGCAATGCCTTATCCACATTGATACCCCAGTCGCCCCAGTACCAACCACCACTGCGCTGTTGCACTCCGCCCAGGCTGTCAGGTTTCCAAACATTAATATATCTCTTCACTCCTTCGTACACCTGTTTTATAGTTTCGATATCTCCGGAATTCCAGTAATAGTTCCAGAAACCAAAGTACCCTACACTGGCAAGCATCTGTCCGGGGAGTTCCTTATCCCAGTTGCCGGCAGGTATGGGGGCAAAGATGGTACTATCTTTTCGCTGCCAGTTAATAAGTTCCAGTATTCCTTTCCTGGCCAGGTGGCGGCTCGGCGGACTAAGTGCATAAAAAGCTTCGCCACTCTCAATAACCATGTCGCCCCACCACTGAGACCGTTCACGGTCAGGGCAATCCATATAAGTATCGCGCATGGTGACGTACAAAGTTCGGGCTGCCTTTTCCCATAAGTTGTTAAAAAACGGGTCATTACAATGGAAACTCCCTGTAAACCCGGTATTATAACCGGTTTCCCTGTATTTCAGTTCCAATACTTTTATTCCTTTGGGGAAATAATACCTGACATGGTGGCCGTTCATCCAGCCAAGGGATTCATATTCCTGGATTCCCTCACTTGTTACATATTCGGCCCTGACATTCGGCGGGCCTCCCCCATAATAATGGTCAGTACGAATTTCAATTTCTTTTCCTGCTGCCGATTCTATTTTAAAGTATGGCGTAACCTGGGCATTATATGGGAGCTTGCAAACAATGGTATCACCTTTACTGACGAATGGCAACCGGGGTATTTTAATATAGTTTTTAAACCCGTAATCTTTCCATAAGGGGATGGGCCTTTTCACGAGTTTATTCCATGGCGATATGGGGGGGTGCCCCAACACTTTGGCAGCCCTCCATCCTTCAGGGGTGAAATTTTTGCCGGCAAACTCGAAATTCCCTTCACGAGCATCAAAACGTATATTGGATTCCGGTAACCTGAAGTTCGGATGTGGACGGCCAGTGCATCCAAAAGAAGGATGTATAATTGCTTTCCATGAATCATCTGTGTGTAATTCCAATCCTGGTGCCTGGCAGTCGAAGATCATGGCTGCCTTTCCACTACTGTTATGCGAAAAACCATCCTTGCCAAAAAACCATACCAGAATAGCCAGTTTGTTATTCCCCTTCACAAGGAATGGTGCAATATCCACCTCGTCATAATAGGTGTCGTGAGGGGTCGGACCTCTTTTTAACTGCCCTTCGAACACCACTAACTCCCCATTAACCCACATCCAATATTTTGAGTCCACAGCGACCTTTGCAATAGCTTTCCCCGGAATCTTATCCACAGCGAAGGTTTTATGATAGGCTATCCACGTATTGGTAGCATTTTGATTTTCGAATGCTGTTATCCATTGCCCTTTCCAATTGGTCGAACCGGTTACCCCATTACTGTAAAGTAAAATAAGAAATGAAGGTAATATGAGTAAGAAGTTATTTTTCATAGTTTTTATATTCTTCTCGAAAATCCCATTTAATTTTAAACAACTTCACACTAGCCTGGAAAAGTATAGCCCGCGTATATCTTTTCAGCCTTATCAAAGAGCATTGCTAATAATAAGGGATACTCTCATTATCATTTATTTTATACCCCCATTTTGCCCGCAATACCTCGGGGCGGTCGAACGGGTCATTTAACCCTGTTAATATCTTTTTTAACTCTGCATCTAACCCGGACTGGATGTCTTTGGCAGAATGTTTATTTACAAGGTTTTCCAACTGGAAAGGGTCGTTCAGATTGTCGAACAACATCCATGGGCCATTCAAATCGCGGACAAACGTATACCTTTCGGTGCGTATCCCCCTGTAAGGGCGCCCCCCCCTTTCTGTCCGGAAATCTGCAAATGGGTGGTAATTTGCAATTAAAACCCCTTCCCTCCCCAATTTGCCTCCTTTTATTATTAGCCCTGACAACCCTTCCCCTTCAACCGTTGGAGGGATGCCGATGCCGCATAGCCCAAGTAATGTTGGCATTATATCAGGTGTCCCTATTGGGGTTTGAATAATTTTTGCTTTGTCTTTTAATAGTGCAGGGTACCTCAAGATAAAGGGTACTAATATTGACTCGTCATAGGGTACTTGCTTCCGTGGCGACCTCCCCGGGCCAAACCAGTGGGATTCCAGCATATCGCCATGGTCGGAGGTAAATACAAAAATAGTATTCTCTGCCAGCCCAGTTTCTTCAAGTGCTTTATAAATCTCACCGACACAGCTGTCAAGTGCTGCAATATGGGAATAATAACCAACCAATTCTTCACGGCATAAGCCCTGCATTTGAGGGGGGACATTCCCCCTTAAGGTAAAATCCTCCCCCCTGAATAGCTTTTGTAAATCCCCGGGGGCAGTATTATAAGGGTCGTGGGGTATCCCATACGATATGAATAGGGCAAAAGGCTTAGGAGAATGTTTCTTCATCCTTATATACCTGACAGCATCATTAGTTTGGGCGTATGCATCATACCCGGGCCATAACTTTTTGGTTGTATCATTCCCTTCATAATAATATGATTTATTATAATCGTGGGTGCATTCCAGTACCTTCCAGTATTCAAAGCCCTGCCTGCTTCCTTCAGGGATATATGAGGACCTGCCGCCCCCATTTAAGTGCCATTTGCCAATCCACCCGGTATCATACCCTGAACGTTTTAGTACCTGCCCGATTGAGTTGCCATTATCGGGGAGTTTCAGGTCGTTCATAAATAAGCCGTGGGTTAGGGGGTATTGCCCGGTAAGCAGTGATGCCCGGTAGGGTGTACATACAGGGCAGGTAGAAACAGCGTTTGTGAACACAACGCTTTTTGATGCTAACCCGTCAAGTTCCGGGGTATGTACATCGGGGTTCCCGGAAAAACCTGTTGCCTGCGCCCGCATTTGGTCTGCGAAAATGTAAACGATGTTTGGTTTTGCTTTACTTCCAGTTGTACCTGCGGGGCTCGATTCTTCAGGCCCTTTGCAGGAATAACCGATTACCAACCACCCAATAATTAATATTTTGCAAAAACTCGAATATTGTGATTCCATATTTTAAAAATTTATTATATGATGGATGGGGGTTACTTTTTTGAAACTATTTCTGCCTGGAGGTTAAACAAACATAGACAGGCTTGTCCCCCGGTGCAGCTTTTACCAGGGTAAAGCGCAACCTTAGAAGTTTAGCCTTATTTTTATAATCATTACGGATATTATCCAGCGGAGAGGACTAAAACCATCCGCTGAATTTAAGTTACAGGCAAGGTAACAAAAAAAGGGGAGGCTCCCCCCCCTTTTTTCCTCTGTAGGCTATATCAATACCCGGGGTTCTGCCCAATATCATTAATAATTATCTCTGCATCGGGTATTGGCAGTAATAATTCATATTCTTCGATTTGGTATGCCACAGATACAGGTGGGCTAACCGGGTTAATCGGCGTTGTTGGGTTTGCAAGCTCACTTGCCCCAAATGCCCTCATCGTTTCAAGCGCATGGCCACTCCGTAGTAAATCGAACCAACGCTGGTTCTCGAATGCCAATTCAACCCTCCTCTCTTTTTCAACTGCCAACCGGAAGGCTGCCTGCCCTGCAACTACGTCTGGTGTTAAGTTAGCCAACCCGGCACGGTTCCTGACTGTATTGATTAAATCAAACGGCTCCCCTGTGCTGTACCCTTTTTCATTTAATGCTTCGGCAAGCATCAGCATAACATCGGCATACCTTAGGATAACCCAGTTATTCCCGGTTTGCCCTATTACGGCATGCGGGTGGTTATATTTTTTGACATAAGGCACCGCTATTGTTAGGTTGTTGCCGGTATAGTCCTCAACCATTGTTTCAAACCCTACTGTAGCATCCTTCCTTAAATCGCCTTCTTCATATTGTTTCAAAAAATCATTAGTAGGCATGTTGGCTCCGTAAGGGGCGCCCCATGCCGGGTCAACAACTGTTTTACTTTTGAAAGGTGCAAATTGGTATTGAAAATTACTATACTGGTTATACGGCCCTTCCATATACTGTACCTCAAAAATGGATTCCGGCCCGTTTTCGTGGGCAGGGTCGAAAATATCTGCATAATTGGCGACTAAGGAATACCCCTGTACTTTACGCAATGCGGTTATTGCATTGTCGTAATCTTTAAGCGTAAGGTATACTTTGCCCAATAATGCGTAAGCAGCCCCTTTGGTAGCCCTACCTATATCCTCGCTATCCGAGTAACTTGCAGGCAAGGAATTCGCAGCATCCTGTAAATCGCTGATAATTGCCTGGTAAACAGTATTTACATCAGACTTCCCGATAGCAAATGCCTCATCTGTATTTAAGGTTGTTGTTACTAAAGGTATTTCGCCCCAATAGTTTACGGCAACATAATAAAAGAAGGCCCTTAAGAATTTTAATTCGCCTTCAAAGCGTTTTTTAGTGGCTTCCTTAATATCAGCGCCCGGCAATTTCGACAAAGGCATATTTATATCGGCTACCGCATTGTAAATTTTTCTCCATGCACTTAGGACAAACTTATTATCGGTGCTGAGATAAAATTCGGTTATAGGGGTATACCTGCCAAGGCCCCCGGCATCTTGTGCATTATCAATTGTTGCATTATCCGACCTCATCTCTTCCAGCACGTAAGCCCTGTTTGCATAGCCCTGTAGGTTTGAATAAGCCCCATTTACTGCCTGGAGCATTTGTTCTTCCGTTTTATAAAAGTTACCTGAATTTTGCGAGGTAAACGGGCTTAAGTCTAAGAAACTGTCGCTGCATGAATTTAATAAGAGGAGGAATAAGCCTATCTGAAAAATATTTTTTGCTTTCATAAGTACATCATTTTAATTAGAATGTTATGTTTAGCCCAAAAGTAATAATCCTGGGTACCGGGTAAGTAGCGCCCCATGTCTGCCCTAAAGACAAGGAATTCCCATTGACTCCATTAAAGAAACTGGCTTCGGGGTTACCTTCGGATAAACCGGGGGCTATCAGGAATGCATTCTGGATACTGCTGAAAAAACGTACCTCTTTAACAAGTATCCCTTTTTGTGCCAGTAAATGTTTGGGTACATTGTACCCAAAAGTAATATTCTTCACCCATAAATGGTTTGCATTTTCAAGCCATGCAGAATTCATTTCCCTCGACCTTACATTAATTGTAGAGGTAGGTACCCAGCCATTGCCGGGGTTTTCGGGCGACCTCCAGCGGTACAATACCTCTTTCCTCACATTAAACCTGTTTACAAGATTTAAAAGGAAATTATTGCCGGGATTAAACAACTGGTAACCTAAGGCACTTGTTAATAATACCGACAGGTCAAAGTTTTTATATGAGAATGTATTGGTCATACCCAGGATAAATTTTGGGTGGGGGCTTCCAATCGCGGTCTTGTCTAGCGATGAAATAACGCCATCTTTATTCACATCTTCATAAATCACTGCCCCAAGGCCTGTAAATCCTGGCCATCCTGGGTACTTGTCAAGGTCTGCCTGCGAGTTATAGATACCAATCCTTTTATAACCGTAGAACTCACCTATTTCGCCACCAACCCTGGTTATATTGTTACCCGAAATGATTTCGTCATTTTCAGTATTCAGCCTGACTACCTTATGGGTATTGTACGAAAAGTTAAAATTGGTGTTCCACTTAAAATTGCCCACAAGGTTCTTCGTGTCAATTGAAAATTCAGCCCCTTTGTTTTTAACTTCCCCTACATTGTCAATTGCCGTTTGGAAGCCTGCCACTGCCGGGATAGGCACCCTGTAAAGCATATCTTTGGTGATTTTAGTATAGTAGTCGAAGTTGAACTGTACCCTATAGTCAAAAAGGCTCATATCGAAACCTATGTCAAACTGGTCTGATTTTTCCCATCCAAGCCCGGAATTATTAAATCCTCCTAATACTTTCCCTGCAACGAAATTACCGTCAAAGTTATAATTACTTGATACTACATTCGACATATAGGTGAAGTCCCCGATATTATTATTCCCGGTAATACCAAAACTGGCACGGATTTTAAAATCGTCAAGATTTTGTATGTCGGGGAAGAAATTTTCATCGGAAGGCCTCCACCCAACCGAGAAGGAAGGGAAATTACCCCATTTATTGTCGGAACCAAATCGTGATGAGCCCTCCCTGCGGAAAGTGGCTTCAACCAGGTACCTGCCTTTATAGTCGTAATTAATACGCCCGAAGTACCCATTTAATGACCAGAGGGTGCCTCCTGTTGAATTTTGGAGGATAGTAGCGCCTGACTGGATTGTCTGCACTTCATCATTAGGGAAATCCTGCGACTTCTGGGCTGATGTCCTCGACCCGTATTTTTGAGATGTGTACCCCAATAATCCTTTGAAACTATGGTCGTTTATTTTACGTTCGTAACTCAGCAGGTTGTCAAAATTCCAGTTGTTACTAAAACTGGTAGTATATTTTGAAATTGCCTGCCTTGGTGGCGGAGACCTCCATGCCCCTATAGTTGACGGGCGGAAGTACCTGTAATTCAGATTTATGGTAGTTACCCCCAAAACAGCTTTGTATTTAAGCCCTTTAATTAACTCTACTTCAAAATAACCACTTGCATTACCATTGAAAATAGTACTGACGCTGGTAGTATTCTTTAACACATAAGCATAATTCGGGCCATGCAAATATGCCGGGCTATCCTCATAAATATATGGTTTTTCAGTTCCGTCAGGATTGTATGGCGATTGCAACGGGCTGGTAAATAAAGCCAACAAGAGCATAATGTCGGTATTATTCTGTATAGTCTGTGACCCGCTGATATTTAACCCTATTTTGATTTTACTGCTAATATCGGCATCAACACTTGCCCGAAGTGAATACCTCTTAAAATCTGTATTTAGCAATAATCCATCCTGGTTTGTGTACCCCCCCGAGATCATGCTCCTGGTTTTACTGGTCCCGCCTGTGTATGATATGTTGTAATTCTGAAGCAAAGGGTTGTTTTGAAGCAAATGTTGGTACCAATCGGTACCTTTGCCATATTGTTCGGGGTTTTGATAAATAGAAGGCACATTAGGGGTTACCCCATGGGCTAAAGCATTATCGGTCCATGTTTCTTTCATGAATTGGGCATACTCCCTGGCATTTAACATCTCTATCCTCCTCCTCTGAGGAATATCCTGCAATCCTACATAAGTGCTGAACCGGAGCTCATTGGTATTATAAGCCCCTTTTTTGGTGGTAATAAGTATAACGCCATTGGAACCGCGGGCACCGTAAATTGCGGTCGAAGAAGCGTCTTTCAATACTGAAAATGATTCAATATCAATAGGGTTAAGGCTTTTGGGTATGTTATTCCCAACCGGGATGCCGTCAACAACAACAAGCGGGTTGTCGCCTGCCCCTACCGAGCTTACCCCCCTTATCCGAACCATCTGTGCCTGCCCTGGCTGCCCATTGGGTGTCGATATAGTAATTCCCGGGATACGCCCTTTGATAATTTCAGAAGCAGAAACATTTGGCAGGTCCTCCAACCCTTTTGTTTTAAGGTTCGATATCGACCCTGTAATATTACGCTTGCCCTGCGTACCATAACCAATTGCCACTACTTCTTCCAACCCAATTGTTTCTTCTTCCAAAACAACATTGATTTCCTGCTTGCCCAATACTGCCACTTCCTGGGTCTTCATCCCCACGAATGAAAATACAAGGGTTGCTTTTGCAGGGATATTGGTGAGTATATAATTCCCATTCGTATCGGTAACAGTACCTTGCGTTGTACCTTTAACAACAACGGTAACCCCTGGGAGTGGTTGCCCTGATCCATCGGAAACTTTCCCGGAAATAGATTTTTGTTGCATCAGGTTGAGTCCTGATTCTATTTTATCCTGTGTGCCATATATAGCAATCTGCCTTCCTATAACATTATACTTTACATTTTCTTTTTTAAATAGCTCATTAAGGACATCGAATACCTTTTTGTCGCGAAGGTTTATCGATACTTTGCGCTCAACATCAACATTATTGCTGTAAAAAAAACGGAACTCACTGTTTTCTTCAATCTCCAGGAGGACATTCTTTATAGTAACATCTTGCAGATTAAGTGTTAATTTAGTCGATTGGGAATAGCTGTCAACAGCTAAACTGCTAAAGACCGAAATACATATAAGAAAAATAGTCAGTTTCATTTTTTTCCAAATTTCATACACCATAGCCTGTTGGCTATGATATAACCACATTTTTTTCATACTTTTGTTTTTAAGGTTTAAATACTGTTGTATTAAATCGAACTTTTTAAGGAGGTAGGAAATCGCACTTTCTACCTCTTTTTTATTGAAGCTATTTAAAGTTAAAACAACTTCATTGATATGTCATTTATATTTCCATAAGCAATCGGTTTATTTATGTTTTATATGTATTGTCCGTGTTTTATCATTATAAGTATATTGAATAGGGGCGGTTGTTTTCAGTAGTTGCAATACCTCGCTGAACGATTCCATCTCTATTGTTCCTGTGTACCATATCTCTGATAGCCGTTCATCGTTATCCAGTTGTATCTTAACATTGTACCAACGCTCCAGCCTGTGGGCGATACTGGGTAAAGGCTCATTATTAAAAATCAGTTTCCCTATAATCCAGGAAGTAATAGTTTTTGTATCTACAGGTTTTACTGAAATCATATTGCCACAGATACCTGATTGTTCGCCCGGCTTGAGGGTGATTTCCTTACCTGTATCTGAACTACGGACAGTTACAATACCTCTAACCAGTGTTGTTTCGAAAGCCTCATTCTCATAAGCCTTTACATTAAATGCAGTACCTTTAACTTTTACATTGCCAAGATCAGTTTTGACAATAAAAGGGATTTTATCTTTTACAACATCAAAGTATGCCTCCCCTTTTAAAGAAACTGTCCTTGTTTTCCCGAATTTTGATGGGAAGGAGAGTTCAGACCCTGAGTTTATCCAAACTGACGAACTATCGGGCAGGATAAAATGTGTTTTTGCTCCATACGGGGTTTTAATGCTTAATTCCTGTGAATATTGGAGTTGTTCGCGAAGAGGTGATGATTTTAGAAAGACAAGAGAAGTAATGATTATTCCGATCAGGAAACTTGCAGCAATCTTTATTGCATTCCGGTTTAGTATGGTTATTAACGTTGGTGTGGCAATACCTTCCTGCTTTTTGATACGTGCCTGTAGTTGCTTCCATCTTTTTGATGTTTCAGGATTCCCATCAAATTGCAACTGCCCTTCCAATCTATTTTGTTCGTCAAGAAATTGCTTCCTGTTATTTTTTGCCCATTCAAATAATTGTTTTTCTTCAAAAAGGGTAAGTTTACCTTTAAGGAAACCAAGTATAAGGTGTTGAAAAGTCTTTTCCATCGCTATTTTGCCATATTCTATACTTAAATTACAACTTTAGGGCAGGTTTTACCAACCTTCGGACTTA
>JAADGO010000235.1 GCA_013152355.1 Chlorobiota bacterium
GCCCTCATGCAGCGTTAAAATTTCCTTAAATAGCGGTGCTATTCGCGTCAATTTTGCCTTGCCTGAGAACTTAATCCATCAAAAACCTTTCACAAAAACAAATTTTAAACAGTCTCTATGTATATGACTATATTAATTTTATAAAGAATGTTTTATATTTGCAAATGCAATCGATTGCATAGTTCAAGTAAAATTATAAACTTATGAGGAAAAATATTCTGGCCATCTTAATTTTAACCGTTATTTGTAGTCCTGCATTTTCCAGGGACCAGGCAAATAATAAAATTTTCAAGAAGAGTTATATCATAAAGGCCCTGAAAAAGGCCACTTTCTGGCAGTTAAAACATCCGAAGCACAGGCTTTACGACTGGACAAACAGTGCATTTTATGCCGGCGTAGTTGCAGCTTATGAAACTACCGGTTCGAAAAAAATGTATAAAGCATTGGTTGAAATGGGAGATGCAAACCAATGGAAAGCAGGGCCACGGCCTTTCCATGCTGATGATTACGCAATCTGCCAAACGTATATCGATGTGTATAGGATAGCAAAAGATAAGCGTATGATTGAGCCTACCATTGAGAAGGTGGATAAGTTTATGGCAACCCCTTATGAACCATACCCTTTCCAGGAAGAAATAAAAAAAGGCGATAAAACAGTATGGTGGTGGTGTGACGCACTTTTCATGGGGCCTCCTACTTTAGTTAAATTGGGCATAACCCTGAATAAAGATAAATACCTTAAATTGAATGACAAGCTATTCAAAGAATGCTACGATTTATTATACGATAAAGAAGAGCGCCTTTACGCCAGGGATTTAAGGTACAAGTGGGGTGTTGAAGGGATTGAGCCTATTAAAGAAGCCAACGGTAAAAAAATATTCTGGTCGAGGGGCAACGGATGGGTTATGGGTGGCCTGGTGCGCATACTAAAAGAGTTGCCAAAAGATTACCCCCTGCGCAATTTTTACATCAACAATTATAAAGAGATGGCTGAAAAAATAGCATCTATTCAGCAACCAGACGGTTTGTGGAGGGCTAGTTTACTTGACCCCGGCTCTTACCCCGGCGGCGAAGGAAGCGGCTCCGGTTTTTACTGTTATGCCCTTGCATGGGGAATTAACAACGGGATACTTGACAAAGCAACTTACCTGCCAGTGGTTGAGAGGGCATGGGCCGGTTTAACAAAACTGCAAAAGAAAAACGGCATGGTTGGCTGGGTTCAACCTATTGGCGCCGACCCTAAGAAGAATTTTTCACCAGAAAGTTGGGAAGTTTATGGCACGGGGGCATTCCTACTGGCAGGAAGCGAAGTAATTAAGCTGAAGCGGTAATAATATTGTATGGTTCGGGAATAGGTTATTCTTGCTTAGAAGCCTCCCCTTAATGAACAAATGGTATTGATTTAACAGACTCTCAGTTCGAGCATTATTTGATTTTTTATAACGAAGTTGTTTAAAGTCAAATTGAAAACCTGCGAGTAACATCTTGATTCCATTGGACTTCAGCTAATTTTCCTTCCATCCCGAGTGTTCGGGGCTTCCCCGAATCCTCGGGGCTGAAAATCAATCTGTCACTCTCGAAAATCCCCTTTAACTTTAAACAACTTCAACGCATTCTTACAACCCTCAACGGGGTGCCATTATTTTCTTTTTACTACTTAATCTTAAAATCGTATACCCAATCAGGCCCGAAATGAATGACCCGATAAGGATCCCTATTTTTGCTGAATCTATAAAAGCGGGATTTTCAACAAATGCTAAGTTTGCAATAAAAATAGACATGGTAAACCCTACTCCTGCCAGTGAGGCAATACCCAATACCAGCTTATAGTCTACACCTTTGGGCAATTCTGTTATTCTCAGTTTTACACCTAATAAGGATGACAATGCTACACCAATGAAATTTCCGATAAACAAGCAAATCGCTACGTTTGTTATTAGTGGGTAGTCTAAATTTATATTTGTATTAAAAGCAACTCCTGCATTGGATAATGCAAAAACCGGTATAATAAAATATGCAACCCAATTGTGAAGCCTGTGTTCGAGGTGTTGTAGTGGCGACTGCACCCTATTAGTCCAAGCCTCTAAATTATCTATATGTTCTATTTGCTCTTTAGAAAGGATGAAATTTTTGTTGTTAGTAGTTTCTTTTATTTCGTTTGAGATAGAACATAGCTTATTCGTATATGTTTTAACATCTATTTTTTGCCTTATCGGAATAGTAAAAGCTAATAATACTCCTGCTACAGTAGGGTGGATACCTGCTTTCAGGAACAATAACCAAATAATAATGCCAAATACCAGAATTAAGTGTTTCGCATATATCCTCCGGTACGAAAGGAAAGAGAGGATTAAGACAGGGATCAAGGCATAAATTAATAATATCCAATTAATGCTCGAACTATAAAAAACAGCGATTACAAGTACAGCTCCAATATCATCAATAATAGCAAATGCTGTCAGGAATACTTTAAGGCTCAAAGGCACCCTGTTGCCTAATAATTTTAAAATAGCCAGCGAAAATGCTATGTCGGCAGCCATTGGTATGCCCCACCCGTTTAATGTTTCAGGGTTTTTGTTAAGGAAAATAAATAAAGCAACGGGGAATAACATCCCTCCGATAGCGGCAATGAACGGGAATGCTGCTTTTTTTGGGGAATCTAATTCCCCAATCAGCAACTCTCTTTTGAGTTCTAATCCGATAAGGAAAAAAAAGATTACCATTAATCCATCATTAATCCATAATATAAGTGGTTTTATAAGTTCGAAATTGTGTATTTTAATTCCTACTTTGTATTGCCACAATGAGTTATATATGTGGCTATACGGGGAGTTCGCCCAGATTAATGCAATAATAGTTGCACTAAAAAGGAGTACTCCGCTAAGACTCTCAATTTTTATAAATTTTTGAGAAGGAGTAATCAGAATCTTATCTATCATATATCATTCTATTTTTAATAGCAGTCAAATGTTATTTATAAATTATAGTAGCAGGTTTAAAAGTGAATATATACTTAAAGTTTTTTTTCTCCAATTTGTTCATTGTTATATACATTTGCGCAACTGCTATTGAACGAATATGGTAATACTTCAGAATCAGTTATACCTCAATGGTGATGTTCCGGGTGGTCAGTTGTAGGTGTATGTATATGGTCGTAGCCCAGGGCATGCATCCGGTTGTGTAAGGTGCGGTGTGCTGACTCTAATACCATCCTCATACGTTTATAGGCTTTATTATCGGCCCTGGTGCCAATAGTTTCAAGATATGCCCTGGCGCCTTCAATCTGTTCAAGTATAGTAAGCGCATCGGCTGCTGCAAGCATTTTTGAATTTTTCACCTTGATCATAACCGGCGAGGTATGAGCTGTGATAATCTCCGGCTTATCTTCATAATGCCCTCTTACCAATAAAGCTACCCAGGAACTTTTATCCACTTTGAATTTCCAATTCCCACTCCCCTTCCATTTTGACACGGCTACACTTTCCCTTATTTCGCCATTGACTATCAACTCTACGCGTGTCATTGGAATTGTAATGCTGGCTACTTCCCAGGTAATATCGACTGTCCCCCCATTTACCGACATATTTATCCGGCTTCCCGAAGGATTCCCGTCAACCAGGAACTCGACTAACGGCCCATAAGTCACAAATGTCTGCCCTCGTCTAACCGACTCTTTCCAGGCGTCATAGCTGAATTCTATGTTTTTATCAATTTTTGCATAAGTGCGAACTGTACCCACTGCTGTCCCCGCACTCATTTTATCAGTTCCGCCAACGGCGGCAACAAAATACCCACAGTTGAGGTAGCGGTACCAGTCTGTTAATGAATATGGGTTTATCCCCCCGTAAAAATTCCCCAATGATGTCATTTCAACACCATCAACACTTCCATTTACAATGGATGCTGCATTTTCAAGACGTGGCTCCGGGAAATGGGGCAAAATAACTACTCCATCCTGTTTTTTACACTGTTGCGCCCATTCTGTCAAAAGCATCTCAATGGGGTCGCCGATAGCCGATTCACGAGCTCCACCAGTGGTCATTGGCACTATAATATTGCCTTCATAGCCTAAAAGTGATATATGGCCCATTACATGCTGCCGGTTTTCGGTGCCGACCCTGACAAGGTATTCCCCATCCCCGCCTGCTTCCTTTGACCCGTAAGTTGTTTTTCCATCAAAATCCCCAACATTGGTCATCAGCTCACCCCATTGGCTAGCCAGCAGGTTAACAATGTTTATTCCCTCGGCAGACCCTTCCAGCATAGCAGAGCCGGTTGAAAGGAAATGTACATGGGTATCTGCGGTTACCCATCCTTTCTCCCTCCAATTCAACACTTTTTCAATTTCTACCGTTACCTCGTTTGTTTCGGCTGTGATGTCAACCACTTTACGAATAGGCTTTATCTCAAAACCTTTTGATATTTCGATAAAAACTTTCCCTACCGGGACTTTAATTAAAGTTTCACCAGGGATGTAGGTACAGTTGTGCGTGCCCCGGTGGACAAAGTCAACACTGTAATCTTCAAACCATGCATCATCCGGCTGCCGGTGCCGGTCAACGGGTGCAAGGTATTCATCTTTTGCGCCATGAGCATGGAACTTAACGGGGACAGGTTTACTGCTCCCTTTTTCAACTACCCGGATTTTCACCTTTTTATTTGCCGGGGCTATGGGTTTGATGGCTCCTTGATTGCTTTTGTTTATTATGTCTGAAACGGGTATTGAGTGTTGCCCATTTAAGTGGAATATTGCATCAGGGTGTGCGGAATATTCAATAATTATTTCCCGTTTTGACCTCTCCGGGACTTTGTTGTTATACGTTTGAGGCCATTCGTTATCTGGGTATAGTAACCTGGGTGTTGCGGATATAATCTGCCCCAGGTCGAGTTTTATTTGCGACAAAAGCCCATACTCGTCAAGTGTAGGGTCAAATTCAACCTCCGGTGGAAGGGTTAAAATGGCTTTTTGCCTTGATTTCCAGCGCAGGGGGTTTGATTGAACATTTCCGGTAGAAATTGCAGAAAGGATGATTGGCGTTTTGTTTAATGGCTCGAAACGAATTGCCTTTATTTTCTTATCCGGATGTGGATTCTCCCATGCCCACAACCAATTGACCCAATTCCCTCTGTCAACAGCGTCGACCCTGGTTTGAGACAACCCCCAGTTTTTGGTTATCTGATCATGGTGAGGACGCACTGGCCTTGGTTTATGGTGTGCAACAGATTCAATGCAGTTTTCTCCCCAGGCTTGCCTGAACATTCCTATATGGAAGCGCTCTTTTATTGGCAGGCTTAATTCATCCCCATCGGCATAGATAATGACATAATTGGCAATATGTTCGTTGAGGTACCCTATGCCTTCGAAAGGTTTCTTATAAAAACCGTCATCATTTTGAACGAGGGGAATATGGTCGGAAGTGTGCAAAAAGATAAGCCATTTGCTGGAGAATGGCGCTACCTCAATATTTACAATTTCATTTTTGAGATACAATACCTTGCTGGCCATTTTAAAAGGTATGCCCCAGGCAGTCCCCTTCCCTTTAGGCGCAGATACGACAGCTTTAGCCATTTCATTCGAGACATCAGGCCCGGTAAGGTTTGATAAAGCCTTATTGCCATTGATTGTGATTGGATTGAACAATGGTGAATGCGGCCCATCATACAAATCTGTATTTTTCCTCTGAGTTTTGCCCGACACCTGCTGGTTGCCACTTAAAGATTTATGTGCCACTTGATTTTCATCGGGCGAGGCGGCCAATACAGGGACAAAAGAGGCAGGTAATAATGTAGATGTCGATAATGTTTTTATAAAATTACGGCGGGATCTGGAGAGGTAAGTCATGGTAATCGGGTATTTAGTTTCAAATTTAAATTATAACTTTATTGTAAGTTTAATAATTTATTCTTAAAATCAATTTATTTTCAAGATAAATATGAAGTCCACCATGCCAGGGCTTTGTACAAATGTCAATATCACCATCGTTATCAACATCTGCTGCTACAGCTTCATGTATCCTTTTCCCTTTAAGGATTATGTGTTCTTTCCACTTACAGCCATCCGCAGAAACATTTTCCCATATAAAAAGTTTATGAGTTTCCTGCGATAAGGGACCACCTCCTGACAAAACATCCATATCTCCATCACCGTCAAAATCTGCTAATGCAAGGGAGTGGAAGTCCTGGTTAGTCGTATCAGCAGATA
>JAADGO010000174.1 GCA_013152355.1 Chlorobiota bacterium
AAAATCCCCATCTTTATGGTTAAAAAAAATACGGTTAGTATGGAAAAAGAGTTAAAAGCTTTCGGGCGGTTGTTGGAAATAATGGACGAACTCAGGGAAAAATGCCCCTGGGATAAGGAACAAACATTGGAGTCGTTGCGGAAGCTGACCATAGAGGAGACCTATGAACTGGGCGACTCTATCCTTCAGGGCGACCTGCAGGGGGTCAGGGAAGAGTTGGGCGACCTGATGCTCCATATTGTTTTTTATGCCAAAATAGGTTCTGAGAAGGGGGCTTTTGATATGGGCGATGTATTAGAAAGTATCAATGAAAAACTGGTTTACAGGCATCCGCATGTTTTTGGCGATGTTGGTGTTGAAAATGCACGCGAGGTAGAAGAAAACTGGGAAGCTTTAAAATTAAAAGAAAAGGGCGGCAACAAAAGGGTTTTAGAGGGAGTCCCTGCCTCGTTGCCCGCATTGGTGAAAGCCAACCGTATCCAGGAAAAAGCCAGTGGAGTGGGCTTCGACTGGGAATACCGCGAGCAGGTTTGGGGCAAAGTACAGGAGGAGGTAACCGAATTGCAGGAAGAGATAGATAATGTGGACGAAGATAAGATTGAAGCCGAGTTTGGCGACCTGTTTTTTGCCCTTGTAAATGCAGCCAGGTTATACGGGGTCGACCCCGAAGCGGCACTGGAGCGTACCAACCTGAAATTTATTAAGCGGTTTAATTACCTCGAAAGCGAAACACTCCAAAAAGGCAAAGGACTAAAAGATATGCCACTTGCCGAAATGGATAAAATTTGGGGTGAGGCGAAAAAAAGGGAGTAGAGACCAGTTAGCAGTGCCGGTATTTGCAGCTTGTAGCTTGCAGCTTGTAGCTTGTAGCTTGTAGCTCGTAGCTTGTGGCTCATATTAATATTCAGCATTTAGTATAATCCTGTGAAAAAAATAATTTTAAATAGTATCCTTTTAATCATGGTATTTCAACTCAATGCGCAGGTTGATTCGGTAAGGTTGAACAGCCAATACCTGAAACATTACCTGACTGATACCCGTGATATTGTTATTGCTCCGGTAAAGTGGGATAAAAAAAATCTTATGCGGTTTGGGCTGTTTGCTGCAACAACTACTGCTTTGGTATTTGCCGACCAGTCTGTCAATGATTTTTTTCAACGGCAGCGCTCAGGGCAGATGGATAAAATAGCGGCTGGTTTTTTCAACCCGCTTGGAAGTAAGTATTCGGTGGCATTGGGTGGTATGTTTTATTTAGTAGGAGGAATAGGTAAGGACAGCAGGATGCGTTCAACCGGTTTGCTCGCGATTGAGAGTTACCTGGTCAGTGGGTTTTTAGTGAATATTGCGAAAAGAGCCATTGGCAGGCAGCGCCCGGATAAATGGGGTGTCAATACACCTTATGGTTGGAATGGCCCTTTTCAGGGGACGAGTTTCCCCTCGGGGCATACAACCTCTGCATTTTCGGTGGCAACAATTTTTGCATTGCAATACAAAGACACCAAATGGGTTCCATTGGTTGCATACGGCCTTGCGGGGCTTGCAGGTATTTCGAGGGTATATGAAAACCGCCATTGGGCAAGCGATGTTTTTGCAGGGGCAATATTGGGTATCATTGTAGGAAAGTACATTTATAAGGCACACTCTGAAAATCAACTGATGGTTGTGCCTGTTGTTCAAAACGGGTTAGCCGGGTTAAAAATATTTGTTAAAATTTAGACAGCTTCTAAAATAGTTTATAATGAACTAAAATAAGAATTATGAAAAATGATAATAGAATACTTCTGTTGGCTTTTTTTATTGTTTTTGGTTGTTCCAGTGGCCGTAAAGCAATGGATAAGGGTGATTATTTTTCGGCAGTTTCGAAATCTGTCCAGCGTTTGAAAGCGAATCCAAATAACAGTAAAGCTGCATCTGTCCTGAAAAACAGTTATCCGTTAGCTATTGCATGGGCACAGGAGGAGGTCGACCTGTTGCTAACTACCAACGAAGATTTTAAATGGGATAAAACCCTTCAGCTAATGCAACGTGTAAACAACCTGGCAAGAGAGGTCAGGCAATCGCCCACAGCCCGTAAAATAATCCCTGACCCCAAGGTATATACATCAGAAATGGGCATGGTAAAAGACAAGGCCGCCGAAGAACGCTATAAAGCAGGGGTAAAGGCACTTGAAGCAGAAGGGCATGAAGCAGCCCGCGAAGCATATTTTTATTTTCAGCGGGCCAACGAAATCATTCCGGGGTATAAAGATGTGGCAAAAAAGATTACTGTGGCAAAAGACCTGGCTACAACCAAAGTCATTTTAGAAACAATCCCGGTACATGCCATTAGGTACAAACTGACTTCGGAGTTTTTCTACAGCCAGGTGTTTGAATTCCTGAACCATCAATTCACAGATAAGGGTTTTGTGAGGTTTTATTCACCGTCAGAAGCTAAAGAATCAAACCTGAAATATCCTGATATGGTTATCAGGCTCCGATTTTACGATTTTGAGGTAGGGAATTTAGAGCATTTTGAGAAAGAAGAGGTATTGACTAAAAAAGTTGAAATAGAATCGAAAGACACGCTAAAAACAGAGTATAAAACCTACAATGCAAAGTTAAAGGCCTTTACCGACAAAGCTTCCTCCAGGGGGCTGCTGGATGTGAAGATTATTGATTTTGCTTCGAACAAACTACTTGTGGACGATAAGATCCCGGGAGAATTTGTCTGGGTAAATAATTATGCCATATTTGTTGGCGACAAAGAAGCACTGGATAAGGAACAGCTGGCACTTACAAAGAGGAAAGCTATGCCACTACCATCGGCACAAGGCCTTTTTATAGAGTTCACCAAACCCATGTACAGCCGGTTAACGGCTAAGTTGAGGCGGTTTTTTAAGCAGTACGGTTAGTGTTAAGTCAAGTATGAAGTTGTGGGTAAGCTGTAGTTATTTTTTGTTTTTGTGAAGCAAAAAAAACAAGCATAGCCATAGCTACGTGAGTCTTTTTTTGTAATGCAAAAACGGAAAAGGACAAGGCTTGGCCCGTAAGGTTATGCTTGACTTAACACTAACCTTTAGGCAAAGCATTGAACCTGGCAAGTCCTCCGGTCGATGTTTCACGGTATTGACTCTGCAGGTCTTTGCCGGTTTTATACATGGTTTCGACTACCTCATCGAAGCTGATACGGTGGCGGCCGTCAGACATCAGCGAGTATGTATTATGTGCCAGTGCGCGCTCTGCGGCAAAGGCATTTCGTTCAATACAAGGTATTTGTACCAGCCCGGCTACCGGGTCGCATGTTAATCCCAGGTGGTGTTCAAGCCCCATTTCTGCCGAGTACTCAATCTGGTTGATTGTGCCACCCATAAGTTGCGTTGCTACACCCGATGCCATTGCACAGGCAGTGCCAACTTCTCCCTGGCAGCCTACCTCGGCCCCCGAAATAGAGGCGTTTGTTTTTACCAGGTTTCCAATTAACCCTGACGTAGCCAAAGCTTTCAAAATAGCCTTATTGTCAACTTTGTAAACCTTTTTGAAATAATATAAAACTGCCGGGAGGACACCGCTTGCACCGCAGGTAGGAGCAGCTACAATCAAGCCCCCCGATGCATTTTCTTCAGAAACGGCAAGTGAGTAAGCAAAAATTTCGGACCTACGCTTGAAAGGCCCCGCAAAATTTGAAGCCCGCATAATAAATGAATTGGCTTTTCGCGGAAGCCTCAAAGAGCCGGGAAGTATCCCGTCTTTGTTTAACCCACGTTTTATGCAGCCTTGCATTATATCCCAAACGTCAGATAAAAATTCCCATATCTCAGCCCCTTCAACAGATTCTACATATTCCCAAAGCTGCATGCCATTCTGGTTGCACCATTTTAGTATGCCGTCCATACTTTGCAGGTCGTAAATTGGCTTAGTTTCCTGCTCTGTGTTATCGTCTGTTACTGTCCCGCCGCCAACACTATAAGCAGTCCATTCGGCAACAACTTTCCCGGAGGCATTGAGTGCTTCCAGTTTTAAAGCATTCGGGTGCTTTGGCAGGAACACATCAGGACGCCATAATAGTTCCAGGTTCTTCCCTTTAAAAGTATCTTCAATGGCAACCTCAGTCAGATGCCCCTTGCCGGTAGCTGCCAGGCTGCCATATAAGGTTACCCTGAAATTGTCTATACCTTTATTTTTTGAAAGGAATTTTTCTGCCGCTTTTTTTGGCCCCATCGTGTGGCTGCTTGATGGGCCATGCCCTATTTTATATATTTCTCTGATTGATTCCATCGTGTCAATTATTGGTGCAAATTTGGAATAAAATAATCGGATAGAAGGTATTTGTATTGAAATAGTTCAATTCTTTTTTGCATATTTGAAAGAAAGAGGGAGTATTGATGAATAATAATGGATGTCATTTTTGAGGGCATATTGGCGAAGCTACCTTCTAATAGGTTGATATTCAGGGTATGATGCTTGGCATTCTTATTCTTCATGGCTTTGCCCGAAAGATAGGTCTTTGTAAAATACATAATATCTATGGGATTAAACACTTAACATATTCTTGACATATTAAGGGATTTTAAAGGTAAGAATTTTGCCTTATACAGCCTATTTAGAGGCTAAAACATAGAAGTTGTTTAAAGTTAAAGTGGATTTTCGAGAGTGACATATTGATCTTCAGTGGCAAAGCTCGATTTTTCTTGCATAGCCAAAGCTATGGAAGGAAAATTAGCTGAAGTCCGAAGTCCAATGGAATCAAGATGTTACTCGCAGGTTTTCAATTTGACTTTAAACAACTTCATAAATAAAAGCAGGGATGAAAGTATTGGGACAATTGCAACCACAGCCACTTTGGGATTATTTTGAAGAAATATGCCAGGTTCCGCGGCCTTCGAAAAAAGAAGAGAAAATTATAAAATACATGGTTGGTTTTGCCAGGGCTAATCACCTGCAGGTGAAAACAGACGATTCGGGGAATGTGCTGATCACAAAGCCGGCAGCGAAGGGTAGGGAAGGGGCTCCTGTGGTGGTACTGCAATCGCACCTGGATATGGTAGGCGAAAAAAACAGCGGGAAAGTGCATGATTTTGAAAAAGACCCCATTGAACTTATTATTGAAGACGGATGGGTGACAGCCAACGGGACAACGCTTGGTGCTGATTGTGGGATTGGTATGGCTGCTTCGATGGCGGTGCTGACATCAACCGGTATTCAACACGGGCCCATCGAATGCCTTTTTACAGTGGATGAAGAAACAGGTTTGTCGGGTGCATTTGCCCTGCAACAGGGATTCTTAAACGGCGATATCCTGCTGAACCTTGATTCGGAAGATGAAGGAGAACTATTTATCGGTTGTGCCGGGGGGATTGATACGGTTGCCGGTATTCCGTATCAAAAAGAGTCGGTGCCTGCCGGCTCAATTGCTGTAAGATTGTCGGTTACAGGGCTTTTGGGTGGCCATTCGGGTGATGATATTCATAAAGGAAGGGGCAATGCCAACAAAATTCTGAACAGGTTTATCCATGAAGCGTCTGAGAACTATTCTATTGGTTTGGCCGAATTCAACGGGGGCAACCTTCGCAATGCCATTGCTCGTGAAGCTTTTGCAATTGTTGTTGTACCTGCCTCTGAAAAAGGGGGGCTTATTGACGACTTTAACAAATTTGCAGTAAAAGTGGCATTTGAATATGAAAAAACAGACCCTAACCTGAAATTATCGTTCGGGGAAGTCGAGTTGCCCGGGTTTATTATGGATACAAAAAGCCGCGATACATTATTGAATGCCTTGTCGGCCTGCCCGCATGGAGTACTTGAAATGAGCAGCCGCATGGAGGGGATGGTGGAAACTTCGTCTAATCTTGCTTCAGTAAAATTTGAGGGTGCAAATGAAATATTGATAACTACCAGCCAGCGAAGCGAAATAGAGAGCCGGAAATATATGGCTGCACAAATGATGGCTTCGGTTTTTCATTTAGCAGGTGCAAAAGTCAGCCATTCGGACGGTTATCCGGGGTGGACTCCCAATACAGGTTCGAAAATTTTAAATATAGCCGTAGACTCCTATAAAAAGCTTTTTGGGAAAGAGCCTGTTGTACGGTCTATACACGCAGGGCTCGAATGTGGTTTGTTCCTTGAAAAATACCCGGAGCTGGATATGGTTTCATTCGGGCCGACTATCCTGGGTGCACATTCGCCCGATGAACGGATCAATATCGAAAGCACCAAAAAGTTTTGGGAACACCTGGTCGATATCTTGGAGAATATCAACTGACTTATAAGTTCACTTTGCCTTAAAACAGTCTCTTAGTCATCGTAATCATCATCGTCATCACCATTATCATTACCCATATTCTCGGCAATGTAGTCAATCTCTGAATATTTGCCTTCAAATTCATTCCTGGCGACTTCTTTTAGCATTCCATCGTTATCGTAATCATCATCGTCCTCAATAATTTGCAGGGCTTCGGAAACAGTCATTCTGACAAGGTAATATTTCTCATCTGTTTCAAAGGGGAGGGCACTAACCAGCTTACCTTTCCTATCAGTAAAAGAAATCAAGTCTTCACTAAATCCGTAGGGGTAAACCAGTTTAATTTGCTCCTGGAGCTCAGTGCTGAGTTTCTCAAAATCTTTAATCACCCTGGGTTTTTGCTGATTCATTTCTTATATTTTAAATAAGTTTATCAGGTT
>JAADGO010000191.1 GCA_013152355.1 Chlorobiota bacterium
TGTCTGCGCCCATGAATTTGGCAATCCCCCCCACATCATGCGGCAGGGTCGGGTTGCGCACGCAATTATTGTCAAAGCCGGGTACTGCCTCGAAGGGGAATGCACTGTCCGGCTCCACATGCACTTTCCCGGCAATCCCAACGCGGTAACCCAGTTTGGAGAGGTAGTGGGGGATACTCCTCGTTGTGGGCAGGCTGGCAGAGTGGTTCCATGCACAACCATTGCGCAACGGGTACTGCCCGGTATATAATTCAGCACGGCACGGTTGGCACATAGCTACTGAAAGGTAAGCACGGTTGAAAGTCAGCCCCTGCGATGCCAGCCGGTCAATATTGGGTGTCCTGGCATTTTGCCCGCCATACAGCGGCAGGTCATTGTATGTGCAGTCGTCGGCCATGATGATAAGGAAGTTTGGGCGGGGGTTACCCTCTTGTGCAAGTACACTGCCAAAACAACCCAGCCCTGCCAATGCCAATAAAATTATTCCTTTAGTAACTCTTTTACCCATTGTTTTACCTAATTAATATGTTCCCTTAAATACCTAAAAATTGATTCTTGTTGGTTCATATATTTTGCCACAACGTATAACCCGGAATAGCGAGTTAAACCACTCCCTGAAAATAAAGCCTTAGCAACCACTGCCCGGACTTCTATTTTATTCCTTTCTTTGTATCTTTTAATCTACACTCTTAAATACGATTACATCTCCTTTCTGAATTGCTTTAACAGGTGTAATTCGTTCCATTAACTGGATAATTTCTCCCAACGATTCATTTTTAATAGTAAAGGTGTAACGGAAATCTTTCACCTCTTCATCAAATATGAATTTCTGGTTGTACCTTACTTCGAGGCGTTTAACAACATCTTCCAGCGGCTGGTCATAAATATTTAAAATACCCTCTTTCCAGGAGGTAAACTTTGCTGTGTTTACATTGCTCACCGTCAGCTTCTGTTTGGTTCTGTCGAACTTTGCCAGTTCGCCGGGTTTTAGCTTGTACGAAAAAGATTCTACCTTACGGTTAAGCAATTTAACAGTTCCTTTTTCCAGTACTACCTCTACAAAACCGCTTCCGGGATAGGCTGCCACATTAAACTGTGTCCCCAGGACTTTAACCTGAATATCTTCACAATTAACGATGAGCGGTAGCTCTTCATTTCTTGAGACATGGAAATATGCTTCGCCGGTTAGTTTAATGTCCCTGTTTTTCGAGAAGAAATAGTTATTGTAAGAGATCTCCGAGCCTGAATTCAACCAAACCAATGACCCATCGGGCAGTTCAACTTTTGAAATATGGCCTTTTTCAGCAATTACACTGGTGTAATATTCAGGAAATTGTTTTGATAAATTATTAAAAATATAGACAAGGCTGCCCACGCCGATTACAAAAAAGAAGATGGCAGCATACCTGAAAAGCTGGTACATTTTCAGGGAATTCTGCCATCCTTTAAAACTTTCCTGTAACATTTGAGACTGGATTTTACCCCAGGTTTCCCGGCTACTTTCGGGAATTGTGGCTTTATCCAATCCGTTCTTCCAATCTAACCTAAAACTATTAAAAACTATGCGGTTCTCTTTATTTCGAAGCCACTTCAGCAACTTTACCTGTTCTGCCTCGGTCGCACGACCTTCCAAATATTTTTTAACAATTGTTTTCATATTACCTATCTATTAGAAATACAATATAATTTTAAAAACCCTACCTCTGTGGAGTTGAAAGTTTAAAGTTAAAAGTTAAAAGTGAAGTTTCTGTGTTCGATTGGCAGTGTTCGATTGGCAGTGTTCGGTTGGCAGTGTTCGGTAATTCTTTCGATAAAACAGGAAAGAATATGCCAGAAATCTTTTCTTTGAACAGATTCTACCTCAGTCCATTTATCAAAATGATAATTTTAGTTTTAATCTATCAATATTGTAATCAATAAAATAAGTGCCGGATACTGGCTGATCAATCTTTTGCGGATTTGTTGTTTCGCCTTTGAAATGTGTTTCTCGACCATCTTCAGGCTGATTCCCAGTTCCTCGGCAACCTCTTTTTGTTTTTCCCCTTCAATTTTGCATCTGGTAAAAACCTCTTTCATCTTTTCAGGGAGTTCGTCAACAGCCTTTTGGAATGATTCGATTAACATCTCTTCAAGGCTTTTTTCTTCTTTCTCAGTAAAATCCAACTGGTATAAATACTGGAGTTCTACGATATTCAGGTTTTCGAGTTCAATCTTCCCCTCTTCCAGTTTCTTTTTTTTCAGATAATTTAAACACCGGTTTCTGACAATAACAAAAACAAAGCTTTCAACCGATTTCTCTGTTTGAATGGAACTACGTTTCTCCCAAAGGTTTAAGAAACTTTCCTGGATAATGTCCTCCACCTGGCTTTCGTTGGATATAAAAAGTTTGCAATACCCTTTTAAACGTGGGTACAACAACCGGAACACCTCTTTAAACGCATCCGGGTTTCCTTTTTTTAAGCCTATTTTGGTCTGAATGTCGAACATAAAGGTCAAAAATAGCTGAAAAAAAGGGAAAAAAACAAATGCTTCAGGGGTTAATTATTTATAGGAGGCACCAAAAACTATTATTTATTACAAGTGACTGCAAAATGCAACCATTTTGTTGAACCAGTTGTATTTTTTGCCATGAGGTTGTTTAAAGTTATATGAGGTTTTCGAGAGGAATATATTGATTTTAGTGGCGAGTATCCGGGGAGCTTGGTTTGCATCTGATTTCCCGGTTGTGTTGCCTTAAGATTACAACAAATATATCGCCCCGAGCGAAAAACTAATTAGTATTACAGATATTGTATAATAGATAAGTATTTTTTTGTGTTTGTCGTGGTTTGTTTGCGATTTGTATGAAAGAATAAAACCCAGATGCGCAATAAACAGTGCAAAAAGCATAATAACAATATGCTCTATTGGCCAGTATCGTTTAGCAACTGCCTTACCTGCATTTAGAAACTCCAAACTCGAAGTCAAACCCATATTAGTAAACAGTATTAGCCCGAAAATAAGTTGTAAATAAAGGTTTGCAATAAATGCAAACGAAAGGTATAGGTCTAATTTACGGTATTCTTTTTTCATAAAAACACCAAGCACCGTTCTTATAAGCAGCCATATTGCAACAACAAGGAATGCACAACTCACAAAGTAGTGTAAAATTTTGATCGTGTAAAATGTATCAAAGAATTCCATTATTGATATTTTGAAGCTAAATTAATGAAAAATATCTTTTATGATGCCAAAAGAACATCAAAATGTCCCATATAGTTTATTTGGTATTACCTGACCTTAAGAGACTTTCTAAAATTTAAACAGTCTCTTTTATTATTTCCCAACAACCTGCCCTGCCAACATCCTTGCCTGTAGAATCCGGTCGGCCATTCCTATCCCGTTCCTAAGGTTTCCTCCAATTATGAGTCCCGGGTATTGTTTTTCTATTTCTTCTACTGCCTTAAAACGTTCTCTGCTATTTACTTCATACTGCGGAATTGCGTATTTATGACGAATTATTTTTATCAGCCCGGGGTTAAATTCTTTGATTTGCATCAACTCACAAATTTCTTTTTCAAGAATTCCCTCTACTTCCCCGTCAGATAAATCAAACAGGCCCGGATTCCTTACGCCTCCAAGGAAGATTGAAAATAATGCCCCGCCTTCCGGTGCACGGTTCTTGAAAAGTGCCGACATAAAGAGGACTCCAAGAATATCCCTGTTTTCTTTGAATGGTATCAGCCCTCCGAATGCATCAAGTTTAAAGCCATTCCATTTATCGAAACCCAGAACTACCTCAATTACCCGCGTATAATGCAGGGCTTTAATATCTGCAATCAATTTTGAGTTAATAAAAGGGACAACATCATCTAAATGGTGCGCACCAATTGTACTAACAACTTTCTTTGTTTCTATTTTGATTATGTTTCCGTTGTGCCTGTATGTAACAGTATAGTAGTTGCTTTCGGGGGCTACTGTAATATCTTCAACTCCAAGCATGATATTCCCTTCCCCGATTTTTTTCTCAATCGCTTTCGACAGCATTGACAACCCGCCCTTAACGGAAAATACCCCACGTGTTACTCTTTTCTCCTCATCGGTTTTTGGTTCTTTACGCTTTTTTATTGTTCCTTTTATAAAACTACCGTAATCCTGTTCAAGGTTATAAAGTTTTGGCAGGGCATATTTCGGGATTAGCCTGTTTGGGTCTCCAGCATAAACACCAAGAATAAACGGGTCTATGGCATAATCAAGAAAACTCTTCCCGAGCCGGCGTTTTACAAGAGCCGCCAGTGTTTCATGCGGGTCTGTCCCAGGTTTCCGCCATGGTTCGCCAAGTACCCTGAATTTATCTTTCAAAGTAAAAAGAGGTGTAAATACAGCCGAAAACAAACCGGAGGGTAGAGCATGCCATTTCCCGTTTTTAAGAATATACCGTTTTTTTACGTTTTCGTTGGCTTCTTCCAACTCGCATTCATCTTTCAGGTCGTCAAATAGCCTTAAAACTTCTACATTCCCAATAACTCCCGAATTCGGCCCTTCTTCATATATATAACCTTTTTCGTTAACAGTATTAATAACACCGCCAATTCTGTTATTTCGTTCTAAAACTATAAAGTCGATATTATTTTTTTTTAGATGGTGAGCTGTTGCAAGTCCGGTAATCCCAGCTCCGATAATTACAACGTCCTTCATATCAATAGTTTATAATATTCTTTAATAATTTGATAAATGTATCATCGGCATCGGGAATCTTAACACGTGAAATATTTTTAATCCCCAGTTCGTTTACCCCGAAAGGTACAATTTCTTTGTCAATATCATACAAAGTTTCCAGGTTCTCGTTTACAAAACTAATGGGGATAATTACAATTTCATCTTTACCTCCAGCTGCCATTTCTTTCAACCTGTCCTTTATATCAGGACCAATCCATTCGCCACGTTGCATCCCCGATTGGTAAACATGCCCAAAATCCAGCCCGAGGCCATTTGCAATAAGGCGGGCACTTTCTTCAATCCCTTTAGGATATGTGTCGCCTTTTTCTACCATATATTTAGGAATTGAATGTGCACTGAAAAGCAAAAACGGATTGCTGTACCCTTTTTCTGTAATATGCTTTCTTATCAGTTTAGACCAAAACTCTACGTAGTATTTATTCTGATAAAATTCTTTTACGAACCGGATTTTTAAACCTCTGTTTTCAGTTGCTTTTTTTATATCGTTTTCAACACTCCGGGTAGTTGAATAACCCGACTGGGGGTATAAGGGAATTACAATAATATCGTTTATCCCTTCGTTTGAAAAGGCATTTATACTTTCGCCTATAAGTGGCTCGGTATAAGAAAAGGCTACTCTGACTTTATATTCTTCCGGCAATTCATTCTGAAGGGCTTCCATAGTCCTCACAGTTGCATTAATTATCGGAGTCCCTCCAATCGACCGGTATTTTTCCCATGACTTTTTATAGCGTGTATTGCTTATAATAAATGCAAGCAGGCTTCTCCCGGTTTTCCCGAAAGGTAGAATAAACGGGTCATTAAACATACGGGATAAAAACACTTTCATTTCTTTTGACGACCGTGCCCCCCCCATATTTACAAGCAAAACCCCCGTCATACTGTTTTTGAGTAAATTGCCTCGCCTTGTTTTAAGGCAGGGTCTAATGCCATTGCTATATTCCTGGCTATCATCCTTCCTTTATCAGATACCGTAATACTATTGTTATTTATTTGGATCAGGCCGTCATTCTCAAAGTCAAGGAACCTTGATTTATCAAAAGCTATGATATTTTTTACCTCATCAACAGATATTTGGAACTGAGAAGCTATTTCATCAAATATCAGTATGCCGTTGCACATGATGCTGTTTATAACAGACCTGGCCAACTGCTCGTTTTTATTCAGAATATACCCTCTTTCTACAGCAAACCCTGTTTTTTCAACAGAGTCCATGTATTCAAATATTCCTTTCCGGTTTTGAATATAAGCACCCCAAAGCTGGCTAATTGATGATGCCCCAAAACCATAAACCTGCCCGGTTGTTTCAAGTGTACAGTAACCCTGGAAATTCCTGTGCAATTTCTTGTTTAAATAAGCCTGTGCAAGGTCATCTTCAGGTTTTGCAAAATGGTCAATCCCTATTGAGATATATCCGGCATCCTGCAATTGTTTAATACTGTTGATCAACATGGCAATTTTATCCTTTGCCTGCGGCAGGCCAATCTCCTCAAGTTTTTTCTGTGCTTCTTTGACCCAGGGGACATGTGCGTAAGAAAAAGTAACAATCCTGTCGGGTTTTATCTCAATTGCTTTATTTAAAGTTTCGCGGAAACTTTCTGTTGTTTGCATTGGCAAACCGTAAATAAAATCAAGGTTTATCCCGCTAAAGCCTTTTTGCCTGAAATATTCAACAATATCTTTTACCGGGTGCTTTGGAGCCTGGCGGTTGACAACTTCAAGAATATCTTCCCTGAAATCCTGAATACCCAGGCTTACCCTGTTAAACCCCATTCCGGCTAATTCGTCTATATGCGAAAAATCAAGGTAAGCAGGGCTGCATTCTATTGCAATTTCTGCATTCTTTGCAATTACAAAAGTTTCTTTTATGAGGTTCATAATCTCTTCAATGAAACTCATTGCAATTGAATTAGGAGTCCCTCCACCCCAATGTATCTGTGTTACACGCCTGTTGAGGTCCAGGTTATTTGCAACAATCTTTATTTCCTTTTTTACTGCATCAATATACCTCCTTACCACCGACCTGTTTTGCCCGGATGTAGTGTTACATCCACAAAAGTGGCATCTTAACGGACAAAATGGAATATGGATATACAGTGAAATATTTTCGGGCTTTTGAGTATTTGATGCTTGTAATTCTTCAATATAATTATCGGAATTTATATTTGCATGAAAAAAATTTGCAGGCGGATAACTGGTGTACCTTGGCCCGGAAACATTATATTTATTCAGAAATTCGCTGTTTAATTCCATAGTTTAATTTCTTTTCCAATTTGTTTGTTTTATCCAGTCAACAACCAATTTTGCATTCTCATAAGGGATTCCGGGGATAAAACCATGACCGAGGTTAAAAATCCAGTTATGGTTTTTTGAACCGAACGGGACATACCTTTCAAGTGTTTCTAAGATAGTTTCTTTACTTCCCATTAATAACCTTGGGTCAAGGTTGCCTTGTAAGCCAAGGTTTGGATGAACGAGCTCCCTTGCCTCTTCAATTGGAGTTTGCCAGTCGATACTAATAAAATCAGCATCATCAGGTTTAATATGCTTAATACCTGTCCCAAGGCCTTTCGGAAGGAAAATAACCGGTGTACCCGCATCCATTACAGCTTTTGAAATTTTTCGTACATAAGGCATTACCATTTCAAAATACAACCCGGAAGGAATAAGCCCTGCATGAGTTTCAAAGATCTGGAAAGCCGAAATTCCGTGTTTAACCTGATTCAGTGCATACTCAATTGAGAGTTCGGTGATGGCACTAAATAATTTATGAGCCATTGCTTTGTCTTTGTAAAGAAGAGTAACGGCATCGGGGAATGTATGATTTGTCCCCAGGCCCTGAACCATGTAGCACAATGTTGTAAATGGTGCGCCGCAAAATCCGATTAACGGGATATTTTGTGGTTTGGTTTTTTGAATTTCGTCAATAACATCATAAATATAATGCAGTTTCGAAGCATCGGGTTTAAGCTGGCTTGCAGGGTCGTCAAAATCTTTAAGAGCTTTGGCAAATCTTGGCCCTGAATCGGTAAAACTCAATTCCATTCCAAGGGCTTCGGGAATTACCAGAATATCAGAAAATAAAATTGCTGCATCTACATCAAGGTCATATATTGGCAATAAAGTTACTTTTGCTGCCAACCCGGGCGACCGCATAAGTTCTTTAAAACTGTATTTTTTACGCATCTCAAGATATGAGGGTAAAACTCTTCCGGCCTGCCTCATAAACCAAACCGGAGGCCTCTCCGTTTTTTCCCCTTTCAATACTTTTATAAATTGAGAATCTGCCATATCTGATGTTTATTTTATTCCTGATTTGAAACTATATAAAAAAGGGGATTGTTCCAGTGCTCTTTATTTAAAGTTGTTTTAATGCTTCAAGGTTTGCTGCAATAATTTTATCTATATCTTCATCGGTATGCGCATAAGAAACAAATAAACATTCAAATTGTGATGGCGCAATATAAATACCACTATCCAGTGACATTTTGAAATACGCGGCATACTTCTCTGTGTCAGAAGCCATTGCCTCATCAAATGATGTCACCTTCGCTTCATCTGTAAAGAACATTGTCATCATTGAACCTACACGGTTTATTTTTGCACTTACACCCGTCTGCTCAATATTATTTAGTATCCCTTTTTCAAGTTTTGATGCTTTTCTTTCCAATTCCTGATAGAACCCGGGAGTGTCTTTAATTAACCTCAGCATTGCAATACCGGCAGCCATAGCCAGTGGATTACCCGATAAGGTACCTGCCTGATATACAGGTCCTGCCGGAGCCAGCATATCCATTATGTCTTTCCTGCCTCCATAAGCTCCCACAGGTAATCCTCCACCAATAATCTTCCCCAAAGTAGTTAGGTCGGGCATTACATTAAAACGTTCCTGGGCTCCGCCTTCTGCTAATCTGAAGCCTGTAATAACTTCGTCAAAAATTAATAATGCCCCATATTCTTCGGTTATATCCCTTAGTCCCTGCAAAAACCCTTCTTCAGGCAATACAACCCCCATATTCCCGGCAACAGGCTCAACAATAATTGCTGCTATTTCATTTCCTTTTTCTACAAACAGTTTCTTAACCGAGTCGATATTATTATATTCTGCTATGAAAGTATCTTTTGCATTTCCGGCAGTAACACCCGGGCTATCAGGCAGCCCAAGAGTTATAGCACCCGAACCGGCTTTAATAAGGAAGCTGTCGCCATGCCCGTGGTAATTGCCTGCAAATTTTACTATTCCGTCTCTTTTGGTATAACCCCTTGCTAATCTTATAGCGCTCATTGTAGCTTCGGTACCGGAGTTCACCATCCTGACCTTCTCAACAGAAGGGACCATACCAACAATAAGTTCTGCCATTTCGGTTTCGTATTCTGTCGGAGCTCCGTAACTTGTACCTTTTACAGCAGCTTCGCTTATGGCTTTTAAAATTTTATCATTTGCATGCCCGAAAATCAGTGGCCCCCATGACGCTACAAAATCAATATATTGGTTGCCGTCAATATCTGTAATTGTTGCCCCTTTTGCACTATTTATAAAAACAGGGTTTAAATTAACACCTTTAAATGCTCTTACCGGAGAGTTTACTCCTCCGGGAATAAATTCCTGGGCTTTTTGAAAAGCTTCAATACTCTTTGTAAACTGCATGGATTATTTGGTTACTTGATTTTATTTTTTGCCATTTAAAATATTTGCTGCATCAACAGCATGGTAAGTTATTATTATATCGGCACCGGCTCTTTTTATTGAAGTTAATATTTCCATCATAACCCTGTCGCCATCGATCCAGTCCTTTTCTGCGGCAGCTTTAACCATAGAAAATTCTCCGCTCACATTATAGGCAGCAACAGGCATTTTAAATTCGGTTTTAACTCTGTAAATAACATCGAGGTAGCTTAAAGCGGGCTTAACCATCACAATATCAGCACCTTCAACAACATCCAGTTCTACTTCGCGAATTGCTTCATCTGAGTTGGCAGGATTCATTTGGTATGTAGCACGGTTGCCAAATTTTGGGGCACTTTCGGCAGCTTCCCTGAATGGACCGTAGAACCCCGATGCATATTTGGCAGAATAAGACATAATCGGAATTTTAGTGAAATTATTTTCATCCAGTTTTTCACGCATCAAAGCAACACGGCCGTCCATCATATCGCTTGGGGCTACCATGTCGGCCCCCGCCTCGGCAAGTGATACTGCTTGTTTTGCAAGTGTCTCTATTGTAATATCATTATCTACATCCCCGTCAATAATAGTCCCGCAATGGCCATGTGTTGTGTATTCGCAATTACAAATATCAGCAATTACGTACATATCTTTAATTTCTTTTTTTATTGCCCTGATGGCTTGCTGAACTATTCCATCGTGCTTGCATGCTACAGACCCGTCTTCGTCTTTTTCTTTTGGGATACCGAAAAGCAATACCGCCTTAACGCCCGAAGCATAGACAGTCTTACATTCTTCTACCAGCAGGTCAACTGAAAGTTGATAATTCCCCGGCATTGAACTTATCGGGTTTTTAACATTGTCACCCGTACAAACAAACAATGGCATTACAAAATCATCAACTGATAATTTTGTTTCTGTTACCATGTCTCTAAGTACTTTGTTATATCTTAACCTTCTTAATCTGGTTTCCGGAAATACCATGACACTTTATTTTTAATTAATAATTATAATATTCAATTATAGCTTCTTTCAGTCCTTCAATATTTGACCTTTTTGCTGTAAACAAAGGTTTAAACCCAGAGTTTGATATTGTATTTGTTGTGGTCTTGCCTATGCTTGCTATTTTCATATTCTGCATTTCATCTTTAGTAAAATATGAACTAAAATTATGAAATGTTGAGGGACTGGTAAAAAGAATTAAATCATATTTATCGTTTTTTATAATATTGAGAATGCTGCTGTCAACTTTTTCCGGTTTGACAGTATTATAAACATTAATCCTGTTTACAATATTTCCATCCGACAGCCGGTTAAACAGTGTATTATCGGCAAGGTTCCCCAGTGCAAGTAAAATCCTCAGGTTCTTTGGGTTATACTTTTCATAAAAAGAATTTAAAAGTCCTGCTGAGGTATTGCCGGTGCTGATAAAATCCGGGGCATAGCCGTAATAATCCAGTTCTGCTGAAGTTTTTTCTCCAATCACTGCAATTTTTAATGATCCGGGCAACTCTGTACTTCCCCCTACTTCAATCAGTTGTTTGAAAAAATGAGATACACCGTTCTTACTGGTAAAGAATATCCAGTCGTAATGGCCAATGTTTTTTAAATATTGAGTTTCAACATCATTTAACGTAGGGCTTGTTATTTCAATCATTGGAAATGAAAAAACCCGGGCTCCTTCTTTTGTCAAAATTTCGGGTAATGAATCGGTTGATTCTTTTGCCCTTGTTGAAATTATTACCCTGTTTTTTAATGGGAGGTTGCTTTCAGCCTCCGACAGGTTAATATTCCTGATAGATTCCAGTATCTCTTTACCTCCACGGTTATTAAGGCTGTTTGCAAGGCCGATGGAGATTTGAACAGCATCATCAATATTCCCCGATGAACTGCCTCTTAAAAATTCACTACCGTCAATACTTGAAATAAAGCCGGTAATATGGAATTTGTTGCCGGAGATTTTACTGAAACTGCCAACAGGTATCTGGCAACCGCCTTCCAGTGTTCTTAAGAAGGCTCTTTCGGCCTGTGTTGTTATATATGTTTCCTGATGATTTATTTTTGAAATAATTTCTTCAATAAAAGGGTCGTTTTCTCTGACCTCAATTGCTATTGCACCCTGGCTACATGCGGGGATCATAGTTTCAGGGTCAATAACTTCAGTAATGTATTCGCCCATCCCAAGCCTTTGCAATCCGGCAGCAGCCATTATCATTACATTGCAATACCCCTCCTGCATTTTTCTTATCCGGGTATTCACATTGCCCCGTATCTCAACAATTTTGAAGTCTTTATTTATTTTCAGTAATTGGGCTTTCCTTCTTAAACTGGATGTTGCAATAATATCATCAGGGGTGAGGCTATTTAGTTTCCTGTTATCAAGGCTTACCAGTGCATCGCTTACATTACCCCGTTTAAGAACTGCTCCAAGCTTGGCTCCATCGGGGAATATTGTCGGAAGGTCTTTAAGGCTGTGAACTGCCATGTCGATTTCATTATTAAACAAAGCTATTTCCAATTCTTTAGTAAAGAGCCCTTTGTCGCCAATCTTAGAAAGCGGGACATCAAGGATTTTATCTCCTTTTGTTTTAATAATTACAATCTCAAAAGTTTTATCTGGAAATTGATCTTCGAGTTCACTTTGGACTCTGTATGCCTGATATAATGCTAATTTACTTCCCCTCGTCCCAATCCGTACAATGCTGTTCATAATTAACCCAATTCAAACAATTTGTTTACCATCTTCACATATTCTTCTTTCCTGCCGTTATCTGTTATTGATTTTACATTACGAATCATCAAACGAGTAAGTTTAGATGTAATGAGGTCGCCAAATTCTGATGCTTTTTCAACATCACTGTCGAATTGCTTTTTTTTGAATCCTTTAAGTTCAGATTTGTGAACTTCTTTCAGGCTATTGCTTATGCTTTGAAAAGTGCTGGATAGTGTCCTTGAACAATGCCAGTTAACAAAATCTGTAACTATTTCGTCAATAATTTCTTCTGCGTGAGAAATCTCACCTTTTCTTTTTTCAAAATTCTCTTCAATTACACCTTTCAGTTCATCAATATCATAAACCGAAACATTTTCAATCTCGCCAACTTCCATAGCTACGTTGCGAGGGACAGAAAGGTCAACTAAAACCAAAGGTGTATCGTTTCTTTTCTTCATTGCCTCTTTTACAATTTCTACCGTGATTAAAGGTTTTTTCGATGCTGTTGAAGTAATAACAATATTATTGTTGACTAACAGATTTCCCAGGTTGCTAAAATCTTCGGCTTTACCGTTGTATTTTTTTGCCAGTGCCTGGGCTTTTTCAAAAGTCCTGTTTGTTACGGTGAAATTCGTACATCCTTTTTTTATAAGGCTCTGAATAGTTAATTCCCCTGTTTCGCCTGCTCCTACTAATAAAATAGGATGTTCGCTCAAACAACCAAGTTTTTTCCCGGTCATTTCTACTGCCGCATAGCTAACAGAAACAGCCCCTCTGTTCAATTTTGTATTTGTCCTCACCTTTTTACTTGATTCAAACGCTTTGTTGAAAAGCCTTACAAGGACAGGGCTGCAAATATTATATTTTTTGCTGAAATTGAAAGCATCTTTCATTTGCCCGACAATCTGGTATTCACCAAGTGCCATAGAGTCTAATCCTGATGTAACACGGAAAAGGTGGCGGGCAGCATCATCATGTTCTTTTCTGTAAAAATGCTCTCCGTTGTAATTTGGGATTTTCCTATATTCGAAAAGAGTTTTTTCAAGAATGTCAAATATCGGGGCTATATCATTTCCTGTTGTTTCAAAATAAAATTCTGTACGGTTGCATGTTGATACGATCACAATGCCGTTTATTCCGTTCGTTTTGATAATAGGAGCAAACCTCTTAATATCCTCTTCGCAAAAAACAAATTTTTCGCGAATCTCTATCGGTGCAGTCTTGTGGTTTAATCCAAATAAAGCTATCATTTCCTATTGAATTTATTTGATACTACAATTTTAAAAAAGGAATCTGTAGTAATTCTGAAGAAAAAATCAGATTTTATTCAATTTTTACAACTCTCCGGGCTGCCATTGAATTATGGGGGTATTATTTTACCATTCCGGTTATTAATTTTTAAGAATCTATTTTTTTACCTCATTGGGAAGATGTCTTGCAAAGAACAGAATATCAGTATATTACGTCCAATTGTTATTTAGCAGGTATTACCTGGCATAATATTGCTAACAGGCGATTTACCTAATCTAAATACTATCCTAAATTCTTATTTGTTCTAAATAAAAATTATAATATTTTGCCAATATAGAATTATTTTAAATAAGAACGGGCATTTTGATAATGGAATATTAATTTTTGGTAATGGCAACTGTCACATGGCTGGGTTTGGAGTGGCTAATGGATCAGATGGGAAAGTTGTGGGGGAAAGAACTTTTTCAAAAAAACAGACACCCAATAAGCCTGCCTTCCGTAGGTGTGGAACACCCAAGCCTTAGTACTTCCTGATTTTACATTCCTTATTACCCACCTTTAACAACTTTAGGCACTCTAAACTTTAGTTCACTTTAGGCACTTTTAAATGAAATCCTAAATTTATGATACCCATTTTCAAAGCTATATTCAGGGGTGAAACCATAGATATCGCATATCTTTTTAACTATAGCCAAACCAAGCCCAAGCGAATCAGGAGAGTTCGATGATTTATTAAATCTCCTAAAAATAGATTCAGGTTCGATCCTTAATTTTGGCCCCGTATTTGAAATCGTCAGGACATCATCCTCAAAAACAATATTAAGGTCGCCTCCTTCAAAATTGTGCCTGATAGCATTTTTAATCAGATTTGAAAATAAAATTTCGGAAAGGAAAGGGTTCATTTTGATAGGGGCGGGATTATTATATTCTTTTTTTACATTAATCTTTTTTGAGGTAACTAAATCTTCAAAATATTCTAATTGGAAATCGATCTTTACCTGAGGATCAATATTCTCTGATTCGGGGAATTGCCTGTTCTCAATTTTTGCAAGCAACAGCAGGGTTTTGTTTAGCCTTGATAATCTGTTTGATGCCTCATAAGACGCAACTACAGCCTGGTATTGTTTCTCTGTCAGATTGCCCGATTGTAAAAGGAGTTCCATCTTGGCATTGATTATTGCCAATGGATTTTGTAGTTCATGAGAAGAGTTCTCTGTATATTCTTTCAAATTGATATAATCTTCTTTTATCTTATTAGTCATTTTGATAAGAACCCTGTTCAAATCATCGAATTCTTTCACCTCCGTCTGATTTAGGTTTAAATCGCTTTGTGAATTTATATCATATTTATTTAACTTGTCAATTGTTTCATAAAAAGCATTCCATACACTTCTTGAAGTAATCCTGTTTAAGAATAGAAGTATTACTATCATCAAAATTATCAGGACGGTTGTAATAAGGAAAATCCTTGCTATAAGCATATCCGTTTCTTCTAACGACTTGAATATCTGAACATAATAATCCTGATTATTGAAATTTGTTACAAAACCAAGTTTTCTATACGGTATATATCGTTGTGTTTCATTATCATATAATATTGTATCAGAGAAGCTTAGGGCTGAACTACTCCCGGAATAATAAGGGGTCACAATTATCTGCTCATTGGGGTTTACAGGTTCTTTGTTTGATGGATAAGAAGAGTCAAACTGTTGGATAATACTGTTTTTTCTTTTCTCCAATTCATAATTGATATTCTGATTTACCTGAGACCTTAACAGGTAATAAAAAGCAGCAACACCAAACATAAATATAAACAAAGAAATTGTCAGGAAATTAAGATTGGTTTTTGTTAAAAGTTTCATTTACGTTTTTTTTTATGGAACATGAAATTTGTAACCAACTCCATAAACAGTCTGTATATAATCTTTGCAACCCTCCTTCAAAAGTTTTTTACGGAGGTTTTTAATATGAGTATATATAAAGTCAAATGAATCGGAAGCATCCATAAAATCACCCCATAAATGCTCGGCTAACCCGATTTTGGTAATAACCTTGTTCTTATTGGATATGAAAAACAGTAAGACTTCAAATTCTTTCCGGGTAAGTTTCAGCTCTTTATTATGAACAAATGCCCTATGCTCGTCAGGGATAATTTCAATCTCGTTAAAAACAATTTTATTGTTGCCATTAAAGTTTATCCTACGATTTATTGACCTTAGGTGAGCATTGAGTTCAGCCAGGTGAAACGGTTTGGTTAAATAATTATCAGCCCCAATTTCAAGCCCCTCGATCCTGTCTTCTATAGAGTCCCTGCCCGAAATAATAATTATCCCCATTGTTTTTGATTTGTTTTTTATAAGCCTGATAATATCAAGGCCGCTACCATCGGGCAGGTTTATATCTACAACAATACAGTCGTATTCGTAGAGTTCTATTTTTTCAACTGCATTATCATAATTATATACAGCCTCACATAAATGCCCTCCTTCTATTTCAAGGTATTCAACAATTGAGTCGGAAAGTGTTTTTTCATCCTCTACAATAAGTATCTTCATCTGATCAATACTTGGAGACTATCCAGATTTTAAACAATCCCTTAATTTGTAATATAAAAGGTGAAAATAAATAAAATATAAAAAAAAACCTATTCCTGTTCCTGAAGTTTCGATATTCCGTGGAGTTGCTGTTGAATACGAGGGGGTGGGTAGATTAAGATAAAGTTGCATTTTACCAAACATAAAATTAAATTTAGGCAGGTTTACCAATACACAATATTTAAATCTATATAGATGGTTAATCAGACAATTAACAAAAGCGGTAGCTTCCTATTTGAGTGTGCATGGGAAGTTTGCAATCAGGTTGGAGGTATTTATACAGTCATCCGGTCAAAAGTCCCTTCGGTTATTGACGTACGGGGAAGTGAGGACTATTGCCTGATTGGCCCCTATATTGAAAAGGAGGCGGTTTCGTTTTTCGACCCGGCAACAGATGAAGAAGACCCTGTTGCCAAGGCGGTCAAAGCCCTTTGCGAGCAAGGTTATGATGTCAGGTATGGGAAATGGATTATCTCAGGCAGGCCGAATGTTGTGCTGATTAATCCCTCTTCTGCAATGAATAAGCTGGATGAGATTAAATATGAATATTGGCAAAACCATGGCATCTCACTCCCGACTGGCGATGAATTGCTGGACAAAGTAATGGTATTTGGCTACCTGGTAAAACTATTTTTCAGGATTATCATCGAAAAGGAACTCCTGAAAACAGAAATAATAGCCCATTTCCATGAATGGATGGCGGGAGTACCTATCCCTAGTTTACGAAAAGAAAATTTAGACATAAAAATTGTATTTACAACCCATGCAACAATGCTTGGCCGTTACCTGGCAATGAACGATGTGCAATTTTATGACCACCTCCCGGTATACAACTGGGAAAATGAAGCGAAAAGGTTCAATATCCTGCCGCTGGTAGAGATCGAACGGGCAGCCGCACACGGGGCTCATATCTTTTCCACCGTTAGCGATATCACCGCCAAAGAATGTGAATATTTACTGGGGCGGAAACCCGAAAAGCTTCTCCCAAATGGCATCAATATCAGGCGGTTCGAGGTATTGCACAAGGTGCAGACCCTTCACATGGATCATAAAGAAAAAATCAATGAATTTGTGATGGGGCATTTCTTCCAAAGTTACTCTTTCGACCTGGAAAATACCATCTATTTCTTTACCTCCGGCAGGTATGAGTTCCATAACAAAGGGTACAATTTAACTTTGGAAGCCCTGGCAAGGCTAAACTGGAAGATGAAGGAGGCAAATATAGGCCGCACGGTAGTAACCTTTTTTGTAACCCGCCGGCCCTTCTATTCATTCAACCCTCAGGTACTGCATTCTCATGCACAGATTGATGAAATCAAAAACGTATGCAAAGAGATACAGGAGCAGGTTGGGCAACGCCTTTACATGAATGTAACTTCCAATAACGGAGCGTATACCTTCCCCCGGTTAAATGAATTAGTAGATGAACACCTAAGTTTGAAACTCAGGCGACTGGTTCAGGGGTGGAAATCAACCCAGCTACCTATGATTGTCACTCACAACCTGATAGATGATTCCCACGATGAGATACTGAATACTTTACGAACTTCGAACCTGGTCAACAATAAAAATGATAAGGTGAAGGTTGTATACCACCCTGATTTTATTACGGTTGCCAATCCATTGTTCGGTTTGGATTACAACCAGTTTGTAAGGGGCTGCCACCTGGGTATTTTCCCAAGTTATTATGAGCCATGGGGTTACACCCCGCTTGAGTGCCTGGCCAGTGGAATACCTTCGGTTACCAGCGACCTGTCAGGATTTGGTGATTATGTATTGAAAAATATCCCTGATTATGAAGAACAGGGGATATACATTACCCGGAGGAAACACCGGAGGTTTCACGATTCAGCCGAAGAACTGGCAAATATACTTTTCAATTTCGTAAAGATGAACAGGAGGGAAAGGATTGCCCTGCGTTACCGGTCAGAAGAAGCAGCTCTTCATTTTGGATGGAGGAACCTGCGGAAATTCTATGACGAAGCTTATGAGCAGGTATTGAAAATTTAAATACGGGTAAGCTCTTTTACTCTTCAAATAATTGGCTAAGGGCTGCAAAATATTCGTGTTCCCACCCTTCTGTAATATTTTCATAAGCACTATCGGGAATATTCGTGTGTTTTAATTCAACACTTGTCCCTTTTTTGTGAGGATGCAATTTTATAGTAACGACCGAGGGTTTTTCCTGCCCTTCAAAATACCATTGCTGTACAATTTTCCTATCCTTTTCGAATTCAAGGTTTTTGCCCGTTATGCTGCCATCCCAGAGCGAAAAATCAGAACCCGGCTCTTCGCTCATCTCGGCTGATTCGCCGGTCCATATCTCAATCATCACCTTATTAGTCAAAGCATTGTATATCTCTTCCTGGCCTGCAGGCAGGATAAAATATTCTTTATATTCTTGCATCTACTATCTCCTTTCTTCCAAAATTAGTGGTTTTATCCATTATAGGGAAATTACATTAAAGTTCTTGTTTTATAAACCTTTTTATTGATTTTGTATGAAAACCCAATGGTGATTAATTCTTTAACCTGAAGTTTAGGTACCCTTACAACTTCTTCAACCCCGTTTATAACCCTTGTTTCACTAAAAAGCACATTGTCATCATACAACAAATGGAGCATCATTTGCATGTTTATACGGTTTGTCAGTTGCATGGTTATCTGATTCTCCCAGTTAATATCGCGCTTTTTAAACGGCTCGATATAATTGATGAACATCTTATATTTTGTTTCATACCTAATATCCGGGGAAATATCAATTCTTAGTTTAATGTCAGCATTTAGCCCGGGCTCCCAAAACCTTTTCTCACCTTTGGCAATACCAAATTTAGTTTGGTCAATATTCGCAGTATCCCTCACCGAAATGTGTTTTGCCGTAAACGGGGAAATAAAAACAGAGAACTTCTTATTTGGTTTATAATCCATCCCAATCTTAAAAAGTGTACGTGCCGGACTGAGGAATTCTGAGATGGGCGTAGTCAGGTCGGGGTACTTGTATCCTCTGAAAAACTGTGTTTCAAAATCAAGTTCTGCACTGTAATACCACTTTTTAAATGCACTTAAACCAACTCGTGATATAATCTCCAGCTTATCATCAGTTTTGCGGATCCCCTCTCCTACGCCACCCGATTGTATCCAGCCATTCCGGATCTCCACGTTGTTTTCCCACTTAAATTTCTTATTGGTGTAAATTGCTGAACCTTTCAGTACCGTTAACAAAGAAATAGCACTCTGCCCCCCTTTTTTCCAATTTTCAAGGTATGTTTGTGTGAAGCCAAAGTTGCCATTCCCTGCCAGCCTCCAGGGAGTCTCCACCTTGTATTTTTCCCGGATCTCATCCAATTTATAATCGGGCTTAAAACCATCAAATTTCACTTTCCTTGATTCTCTTTGAGTAAAGCGGGTAAAAGTAATCCCATCATCAAGAAGCATTTGCATGGTATCTTTACCCATAGTTTTTATCAATACACTAAGCGAATCATTTTGTGCATTTTTCAGCCATATCCTGGTATACTGCTGGTTGTTGCTTAACAATATCCCGGAAGATTCATTTTTTAGGTTTTTAAACCATATTTGCATGGTATCTATTGAGTTTGCATATCTTGCAAGCGACATTAATACATTTGCTATCGAATCGTTTACCTGGTGGATTATAGAATCGTTGTATGACTTTACAAGCTCAAAATTATTAAGCTTTACAGAATCAGACAGCCATTTCTTTTTTGAATTGATAACATCCCTGATAAAGTTTTGCCGGTAAGCTAAGATCACCGAATCGCGGTATGCCTTCACAATCGAATCATTGTATGCCTTCCTATGGTTTTCGACATACGAATTCCTGATACTGTCAAGTTTTACAATCCTCTGAAAATCTTTAACTGTACGGATCAAACTATCTGGTATGGCATCAAGGAACTTCAGGCTGTCGGGCATAATATAAATCGAATCTTTGAATAGCTCCATCCCTTTCCCGGGAGGTATCGTCCCTGCCTCATATTCAACCCTTCTGATGAGTTCAATAGGAACCATAATTTCTTTGCCCTTATAATCTGACAATACGGATATTTCTATTTGCTTTAGTGAGCTGTCTAATTCTGCAGCCGGGACAAATCCTTCAATAGCCAGGGTATCGCTGACATTCCCGGGTAGCCGGGTTACATAATTCATCGCCGAATCCTGATGGTAAAGCGCAATGTTTCTTATAATCGAATCCAACGGCTGGTCCTGTATGAAATGGATTAACCCTTCTACATTCCTCCTTATTTCCGGGTTACTGGTATGCCACGATCCATTGGTAATAAAATACTGTTTCAGGTAGTCAATATTAGCCTGAATAGAATCTATTTCGGTTGTATCAACCTTCTTTTTCTTTGAAAGGGTTTTACTAAAAAGCGGATTTAGGAATAGAGTAAAAAGAAAAATCAGGAAACAGTACTTAAATCTCATAAATTTGCTGTTTTATTCTTTCAAACGAAATAAATTATTTAATGGTATAGGCACAATCAAAAATTTTGCCAAATCCCTGCCCTGGGAAAGATTCAGAGATTCTCTTCCCACTGCTTGTATGGATGGGCCGTTAAATAAGAATTAAAAAACCTGGCATCGTTTGTCACCTCGTATTTTATCCATTTGGGCAATGTAATTACTTCGTCCTCCGAATTTAACTCAACCTCTGCCAGTATCAATCCTTCATTTTCTCCCGAGAAAACATCCACATCCCACAATTTCCCTTCAAAAACAGTTTTATACCGGATTTTTACAATTGGCGGGTATGCAACCATCTGTAATAAATTCCCTGCATCGCTGTATGGTATTTTATACTCGTATTCATCGCGCGATATGCCTGTACCTTTACTTTTAATCGTTAAGAAGGCATCCTCTCCGGCTATCCTGACTCTTATAGTCCTTTCAGGGTCGGTTGATAAGTAGCCTTGCCTTATGGGGACTATCTTACCGGTTGGCTGCCACATATTTTTGTCAACGATAAATTTCCGTTCAATTTCTTTAGCCATATTTTACGCTGCCTTTATTAGATATGTAACGCCACCTGCCGGAATACCTGACTTACACCCCTGGATTACGCTACCGGTTGAAAGTTCTGCAAATATACTTAAACAATGAATGGTTATACAAAATAAATTACCGGAACAGCCAATCCCCCAACAATTCTGGCAGGGTTTCGGTATCCGAACGGGTAATCTTAAAGTTATTGAGCGCGTTATCCTTTGAATATGCAGATTTTGTAATTTTGTATTCCTTTTCTATTAATCCTTTAGATGCGGGTTTCTTTGAATAGTCCACAATATCAAGCATCAATAACTTCCCGGGGGCTATGGCAGCTGCAAGGTCGGGGAGGTCATAAGCTGTTAAAGCGCCTGCAACGCCCCACAAAAAAGAAAAGCTATACTTATACATTTTATTTTCTACAATGTCGCGATAGGAGATTGGCGGGTTTACCAGGGCTACCCTGTTGAGCGATGAATTGAATGCCGCTGCATGTAAAAGTGCCGGGCAAAGTTCTCCATAAGCTATCGTCCCTACCCTGTCTTTTTCAACATCATAACGCTCCTTTAACATATTAACGAGCCTCACTATATCGCCTGCATGGATACCTACTATACTCCTGCCAATAAGCTGTGCCGGGTAACCCTGTGCCCTCGGGGGGTATCTTTCCCATTTTGTTTCCCCTATCCCGATCATATCAGGTACAGCAACCAGGAAACCTTGCCTTACCAGTTCCTCTGCCTTCCCATTTGGGGCGGCAATACTATCTTTCCCTTCCGGGTCAAGGTAAACAAGCGCAGGGAAGCTCGCACCACCTTTAGGCACCATTAATAAAACAGGGATAACATAATCACCTTCACCCTGGAGTGCATAAAGTTCTACTGAATATCCATCACGCTGATACCTTCCCCGAAAAACCAGCTCTGAATGCTGCTCAGGCACTTTATAGCCTGAAAGCTCCTTCGCCTTTTGAACCACCTGGGGAATATGTTTTTCATTACTTTCCCTTGAGGCTTCCAGTTTCTCAATCAACTTTTTGGTTTCTTTTTTATTAATACTGAAAACCGTTTCGCCCCCAAAAGAATCAGCCAGTTGCCCGGTAGGTGTCACAAAAAGCTCTTTCTCGTCCATTATTTCAACATCTTCATCGGCAGAGCTTCCCGGGAGGTTGAGTGTTTCCTGGAAA
>JAADGO010000016.1 GCA_013152355.1 Chlorobiota bacterium
AGATTGATTTTCAGTGGCAAAGCTCGGTTTTTCTTGCATAGCCAAAGCTATGGAAGGAAAATTAGCTGAAGTCCAATGGAATCAAGATATTGCTCGCAGTTTTTCAATTTAACTTTAAACAACTTCATAATTAATTTTAACTTTGGGGACAATTAAATAAACCATGAGGGCATATTCGGTATCTATTATAATCCTTTTTCTTGGATTTCATCTTCAAATAAAAGCTCAAATCTCGCAGGGCGGCATACCCCGCCGGGTATTGCAGGTAAAAAGTAAGTCAATCCCCATAGTAAAAATGCCTGCAATCGACAATAATCAATTGAGGGAGGCATCGTTGGCTGAGAATAAATCGTCAAAAGCACTCAAGCCTTTCAGGTTTGCCCACTCATTCCCGGTCGGTCTGAATACATTAAACAGTGGCATTTGGAATGAGTCGCAGGATGGTTACCGGGTTTGGCAATTGAGGATAAAATCAAAAGGGGCTTTTTCTATCAATTTAATTTTTAAACCTTTCCACCTGCCTCCGGGGGCGAGGCTATTTTTGTTCGACCCCGGGCAATCGACAGTATTAGGGGCATTTACTGAAAAAAATAACAAACGGTTTAATAGCCTGGCAGTCTCCCCACTTGGTGGCGATGAAATTATTGTGCAATACGAAGAGCCTGCCACACCTGCGTTTAAAGGAGAATTAGGCATCGCATCGGTAAACCATGATTTTGTGGGCATCCTGGGTTCGGCCCGCGAAAGGAGGCCTTTAGGGAAAACAGGCGGTGCATGTAATATTGATATTAATTGTGCAATAGCAAAAAAATGGGCAACCGTAAAAAACAGTGTTTGCCGGGTTTTTGTCAGTGGGACAGAACTATGTACAGGTACTTTAATGAATAATACCCGGCAAGACAAAACCCCTTATGTGCTAACGGCCAAACATTGCTTTAACGGGCACGTTGACGGCGAGCAAAATTCAGTATTCCTGTTCGATTACGAAAGCCCATACTGCGGGCCACTCGATGGCGATATAACCAACTCTATTTCAGGAAGTGAGATAAAAGCCAGTTTCGACAGCCTTGATTTTAGCCTGGTCGAGTTATCGGTTATCCCCCCACCCGGGTTCAGGCCCTATTATGCCGGATGGGACCACTCTGACAATATACCCGATTCGGTAGTTTGCATACACCACCCACAAGGAGACATAAAAAAAATAGCCATTGACAACGATAGCCCGGTGAAAGCAACATTCCGCAACGACTATAAAAAGAATGGTTTTTGGAAAACACTAACCTGGGAATACGGGACAACAGAAGCCGGGTCATCAGGAGGCCCGTATTTTGACGAAAACTCACGGCTGATAGGCACCTTAACTGGAGGTACTGCATCATGTAATAATTCGGTGGATGATTATTTTGAACGGCTTGGTTTGTCATGGGACCATTTACCCGATTCAACAAAACAGTTAAAATACTGGCTTAACCCCGATAATTCATCAGTCGAGTTCATTGATGGTTTAAACCCTTATACCGATGAGGAGTTTTGTGATGCATTTACTAATTTACAGGAGGGCGATGAACACACACTGGTGAAACTTTTTGAACAGGGCGATGTATTTTCCGGGTATTGGGGCGGCACCAACTCTTCAAATATTACCGAATTTGTTGAAAAATTTTCAATCTTCGGGAATGAAAATCTGTACGGAGTTTCTTTTGGCATAGGGAAATTGGTAAAGCAAGGACTTAGCCAAAGTTTCATCACTTTAAAAGTGTACAACGGGCGGGAAAAACCACAGACGTTGATCTACTCAAAAGATATAGCCATCAAAGACTTTGTTGCCGATGCCATGAATTTTATCCCGTTTGATAATGTAGTTGAACCCGGCGATACCTTTTTTGTTGGTTTCGACATCTCGAATGTCGAGGCACAGGATACCTTCGCAGTATACCAGGCACTACGGGACAGCGGGCATAGTACCTTTTATTTTAATCAAGACGGGCTCTGGTATAGTTATTCCGACAGGGCTACATCAGGCAAGGCATCATCGCTTGCATTTGAACTAATTGCCTGCAATGTCAGCAATGCAATTATTGACACCACGCCCAACCTTACCCCCATAAGTTTGCAGTTGTATCCAAACCCGGTTTCCACATACCTGAGAGTAAAGCTTTCTGCAATCATTGAAAGAGATGCTATCTCGGTATACGACATCCTGGGGAAAGAAATTGGCATATCTGTGGAAGAAGAAGGGTTAAGGCAATTCAGGATAGGTTTTCCGGGAATTAATCCGGGAATTTATTTTATACGGATAAAAAGCGAAGGCACCCAGGCCTCAAAAAAATTCACATACATGCCATTCTAAGAAGCTGTCTGGTGTCAAGTCAGGCATAACCTCCGGTTCCCTTTTGCACCACTATTCATTAACATTGAGAAAGGAGTAAAACGTAGTTCCAGGGTATTACTACAGCGGTATGGCTTCGGTGTAAATATATTTTGTTTCAAAAACTTTGAGTATTAGTATGTAAATACCTATTTTCGTATGCTGAAGAAAGTAGTTTATTTTACGTAAATTACAGGTGAACCTAAAAAGTTTTATTCGATGAAACCGAAAGATCTAAAAAACTCTGAAGAGTTAAAGAGTACGATGCTTACAGGACCAGACCAGCAGGAACTAGCCGGTGATACTGAGAAAAAAGTAACGAAAGAAAAAGAAGAAGTTGTTGTAGAAGAAACTGTAAAAGAAACTAAAGCCGGAGAAGCTAAAGCGTCTGACCCGCCGGAAAATAATACCGGCAAGGAATCAGAAAAAGCAGAAGCAACAGCACCTGATAAAGAAAAAGTAATAGAAAAAAAAGAGGATAAGGCTGATGCTCCCACGGGAAAGAAGGAGCAAAAGGAAGATATAGCAGAAGCCGGTGTTAAAAAGGAACAGGAGACACCCGAAGAAAAAACTAAAGAAGCTACTGCTGAAGAAACAGAAGCTACTGAAGAAACGGGTACCCAGGCCGAAGAAACGCCTGTACCCATTGAGGAAGAGGTAAAACCTGAAGACTCAGCCGAACCTGAGGCACAAAAAGCAACAGTCACTAACGAGGTGGGGGAGAAACCATTAGACTCCGGCACAAATGAGGCGGAGGAAGCAGAAAGCTCAGCCGAAGATAAACCCCTGCCTGTTGAAGAACAGGTAAAAGAAGAAATACCAACTGAAACCGGGACACCGGATACCCCTGGTACTGAATTGGCAGAAGAACCGGAAAAGACCACTCCTGAACAGGTTGAGGATAATACGGATACAGCCACCACAGAAAAAACAGAGGGCAAAGTAAAACAGGACAAAGGGCAGGCTGCCGCTAAAGAGAAACCTGCTGCCGAAGAAAAACCGGACTATTCGAAGTTCTCACAGGTAGAACTGGTCAATGCCCTGAGAGGATTGCTGGATTCAGAACCAAACTGGGACATCAAATATGAGGTTGAAGCCATAAAATCGCACTTTTATAAGTTATTCCAACAGGAAGTTGATGAACAAAAGAAAAAATTCCTGGAAGAAGGAGGTGCTGAAGAAGAATTTAAAGCCAGGCATAACCCTTATGAGCAAGACATAAAAGACCTGCTGAAACGTTACCGCATTATGCGGATCGAGTTTAATAAGAAGCAGGAAACCGTTAAGGAGGAAAACCTCCAAAAGAAATACCAGATAATAGAAGAGATCAAAAACCTGATCAACAACGAAGAATCTATTAACAAAACATTCCAGGACTTCAGGGAATTACAGATAAAATGGAGGGAAATAGGCCTTGTGCCCCAATCAAAAATGAAAGACCTTTGGGAGACCTACCATTTCCATGTTGAGAATTTTTACGACTACATTAAGATAAACAGGGAACTACGCGACCTTGACCTTCGCAAGAACCTGGAAATCAAGATCAACCTGTGCGAACGTGCAGAAGAGCTTTTGGTTGAGCCGTCAATTATCAAAGCATTCAATACACTTCAAAAATACCATGAACACTGGCGGGAAACCGGGCCTGTGCCACGCGATAAAAAAGATGAGATTTGGGAACGGTTTAAAGCCGCTACATCAAAAATAAATAAAAAGCACCAGGAATTTTTTGAAAACCGGAAAATTGAGCAAAAGAAAAACCTTGAAGCAAAAACTGCGCTGTGCGAGAAAGTTGAAGAAATTGCCAACAAAGAATATTCAAACCTCAAGGAATGGGATGACAATTCAAAAAAACTGATAGAGCTACAAAAAATATGGCGTACAATCGGGTTCACACCCAAACGTGACAATACCAGGATTTACGAACGTTTCAGGACAGCTTGCGATAAGTTCTTTGACAGTAAACGCGAGTTTTTTGCAAAAAATAAAGAACTTCAGCAGAATAACCTCCAAATGAAAATCGACCTGTGTATACAGGCCGAGAGCCTGAAAGAAAGTACTGATTGGAAAAAAACAACCTGGGACTTTGTCAACATACAAAAAGAATGGAAGAAAATAGGGGCTGTACCGCGCAAACATTCTGAGGCGGTTTGGAAAAGGTTCAGGGCTGCCTGCGATTACTTTTTTGATAAAAAATCGGAGCATTTCTCATCAATTGACGAAGTGCAATCGGAGAACATGAAGCAGAAAGAGCAACTGGTTGAAGAGGTGGACGGCTTTAAGCCAACCGGGGATATTGAAAAAGATATGGAGATACTGAAAGATTTCCAAAGGCGCTGGACAGAAATAGGGCATGTCCCATTCCGGCATAAAGAAAGTATCCTAAATAAATTCAGAGAAGCTATCAATAAACATTTTGACGGACTTGAACTGGATTATTCAAAGCGGAATATTTTGAAGTTCAGGAATAAGGTATCTAATTTTTCGGAATCTTCAAGAGGGCAGAATAAAATGAGGTTTGAACGTGATAAATATATGTCAAAGTTGAAACAGCTTGAAAATGATGTGGTTCTGCTGGAGAATAATATAGGGTTCTTTACTCAATCGAAAAATGCCGAATTATTAATTGCTGATGTGAATCAAAAAATAAAAGAGTCAAAAGAAAAAATAGAGCTGCTTAAAGATAAAATACGGATTATCGATGAATACGACCAGGCAGATGAATAACAGGCAAAGAACGGCTTGTTAATTAGTATTTATCAATTCAACTTTTTAGGACGATTTTCCGGCTCATAAAATTTTATTGATTAGTTTTGCAACTTCTTTTATAACAAAAAAAACTACAACTTGCCAGGAACAAGATACATATTCGTTACAGGAGGCGTTACTTCTTCGTTAGGGAAAGGAATTCTAGCTTCCTCATTGGCTAAATTATTGCAGGCCAGGGGGTATTCTGTTACGATCCAGAAATTAGACCCCTATATTAATATCGACCCGGGAACATTAAACCCGTATGAACATGGTGAATGTTTTGTAACCGAAGACGGGGCAGAAACAGATCTGGACCTTGGGCATTATGAGCGTTTTTTAAATGCACCGACCTCGCAGGCAAATAATGTTACCACAGGCAGGATATACCAATCGGTGATTAATAAAGAACGGAGGGGCGACTATTTGGGTAAAACGGTCCAGATAATCCCTCATATTACCGATGAAATAAAAAGGCAAATTAAATTCCTCGGTTCCAAGGGTAAATACGATATTGTAATTACGGAGATTGGCGGTACGGTAGGCGATATAGAATCGTTGCCATACATCGAATCGGTAAGGCAGATGAAATGGGAATTGGGTAACAAAGTACTGGTAATCCACCTTACGCTGGTACCTTTTCTGGCCGCAACCGGCGAACTTAAAACCAAACCAACCCAGCATTCGGTAAAAGCATTGCTGGAAACCGGGGTACAACCCGATGTACTGGTTTTACGCACCGAACATGAAATTGACCTTAATATACGTAAAAAAGTGGCTCTTTTCTGTAATGTCCACATAAATGCGGTAATCCAGTCAATCAATGTATCCACTATTTACGATGTGCCATTAAAAATGCAAGAAGAAAACCTGGACGATACGGTGTTGAAGAAACTTGGGCTGCCAATCAAAGACAAGCCGGAACTGACTGCCTGGAACAACTTTTTGGTAAAGCTTAAAAACCCCACCTCGGAAGCAGAAATCGGACTGGTAGGCAAATATGTGGAATTGCACGATGCCTATAAGTCAATTGCCGAATCATTGGTACATGCAGGGGCAATGAACCTGTGCAAGGTTAAGATAAGGTGGATCCATTCTGAAAAAATCAAGGCAGGCAATGCCGATGAGGTACTTAAAGGCCTTAACGGGATTATTGTTGCCCCGGGCTTTGGGCACCGTGGAATGGATGGGAAGATACTTGCAGCCAGATACGCCAGGGAAAATAATGTCCCTTACCTTGGCATTTGCCTGGGAATGCAGGTAGCTGTTATTGAATTTGCAAGGAACGTACTAAATTTAGAGGATGCCGATTCAACAGAAATGAACCCCAAAACCCAACACCCTGTTATCGACTTAATGGAACAACAAAAAGGAATAACAAACTTTGGCGGGACAATGCGGCTGGGGGCTTATGAATGCAGTATCATATCAAAAGAGTCAAACGTGTTTAACGCATACAATAAATTATCAGTAAAGGAACGGCACAGGCACCGCTACGAATTTAATAACGCATACCTTAAACAATATGAAGATGCCGGGATGAAAGCCGTTGGGATAAATCCTGATACCGACTTGGTAGAAATAATGGAAATACCCGGGCATAAGTGGTTTGTTGGTGTACAATTCCACCCGGAATACAGAAGTACCGTCCTAAACCCGCATCCCATTTTTGTAGATTTTATTAAAAATTCATTAGAGCAATAAACAAATCATGGATAAAAATTCAATCGTAGGGATTCTCTTGATTTTTGGGATTCTGGTTGTATTCTCAATAATGAACCAACCTTCCAAAGAAGAAATTGAAGCTGCAAAGCACAGGCAAGATTCCATCGCACAGGTTGAGCTGAAAAAACAGCTGCAACAGGAACTTGAGCTAAAAGCAGCTAAGACGAATGAGGCAAAGGCCCTGCCTGCCGATACTGCTGCTGCCAAAGAAGCAATTATTAAAGAGTTGAAAAACCAATTCGGTGTTTTCGGGAAAGCATCATTAGGAGAAGAGGAATTTTATACCGTTGAAAATAACCTGATAAAAATAAAATTCACCAATAAAGGAGGGCGGATTTATTCTGTCGAACTAAAAAATTACCAGACACATGATTCATTGCCGTTAATTCTTTTTGATGGGGAAAAAACAAAATTCGGATTAAATTTCTTCGCACAAAACAGGAGTATCCAAACCGACCACCTTTATTTTACGCCCGAGTTTAGTGCGAAGGATATACTGGTATCAGGGCCAAACGTAAAGAAAGGCGATGAGGGGAAGGAAAAAGTCAATAAAGAAAACCCCGGAGAATCGAAGACGGTCTCGTTTAAGCTGCAGGTGGCGCCTGATAAATTTATTGAATACATCTATACCGTAAATTACAACTCTTATATGGTTGGATTCGACATAAGAGTTGTGGGGATGAATAACCTTATCCCATCAAATATGCCGTACCTTAATTTTGTGTGGGCGTATGATGTACCAAGGCAGGAAGCAATCTCACAATTCGGGGAAGACAGGTATACCAACATACATTTTAAATTTTATGAAGGGGATGTTGAAGACCTGAGCCAGGGGAAATCAGACAAGGAGGATTTGAGTACACGCACCAAATGGATTGCATTCAAACAGTTATTCTTCAATTCAACAATTATTGCAGATGATTATTTCCCCATTGCCGAGGTTAGGTCAGATATGTTCAAGGACGACCCGAAATACCTTGCCAACTTTACTGCCGATATTTCAATACCTTATGATGGCAAAGGGAAAGACAATTTTGGGATGAAATTCTATTTTGGCCCAAATCATTACCAAACACTTGAACAATATAAGATTGGGTTGGAAAGCCTCGTATACCTGGGGTATGCCATTGTACGGCCGGTAAATAAATACCTTATTATACCGGTATTTAATTTCCTTAGAGACTATATAAGTAACTTTGGGATTATTATCCTGCTCCTCACCATATTTATAAAAACACTGGTTTTCCCATTTACTTACAAGTCGTATATCTCACAGGCAAAAATGAAAGCATTAAAGCCTGAAATAGATGAGATAACAAAAAAATACGGAAAAGATAAAGCAATGGAAAAACAGCAGGCAACAATGGCTTTATACAAAAAAGCGGGAGTCAACCCGATGGGAGGCTGTTTGCCTATGCTATTCCAATTCCCGTTCCTCATTGCCATGTTCTTTTTCTTCCCTACATCAATCGAACTCCGGCAGCAGGGATTTTTATGGGCAACCGACCTTTCAACGTATGATTCTATTTTGAGTTTGCCATTTACAATCCCGTTTTATGGCGACCATGTGAGCGGTTTTTGCTTATTAATGACTGCTACAACCATCATCTCAACACGCCTAAACTCGCAAACTACTGCCAGCCAAGGGATGCCGGGTATGAAAGTCATGATGTATATGATGCCTATTTTCTTCCTGTTTTTACTAAATAATTACTCATCAGGGCTGAGTTATTACTATTTCCTGGCAAACGTAATTACAATCGGGCAAACTTATATTATCCGCCACTTTGTTGATGACGATAAAATCAGGGCACAAATCCTTGTCAACAAGAAAAAGCCGGTAAAAAGGTCGAACTTCCAGAAACGCCTGGAAACAATGGCTAAGCAACGTGGTGGGCACAAATCCGGCAAATAGCTTCTAAGAGACTGTTTAAAAATTGGTACCTGCCCCTTATTGGATATTTTAGATTTCTTTGAGAAATAAAAAAGAAATCAGAAATAAGGAATCAGAAATGTAAAATCAGGAAGTCCCGAGACTTGTTTTTTTTACTGAGTGCTTGTCTTTTTGAGAAAATTCTTTTCCCCCAACTTTTCTATCTGATCCGACATTTCCTGCCACTACAAATTATGGAGTTGTTTAAAGTTAAACTGAGGATCTACGAGAAACATTTTTAACTTTAAACAACTCCATCATATCAAGCCAAAACCTACTACCTGTAATTTAAGACATCCCCCTCCTTTTTTTAATAATTAACAAATAATTTACAAACAGTTTCGAACAAGCATTAATATTGTTCGAAAGTCAGAGGTGAGTTTTAAATTCATATATTTGCCGCCGAAAAAATAACCGGTTTTTCCAGTAGTTTTATGAAGTCAATTAAAATTATTTCTGCAGAAGAGGCTGTCAAAGTCATAAAATCAAACGACAGGGTACATTTGCATAGTGTAGCAGAAACACCGCACCTGTTGATTAATGCAATGTGTGAAAGAGGGCGTAACAAAGAGTTCCGCAATGTACGAATCCAGCATATACATACCGAAGGGCCTGCACCTTATGCCGGCCCGGAATTTGAAGGTATATTCCAGTTAGAATCATTCTTTGTAGGCCACAATGTCAGGAAACAGACCCAGGCCGGGTATGCCGATTATATCCCGGTATTCCTGCACGAAACACAACGGTTAATCCGCGAAGGGTATTTAAATGTAAATGTGGCAATGATCCAGGTTTCGCCACCCGACAAGTTCGGTTATGTATCTTTAGGCACATCGGTTGATGCAACATTAGCCGCTGTTGAAATGGCCGATACGGTAATTGCCATTATCAACCCTAACGTGCCCAGGGCATTTGGCGATGCAATGATCACTATCAATGATATTGATATATTCGTTGAAGACAACAGCCCGCTGATTACTGCAGTGCCCAGTGAAATAACTGAAAGCGACCGTAGGATTGGCAAATATGTTGCCGAACTGGTGGAAGACGGGGCAACATTGCAAATGGGAATAGGTTCTATCCCGAATGCTGTTTTGTCAATGCTTAATAACCACAAAGACCTTGGTGTCCATTCCGAGATGTTTGCCGATGGTATTTTGCCACTTTTCGACAAGGGTATTGTAAATGGTAAAAACAAAGCTGTCGATAATGGGAAAATGGTGGCTACATTCTTAATGGGGTCAAAGGAACTGTATGATTTTGTGCATGACAACCCCGGAGTTGCCATGCAGGATGTGAAATATACCAACCGGGTGAATATAATTGCACAAAACCCAAAAGTAACAGCTATTAACTCGGCATTAGAGATTGATATAACAGGGCAGGTTTGTGCCGATTCCATCGGGATAAAATTCTATTCCGGAGTTGGCGGGCAGATTGACTTTTTACGCGGGGCATCATTAAGTAAAGGAGGCAAACCAATTATTGCAATCCCTTCTGTAACAAAAAAAGGAGTAAGTAAAATCTCACCAATATTAACTCCCGGGGCAGGGGTTGTCAGTACCCGTGCAAATATACACTGGCTGGTTACCGAATACGGTGCGGTAAACCTCTATGGAAGGACATTACAGGACAGGGCAAAACTGATTATCTCGATTGCACACCCCGACCATCAGGAAGAACTGGACAAAGCCGCTTTCGACAGGTTTGGCCCACACTTCCATTTTGTATGGGACGAAGAATAACATATTAAATTTATAACTTTCAAAAACACTAAATCATAATGAACATTTCACATATTGAACACATTGGGATAGCAGTAAAAAGCCTTGAGGAAGCAATTCCATTTTACGAAGATGTATTTGGGCTTAAATGCTATGCAGTTGAGGAAGTTGCCGACCAAAAAGTAAAAACCGCTTTTTTTAAAGTTGGAAATACCAAGATTGAATTACTGGAATCAATGGACCCAGAAGGGCCTATCGGGAAATTTATTGCTAAGAAAGGCCCGGGGATACACCACCTTGCATTTGCTGTTGATAATGTAAATAAGGCACTAGCCGAAACCGGAGGGAAAGGGGTACAGCTAATTGACAAAACATCAAGGAAAGGGGCAGAAGGGCTGAATATTGGCTTCCTGCACCCAAAATCAACATTTGGTGCATTAACAGAAATATGTGGAGAAGAATAACCAACTTTTTATAAATGCCGGGAAATGAATAATCAGGATAAAATAAAAAAGTTAATAGACCTGCGGGCCGAAGCAAAATTAGGAGGCGGGCTGAAACGAATTGAGGCACAGCACAAAAAAGGGAAATTCACAGCACGCGAGAGGATAGATATGCTGCTTGACGAAGGCAGCTTCGAAGAATTTGATATGTTTGTCACACACCGCTGTACAAACTTCGAGCTCGAAAAGAGTAAGTACCTTGGCGATGGAGTGGTAACCGGCCATGGTACAATCGATGGGCGCGTTGTATATGTTTTTGCACAGGATTTTACCATCTTCGGGGGGTCGCTCTCAGAAACATTTGCCATAAAGATTTGTAAGATCATGGATATGGCAATGAAAGCAGGTGCCCCGATAATCGGGATCAACGACTCTGGGGGAGCACGTATTCAGGAAGGAGTCACATCGTTGGCAGGGTATGCCGAAATTTTTGAGCGCAACATTTTAGCATCGGGGGTTATCCCGCAAATATCAGCTATTTTCGGGCCGTGTGCCGGCGGAGCGGTCTACTCCCCTGCCCTCACCGACTTCATAATGATGAACGAGCAAAATTCCTATATGTTTGTTACCGGCCCGAAAGTTGTAAAAACCGTTACCGGGGAAGATATCTCAATCGAAGACCTGGGGGGTGGTAAAGTCCACGCCTCTAAATCGGGGGTAGCCCACTTCCTGGTCGAAAATGAAAAAGAGGGGCTGATGCTTTTGCGTAAATTGCTATGCTACCTTCCACAAAACAACCTGGAAGACCCGATTATAACAGATTGTACCGACCCGATAGAACGGAAAGAGGAGTTCCTGAATGAAATCATCCCTGAAAGCCCTAATCAACCTTACGATATAAAAGATGTTATCCACCTGATTGTGGATTACGGTGAATTCATGGAGATACACAGGAATTACGCTAAAAATATTGTGGTTGGGTTTGCAAAATTCAACGGGCAGCCTGTAGGTATTGTGGCCAACCAGCCCAACTACCTTGCAGGAGTATTAGATATCGAATCTTCACGGAAAGCAGCACGTTTTGTACGTTTCTGCGATAGTTTTAATATACCGGTGGTTACACTGGTCGATGTCCCGGGATTCCTGCCCGGAAGTAAGCAGGAGTACGGCGGTATAATTACCCATGGGGCGAAACTGATGTTTGCCTACGGAGAAGCTACTGTCCCAAAAATCACCATCACCTTAAGGAAATCCTATGGAGGGGCACACGATGTGATGTCGTGCAAACAGCTCCGGGGCGACCTGAATTATGCCTGGCCAACAGCCGAGATCGCTGTAATGGGTGCTACAGGTGCAGTGGAAGTACTTGAAGGGAAAAAAATACGGGAGATTGACGATGCCGAAGAAAGGGCAAAATTCATAGCCGACCATGAAGACCAATACAAAGAAAAATTTGCCAATCCATACCAGGCAGCCTCATACGGTTATATTGACGATATAATTGAGCCGATGAACACACGCTTCCGGATTATCAGGGGGCTGCAGAGCCTTGTGACTAAAAAGCTGATTAATCCGCCGAAGAAACATTCCAACATTCCATTATAAAAACAGCCTTATGAATACAATACTATTCGTTTTACTGTCCAACACCCTGGAATTTGGTTTAACAGTGTCTGTCGTTGGTTTTTCGATCGTTATAGTTGCCCTGACCCTATTGGTTATTGTCTTCCAAAAGCTGCCAAAACTATTAAATATTAAATTTAAAAAGGTCAGCCTGGGCAAGAAAACAAAAGGTGCATCTTATGCCGGCTATGAGGACGATTACAATATTGAGGGGAATGTAACGGCTGCCATCGGCCTTGCATTGCACCTATACTTCAATGAGCTACACGATGAAGAAAGCGACATTGTCACCATTAAAAAGATACGCAAAGCTTATTCTCCATGGAGTTCTAAAATTTATGAAGTAACCCAAAACTGGCCAAGGCGGTAAAATAATCAACCAGTTAAAAATAACGACAATGAAAAAATATAAATTCACAATCAGCGGAAACCTTTACGAAGTGCATATTAAGGATATTGAAGACAGGAATGCATCGGTAGAGGTTAACGGCACAAAGTACAATGTTGAAATCGGGCAGGAAGTAAGGACTTCAAAAACACCCAAATTAATTCGTAAACCGGTTGAACAAATGCCGGGCGAAGGCCAGATTCAGAGAAAAACACCTTCAGGCGGCTATAAAGTAAAATCACCTCTTCCGGGGACTATTATTAAAATAAATAATAAAGTTGGCGACAAAGTAACCGAAGGGCAGAATTTGCTAGTAATGGAAGCCATGAAAATGGAAAACCAGGTACAGACCGAAAAAAGCGGAGTGATTACAGCTATAAAGGTCAATGTGGGCGATACAGTGATGCAGGATGATGTTTTAATCGAAATTGGCTAACAAACCGGGCTTTTTTATCATGAAAAAAATTTTTCAACTATTTATTTTTTCTCTGCTGTTTTTACAAACTACCTATGCAGGGAACAATTCTGAAAACATTGTTCAAAAACTAACAAGCGGGAAATGGATTAACAGGCACGGAGGGTATATACCCAAACCCATTTTTAATCCTGGCAATGCCGGGAAAGATAAAGAAATAAAGACAACCAAACGATTTAAGACCTTCAGTTTTGAACCTGACCATTCATTTATCTTAGACTCAGCCAAACAGCGTTATCCCGGGAAATGGTCTATTCAGGACGGATTAATTTTACTGAAGTTCAATCCGAAAAATGCAACCCACTTGTGGAAGAATACCAACCCAAACAATGCCAATTCAGGTTATGCTACAACCAGCGAGGTTATCCGGCTACCTGAAAGGCGGCTTCAGATGGAGGGTAACAAACTCACGGGAGACGGATTTGTATATAAAAACTATCCGGGCGCAGTTTCAGGATTAATCAATTTCTGGGAGTTCTCAGGTTTCGCCAATGTTACCTGGGGGCATCTGGTGATGATGTTCGTAGGCCTGTTTTTCATTTTCCTGGCTATAAAGTACGACTTCGAACCATTGCTGCTGATCCCCATTGGAATAGGTATCCTTATCGGGAATGTGCCAATGTTCCAGGCAGTCGACTTCAACCTGCAACTTGGTGTTTACGAACCGGGGTCTGTAATGAACTATTTATACAAAGGCGTTGTCCAGGGCTGGTACCCGCCTTTGATTTTCCTCGGGATTGGGGCAATGACCGACTTTTCATCGTTAATCTCCAATCCGAAACTGATGCTGCTCGGGGCAACTGCACAAATCGGGATTTTCCTCACATTCCTTGGCGCACTTTGGTTGGGGTTTGCCCCACCCGAAGCAGGTGCTATCGGGATTATCGGCGGTGCTGACGGGCCAACGGCAATCTTCCTGTCATCGAAACTGGCTAACGGCATAAATATCATGGCTAACGGCGAAACAGTGAAAAACCTGATTGGCCCCATTGCCATTGCAGCATATTCCTATATGGCCCTGGTCCCTGTTATCCAGCCCCCGGTAATCAAATTGTTGACCAGCAGTAAAGAACGCAAAATAAAAATGAAGCCCCCACGGGCAGTTTCCAAAACAGAAAAAATAATATTCCCGCTGGCCGGGCTTTTGTTGACGGCCTATATTGCCCCAACGTCACTCCCATTACTGGGGATGCTCTTTTTTGGGAATATTTTAAAAGAATCGGGTGTAACCAACAGGCTTGCCAATGTCGCATCAAACGCATTAATCGATATAATCACTATACTTTTGGGATTGACAGTCGGAGCTTCGACACAGGCCGATGTTTTCCTGACCATGTCATCCATAAAAATATTCGGATTAGGCGCAGGGTCATTCATTATTGCAACAGCCGGTGGCGTGCTTGGGGCAAAACTGATGAATATCTTCTTGAAAAAAGGGAATAAAATTAATCCGATGATTGGGGCAAGCGGCGTTTCAGCAGTCCCCGATAGTGCAAGGGTGGTACAAATAATGGGCTTAAAAGAAGACCCGACAAACCACCTTTTAATGCACGCCATGGCACCAAACATAGCCGGTGTGATCGGGTCGGCAGTAGGTGCCGGTATTTTACTGAGTTTCCTTATGTGACAAATCAAGGTGCAAATATTGCAGGGTTTGTATAGGAAACTTCTAAAAACTACTGGTAAAGTGATTTTTATCTGGGCTTTTACTATTAAAAAATGTTAATTGCCCCTGTTTAATTTCTTTTTACCGGAGGCTTTTAATAATTTGCGGAGTTTTTAAGGTTGCAGCTAAACTGCTCCTGTTTTTTTTTACGGAACTAATACTAAACTAACAAGTAATGGCAAATACACAATGCACTACTTCGAAATGCCAGTTTATATGGTTGTTAATCCTCAGAGTTGCAATCGGTTGGCATTTTCTCTACGAAGGGGTTTCAAAACTTTTAAACCCTAACTGGTCTTCAATTGGTTACCTGCTCGACTCAAAAGGGTTTCTTTCGTCTTTCTACCACACTTTAGCGGCAAACCCAAAATTACTGGAGATCTCTAACTTTATGAATGAATGGGGATTGACATTAATTGGGCTGGCCCTGATATTAGGCGCTTTTACACGCGTGGCAGCCTATGCAGGAATGGTACTCCTGGCATTCTATTATTTTTCACACCCCCCTTTTATCGGGTTGAGTTATGCAATGCCTACAGAGGGGAGTTACCTTTTCATTGATAAAGTATTTATTGAATTTTGTGCAATGGGCGTCCTGGCACTTTTCCCTACAGGGAAATACATCGGGCTTGACAGGTTTTTATCTAAAAAGTAATTGAATACAAAAAAAATATTTGATGGAAGAGCAGAAAAAAAATACAACCCCGGAAGGAAATAATAAAAAGGGGATGAACAGGCGGGATTTATTAAAAAGCCTAGGTACAGTGCCTGTATTAGGGGCAATGGCTTATGGAGTTTATAAAAAGAAAAAATACGACCACTATTTAAGCAGTAATATAGCCAATGAACTGGGGATGTCGAGTGAAGGAGCTCCTGCTGAGCGGAAAACTGCACCTGGCAAACAAATCAGGGTAGGAATCATCGGTTATGGAATAAGGGGTAAACATTTAGCAAAAGGGCTGGGTTTTGCCCATCCTTCAATGATTGACGAGTGGATTAAAGGAGCTAAGGAGAATATTCACGATAAACGTTACCAGGACTTCCTCGAACAGGACGACCTTAACGTAAAAATCACAGCTGTTTGCGATATATTCGACACCTACGGGAAAATGGCCCAGGAAATGGGAGCCAATATCAACAGGGAAGGCACAGGCGGCAAAATGGGCAACCAGCCAAAACGTTATTTAAACCATAAAGACTTAATTGCTGCCCCCGATGTCGATGCAGTGGTAATTGCTACCCCCGACCATTGGCACGGGCCAATGACCAAGGAGGCTGCTAAGGCAGGAAAACATATTTACTGCGAAAAACCGATGACATGGACAGTTAAAGAAACTTATGAGGTACGCAAAGCAGTAAAAGAAAACAATGTTATCTTCCAATTAGGGCACCAGGGTAGGCAGACCGCTTCATATATTAAAGCAAAGGAGGCTATAGAAAAAGGTGTACTGGGCCCAATTAGCCTGATTGAGGTTACCACCAACAGGAACGACCCAAATGGCGCATGGGTTTACCCTATACAACCGAATGCAAACCCTAGGACAATTGACTGGGACCAGTTTATAGGGCAGGCTCCATGGCACGACTTCGACCTAAAGCGGTTCTTCCGCTGGCGTTGCTGGTGGGATTACGGCACAGGCCTGTCGGGCGACCTGCTGACACATGAATATGATGCTATCAACCAGATTATGGATGTGGGGATTCCAAACTCAGCAACATCTTCCGGCGGCATCTACTATTTTAAAGACGGCAGGACTGTCCCCGATGTACTGACCACAGCTTTCGAATTCCCGGAAAAAAATCTATCATTAATGTATTCGGCAACACTCTCCAGCCAGATGTCGCGGGGGAAAAGAGTTATGGGCCACGATGCATATATGGAACTCGGAAGCTCTATTACAATCTACCCGGACCCGCGTTCGACAAAATATGCCGACAAAATTAAAAGTGGGATTATTGATACTAATTTACCAATTTATTCATACATACCAGGCAGAAAGAACGTAGATGCAACAACCTCGGCAACAGAGAGGTATTTTGCCGGGCGTGGACTGCTGTATACCTACCGTGGCGGGAAAAGGGTTGACACAACACACCTACACCTCAAAGAATGGATCAATAGTATCAGGACCGGAGAAACCCCAAGTTGCAATATCGACCAGGGGTTTGAAGAGGCTATGACCGCACACATGGGCACTTTAGCGTATAAACATAAAAAACAGGTATTCTGGGATGCCGAAAACGAAAAAATTATTTTATAACCTATTCCTTAAATCTTAATAACATGGCCAACCGACGAGATTTCCTAAAAACCACAGCCGCTTTTACAGCAGGCACAATAGTATTCCCGATGTTATCTTGCAGCAAAGAAAAAACAATCGGGTTGCAACTTTACACCGTACGCGACAAAATAAAACAAGACCTTGACGGCACATTGAACAAACTGGCAGAAATAGGCTATAATTCAGTAGAGGCAGCTGGTTACAGTGCTACCGATGGTACTTTCTATGGAGAAAAACCCAAAGTTTTTGCTGATAAACTTAAAGGGCTGGGCATAACCCTAAATAGCAGCCATACAGTCCTTGAACCAGATATGGCTGAAAAGGTTTTTACAGATGCAACCGAAGCAGGTTGCAAGTTTGTAGTTTACCCACACCTTGCTGAGTCCAGGCGCCAAAATATTGATGGATACAAGGCTACAGCTGAGAAATTAAACAAATTGGGCGAAATAGGCAATAAATATGGTATCCGGTTTGGGTATCATAACCACGCTTTTGAGTTTAAAGATATGGATGGGCAAATTGGGATGGATGTCCTTATCAGCGAAACAGACCCTGAATTAGTTACATTTGAAGCAGACCTTTACTGGATTACCCGGGGTGGCTACAACCCGGTTGATTATATGAGTAAATACCCTGGCAGGTTTGAACTTTGGCATGTGAAAGACATGGCAAAAACCGAAGATATGTTCTTTGCCCCCGTTGGGACAGGGCGGATTGATTTCAAAAGTATTTTTGCTATTAAAGATAAAGTAGGGATGAAATTTTTCTTTGTTGAACAAGACCGTTTCAAAGACCTTGACCCATTTGAGAGTGTGGAAATGAGTTTCAAATACCTGAATAATGCCAAATGGGTTTAACCAGTCCGTATTTATAATGAAGACTCCCTTTCCGGGAGTCTTTTTTTATTGAAGTTGTTTAAAGTCAAATTGAAAACCTGCGAGTAACATCTTGATTCCATTGGGCTTCAGCTAATTTTCCTTCCATAGCTTTGGCTATGCAAGAAAAATCGAGCTTTGCCACTGAAAATCAATATGCCACTCTCGAAAATCCCCTTTAACTTTAAACAACTTCATTGAATACACAATCAAGGAAACCGCAGTTTACCCATTTATAATTGCCTCGACCCCCAATTTATACGAATTCAACCCAAATCCCATAATACAACCTTTGCAAACCGGCCCAATTATTGACTTATGCCTGAAATCCTCCCTGGAAAGAGTATTGGATATATGCACCTCGACAACAGGCGTGCTAATTGCTGAGATGGCATCACGTATCGCCACGGACGTATGTGTATAGGCCCCTGCATTCATTATAATCCCATCGTACGAAAACCCGGTTTCGTGTAATTTATCAATAATCTCACCTTCAATATTCGACTGGAAATATGTTAAATCTATCTCAGGGAACTCTTTTTCCAATCCCTGGAAGAAATCTTCAAAACCCCTTTCCCCATAGATGCCTTTCTCGCGGACTCCCAACAGGTTTAGGTTAGGCCCGTTAATTATCAAAATTTTCATATCTTTAAAAATAAAATCGTTTTTAAAACTTTCTGTATATTATTGCGTAGAAAAAAATTATGTTATAACTTAGCTTAGATTCCGGATATTAAAGGTAATATATAATTTTGATATGATTATTTAAACTTATTGCATTTAAATTTGTTTACTTAACAAAGATAAAATTAGAAGTTATGAAATGGAAAGACAGCCAAAAAGGCTATGAAAATTATTTGCGTTTAGAGAAATCTTTATCGCAAAATTCAGTCGCGGCTTACATTAATGACATTACAAAGCTTTCCAATTTTCTAGAAAAGAACTTCAAAAAAATGAGCCCCGAGAAAGTTAAGTTGCACCATTTAAAAAGTTTTATCGAGGAATTAAACAATAAAGGAGTCAGCCCAAGGACTCAGGCACGCACTATATCCGGCATAAAATCATTTTTTAAGTATCTGCTGATTGAAGGTAAAATAAACAGCGACCCTACATCATTACTCGAATCACCGAAAGTGGGGAGGAAATTGCCCGAAGTATTAACAATGGAAGAGATTGACTCCCTGATAGATGCAATAGATTTAACCAAGCCTGAAGGGCAGCGGAACAGGGCTATGCTGGAAACCTTATATAGTTGTGGGTTGAGGGTTTCAGAATTAGTAAACCTGAAAATTACTAACCTGTTTTTCGAACAGGGTTTTGTCAAAATTAAAGGTAAAGCTGAAAAAGAAAGGCTCGTCCCAATTAGTAAGAACGGCATATTTGAGATCAATAAATACCTGGATGAAAACCGGAAATTGTTAAAAATCAGCAAAGAAAGTGAGAATATCTTATTCCTGAACAGGAGAGGCAAAAAGCTTAGCCGGGTAATGATTTTCACTATTATCAAGAACCTTGCTGATAAGGTAGGTATCAAAAAGAAGATCAGCCCGCATACTTTCAGGCACTCCTTTGCTACCCACCTCATAAATGGAGGTGCAGACCTGCGGGCCGTTCAGGAAATGCTCGGGCATGAGTCAATCTTGACAACTGAGATTTATACCCATCTTGACCGGAATTATTTAAAATCTACCATACACCAATTCCACCCAAGGTCTTAGAGGCTGTCTGAATTTTGTTTTTTTTGAAAGGCCCCGCCTATAAGGGTATTTTGAATTAAGGTTTTATTCATATCCTTTCTTTTCCACAGCGCACCAATCTATTTTGATACCAGCCATAATTTTAACGCTATTGTTAAGCAAATATATATTCGCACTTAATTAAGTGCTAAAAGCTGGTATTTGAAATATGAGATTGGAAAAAAGAACTATTTTTGTTTTCCGGTTAGATTTGATCTTATTATATTAATATATTAATTTTTAGGTAGTTATGAAAAATATTGATTTATCGAAGTACGGCATTACCAACGTACAAGAAATCCTACACAACCCATCTTATCAACAACTCTTTGAAGAGGAAATGAAGAAAGGCCTTCAGGGCTTTGAAAAAGGCCAGTTAACAGAACTGGGTGCAGTTAACGTAATGACTGGTATTTTTACAGGCCGTTCCCCTAAGGACAAATACATTGTAATGGATGATACCACCAGGGATACAATATGGTGGAATTCGCCAGGATCCCCAAATGACAATAAGCCGATTTCAACTGAAATATGGAATGACCTGAAAGAAACAACTATTAAACAGCTTTCAGGGAAAAGGTTGTTTGTGGTGGACACCTTTTGTGGAGCGAACCCCGATTCACGGTTAAAAGTCCGTTTTATCATGGAAGTTGCATGGCAGGCACACTTTGTAAAAAACATGTTCATCCGCCCAACTGAAGAAGAACTGGCTGACTATGGCGAACCTGATTTTATATCATTAAATGCATCGAAAACAGTTAATGAAAAATGGCAGGAGCACGGGTTAAACTCTGAAGTATATACAGCCTTCAATCTGACAGAGAAAATGCAGGTTATTGGTGGCACCTGGTACGGTGGCGAAATGAAAAAAGGTATGTTTGCAATGATGAACTACTACCTGCCACTGAGAGGAATGGCCTCAATGCACTGTTCGGCCAACGTAGGGGAAAAAGGAGACGTTGCAATTTTCTTCGGCCTTTCCGGCACTGGGAAAACAACCCTTTCTACAGACCCAAAACGCCAGTTAATCGGCGATGACGAGCATGGTTGGGATGACGATGGTATCTTTAACTTTGAAGGTGGGTGCTATGCAAAAACTATTAACCTGGACAAAGAGGCCGAACCGGATATTTATAATGCGATCAAGCGGGATGCGTTGTTAGAGAACGTAACGGTTGATGAAAATGGCAAAATCGATTTTAATGATGGTTCGGTAACTCAGAACACACGTGTTTCTTACCCGATTTACCATATTGAGAACATTGTGAAACCTGTTTCAAAAGCAGGGCACGCAACAAAGGTTATCTTCCTTACTGCCGATGCATTTGGCGTATTGCCTCCGGTTTCGAAGTTGACTGCCGAGCAAACCAAATACCACTTCCTTTCAGGGTTTACTGCAAAACTAGCAGGTACCGAGCGTGGTATTACAACTCCCCAGCCTACTTTCTCTGCTTGTTTCGGAGCTGCTTTCCTTTCATTACACCCAACTAAATACGGTGAAGAGCTGGTAAAAAAGATGGAAGCACATAATGCTGAGGCTTACCTGGTAAACACCGGCTGGAACGGGACAGGGAAACGTATCTCAATAAAAGATACCCGTGGTATTATCGATGCAATCCTTGATGGTTCAATCGAAAAAGCTGAGACTAAGATTATACCAATCTTCAACCTTGAAGTGCCTACTGCCCTTCCAGGTGTCGACCCTGGTATACTTGACCCGAAAAACACTTACGCTAATCCTACTGAGTGGGATGAAAAGGCAAAAGACTTAGCTGCCCGCTTCATCAAAAACTTCGAGAAATACACAGATAACGAAGAGGGTAAAGCATTGGTTGCTGCCGGGCCTCAATTAGGTTAAAACTTAATATTTAGATACTCTTTAAACCCTGCCAAAACCGGCAGGGTTTTTTTATGCCCTTGATCATTTCATATTCCTAGTGGATAATAAAAACTTATGCATAAATTTTAGCAACTCTGAACAAAAAGAAATTTCCTTCAAACCCAGAGGGTTGTATATTTATAGCAAGGTAGGCAATGTTGGCCCCAGCCGGGGCCGTATTCCTTTGTATTTGCCTGTTTCTATAAATATATGATACCTCCGGCATCGATATTGCGGTTACTCCTCCAACATGTTCTGGCTGTA
>JAADGO010000157.1 GCA_013152355.1 Chlorobiota bacterium
AAAAGCTTTTCAAAAGCCATTATAGGATAAATATTTCATAGGCCTCCTTTAGAAGATAGCCAATAATAAATCAATGTCTTTAGCAGGAATATTAAAATAGCTGCCTACATCGTTATTAGTCAGGATTCCGTGGTATATGTAAACCCCTTTACGGAAGCCATACGAATTTTTGATATAGTTATCTACTCCTCCGTTATCGCCAATAGACAATAAAATAGGGATCAAGATATTGCTGAGCGAAATGGAGGCAGTCCGTGCAACCAGGCTGGGTATATTTGGCACACAGTAATGAAGGATGCCATGTTTATAGAAAGCCGGTTTGTTCAGGTCGGTACATTCCGAGGTCTCGAAACATCCACCCTGGCTAATATTCAGGTCAATAATTACTGCACCTTCTTTCATGGTTTTCACCATCTCTTCAGAGACCTTGAATTTAGGTGTTGAACTTACCGGAAGGGCTCCAATAACCGCATCTGCCGAAACCAGTGCTTTTTTTAATACCCTGGGGTAGAAAACCGAAGTGAAAATACGTTGCCCCAGCCTCTCTTCCAGCCTGCTTAATTCGGAAACGGAACTGTCGAAAACTTTAACCATTATGCCAAGCCCCAGTGCTGCTCGTGCAGCAAACTCGGCAGCAGTCCCCGAACCAATGATTACCAGTTCCGATGGGGTGATTCCTGTGATATCGCCAAATAAAACACCTTTCCCTTTGCGCGAGTTGCTTAAATAATCGCTGGCAATTGTTATGGAAGCGATTCCTGAAATCTGGCTCATCTGGTTTACCACAGGGAAGAAACCCTGTTCATCCTGCATGTATTCGAAGGCTACCGAGGTGACCTTCTTTTTCATCAGTTTTTGGATAGATTCGTGACAATGTGCCTGCATCTGCATGTGCGAAATAATCGTTTGATTCCCTCGCAAAAGGTCAATCTCGTCAGAGTCGAACGGTGAAATACGTAAAATTATATCGCATTGAAGTACCTCTTCTTTTTTATCAACAATAACAGCACCTGCTTCGCTGTATTCTTTATCGGTGTAATTGGCTGATTTCCCGGCGTTGGTTTCCAGGAATATTTCGTGGTTGTACGAAACGAGTAATTCAACTGCCTGGGGAGTCAGCGGTATCCGGTACTCTATTTTTGAAAGGTCTGAAGGGATTCCTATCTTAATTTTTTGCCCTTTCTTTTTTACCTCCAGCATCTCTTCTTTTGGAAGAAGCATTGTTTTGGGGAAAGAGGAGACTTCTTTAGATTTTTCTTTTCCGGTCATAATAGCATTTTGCAATTGAGCATTACAAGTTACATTCAAATGTTGAAAATACAAAATAAGGAGCTACCTGAAAAATATATAGTTTGCCAAGAGTCTCTATAATTTTCGAGCAGGGTTAAATTATTCTGGCCTCAATATTCCGTGTTTCATTATCAATTACTTCAATTTTTACCGCTACAATATTATCAGGAAGTATCTGTTCTATTTTTTCAGGCCATTCAATCAGGCAATAATTCCCGCTGTACAGGTAATCTTCATAGCCAATATCAAATGCTTCTTCAATGTTTTTGATCCGGTAAAAGTCAAAATGGAAAAGAGGGTTAAGCTCAGCTGTTGAGTATTCATTAATGATAGCAAAAGTAGGGCTTGTTACATAATCATCCGACCCCAATATTTTACAAATAGCCTGGATAAATGTGGTTTTCCCTGCACCCATTTCCCCATAAAAGGCAAATATCCGCTGACCAGGGAAAGATTCGATTAATGCTTTTGCCACAGCTCCCAGCTCTTTAACTGAAGTAACTTGTTTTGAGAACATAAAAGTTATTTTTGCAATATTACTAAATGTGAGTGAATAACTGAAACACAGGGCTGTCAACTTTCCCCCTGAATTCTCTTACTAATGAAAGGTTTTATTTCATGAAATTATATTAATTTTGAGGCATTTTTAGAATTAAATATAGGATTATGAATATACCTGAAAATCTTAAGTATACCCAGGATCATGAATGGATTCGTATAGAGGGTGATATTGCTGTAGTCGGAGTAACTGATTTTGCCCAGGGGGAATTGGGCGATGTTGTATTTGTGGAAATTGAAACAGAAGGAGAAACCCTGGACAAAGGTGAAACATTTGGTACCGTGGAGGCTGTAAAAACGGTTTCCGATTTGTTTATGCCTATTGGGGGAGAGGTGGCAGAGCTGAACGAGGCCCTTGCCGATGACCCTGAATTGGTGAATAAAGACCCTTATGGAGAGGGGTGGATGATTAAAATCAAAATTGCCGACCCATCGGAACTGGACGATCTGTTATCGCCCGGCGATTATAAAAAAATGATTGAAGCGTAAGGGGGGGGTAATTAGCCGTAAGGCATGAAGCCGGCTCTCCTTATCGGGGGGGCAGAGGTAAAAAAAACTTCCATACCCATAAAAAAAGCCCCGGGAATTTACATTAAAATCCCGGGGCCGGATAATTATTATTAAACTTTTATCCACATTTCGATGATCCGCAGTCTTTACAGGTAAGGCATCCTTCCTGGTAAATAATATTCTCAGAGCCGCATTCCCCACAGGTTGAATCTTCAGCAAGTGTCCCGTTAGGGACATATTTTTTAAGAGCCCTTGCCACTCCCGCTTTCCATGAATTAATCGTGTCGTTGTCGAACTGAAGGCTTGATACCAGTTCAATGACTTTATGAATGGGCATACCATGGCGCAATACGCTTGATATTAGTTTTGCATAGTTCCAGAATTCAGGGTTGAATTTATACGAAAGCCCTTCAATGGTAGTTTTGTATCCACGCTTATTGGTATATTGGAAATCGTAACGCGATACCCCGTCTTCTTCGTAGCTTTTTATAATCTTCCCCTTGGTAATGGAACGGGGGAGTAAAATACCATCTTCATCGTCTGACAAACCTGTGAAGATCTCATACGGGCTTTCGTCAACCAATCCGATGAAAGCGATCCATCTTTCTTTATTATTCTGGAACCTAACCACATCGGCCTCCAGGGAGTCTGGGCGTTTTGTCGGGAAGATGTTGCCTTCTTTCTTGTCCGCATCTTTATTTGAGATCAATACGCCGGCCCTTGAGCCTTCGCGGTAAACGGTTACTCCTTTACATCCGCTTTTCCATGCTTCGAGATATAACTGGCCTACCAACTTTTCTGAAGCCTGTGCCGGAAGGTTAATGGTTACGCTGATTGAGTGGTCCACCCATTTTTGGATACGCCCCTGCATTTGTACTTTCGACATCCAGTCGACATCGTTAGATGTTGCTTTGTAGTAAGGGGAGCTTGCAATTATCTTATCCAGTTCTTCTTCAGTATATAATTTATTGGTGTCATAACCGTTTACCTCCATCCAGGTTTTAAATTTTTGGTGGAAAACGATGTATTCTTCCCAATGGTCGCCAATTTCATCAATAAAATCAACGCGAACACCTTTGTCGCTTGGATTAACTTTCCTACGGCGTTTGTAAACTGGCATAAATACCGGTTCAATACCGGAAGTAGTCTGGGTCATCAAGCTGGTTGTCCCGGTAGGGGCAATGGTCAGAAGGGCAATATTCCTCCGCCCGTGCTGTGTCATTTCTTCGAACAAACCGGGGTCGGCTTGTTTGAGCCGTTTGATAAGCGGGTTGTCCTTTTCGCGTATAGGGTCGTATATTTTAAAGGGCCCGCGGTCTTTTGCCAGGTTTACTGACGAGCGGTACGCCTCTAACATAATCGTTTTATGTATTTCTTCCGAGAAGTCAACGGCATTTTCGCTTCCATAGCGTAACCCCAAAGCAGCCAGCATATCGCCTTCGGCAGTGATCCCTATTCCTGTGCGCCGTCCCTCTTTTGCCTTTTTGCGGATATTTTCCCAAAGTTTCTTTTCGGTATATTTGATCTCTGCTCCTTCAGGGTCTGCATCTATTTTTTCGATGATGGCATCAATCTTTTCCAGTTCCAGGTCGATGATATCGTCCATAATCCGTTGCGCATAGTGGATATGCTCTTTGAACAGGTCGAAGTTAAACCGGGCTTCTTTGGTAAAAGGCTGGTCGACATACGAATACAGGTTGATTGCCAACAACCTGCAACTATCGTATGGGCAAAGAGGTATTTCCCCGCACGGGTTGGTCGATACGGTTTTATACCCTAAGTCGGCATAACAGTCGGGGACTGACTCTTTAATAATAGTATCCCAGAAAAGGATTCCCGGTTCAGCCGACTTCCAGGCGTTATGAACAATCTTGTTCCATAATTCGATGGCGTTTATCTTTTTCTTATAAACGGGCTGCTTTGCATCTACGGGGTATCTTTGCGTATACACCCCTTTCCTTTCAACAGCCTGCATAAATTCATCGTGTAGCTTGATTGAAATGTTGGCCCCGGTAACCTTCCCCATTACCATTTTGGCATCTATGAAATTTTCCGAATCAGGGTGTTTTACAGATACAGAAAGCATGAGTGCCCCCCGGCGGCCGTCTTGTGCTACTTCGCGGGTAGAATTTGAGTAACGCTCCATGAACGGGACAATGCCTGTTGATGTAAGGGCTGAATTCTTTACCGGAGAACCCAACGGGCGTATATGCGAAAGGTCGTGCCCCACACCGCCTCGCCGTTTCATAAGTTGTACCTGCTCCTGGTCGATTTTCATTATTACCCCCATACGAATCAGAATTGCCTTCGTTGCCTACAACAAAACAGTTGGAGAGGGAAGCAACCTGGTAATCATTACCGATTCCGGTCATAGGGCCACCTTGTGGTACAATGTATTTGAATCCTTTCAGTACCTGGTAGATGTCATTTTCAGTTAACGGGTTCTTATATTTAGATTCTATGCGGGCTATTTCCCTGGCAAGCCTTTTGTGCATATCATCCGGGGTTAATTCAAAGATATTCCCGAACGAATCTTTTAGGGCATACTTGTTAATCCAGACCCGGGCTGCTAAATCATCTC
>JAADGO010000089.1 GCA_013152355.1 Chlorobiota bacterium
ATGAAACATCAGTACCTCTTTACAAATCTCTTCAAGGCCAATCCCATTGATTTTTGAGGCTGTGCCGGTGAAGTATTGGTCTATTACTTCTTTACTAAGCCCTATTGCTTCGAATATTTGAGCTCCATGGTAACTACGAAGTGTAGAAATGCCCATTTTTGAGAATATCTTCAATAGCCCTTTGTCGATCGCCTTAATGTAGTTTTTCCGGGCTTCTTTATATTCCAGCCCTATTTTCCCGTCCTTCACCATCTGGTCGATAGCTGCAAATGCCAGGTATGGGTTTACAACGCTTGCCCCATGGCCCAGTAATAAGGCAAAATGGTTTACCTCCCTTGCTTCGGCTGTTTCAACCAGTATCCCAACCTGCATCCTTTTTTTAGTCCTGATGAGGTGGTGGTGAACTGCCGAAACAGCTAACAGAGAGGGGATAGGCGCCATTTCTTTTGATACTTTCCTGTCGGTAAGGATAATGTAATTTTTTTTCTTGTCAACAGCTTTCTCTGCCTGGTTTAATATATTATCTAATGCTTCTTTAAATCCATCAACCCCTTTATCAACAGGGAAGGCCATTGATATTATTTTGTGTGTAAACATTTCATCTTTCAGGTCCTTTATTTTACCCAGGTCGGTATTGGTAATAATAGGGCTGAAGAATTTAATCAATTTACAATGTTTTGGGGTCTCAATCAGTATATTGGATTGAACCGAACCGATATAATTTGTTAAAGACATCACCAGCCCTTCACGGATCGGGTCGATTGCCGGATTGGTTACCTGGGCGAAGATTTGCCTGAAATAGTCGAACAGCCTTTTGGGTTTTTTAGAAAATACGGCAATAGGCGTGTCGTTACCCATCGAACTGGTCGGTTCGGCACCTTTGTCCGACATGGGCTTGATAAGGTCATACATCTCCTCCTTCGAATACCCAAATATTTTAGCGTAGGTTTCAAAGTCTTCCATTGCAGAAGGGACACGCTGTTTTACCTTAATGTCTTTCATTAACAGCCTGTTTTCTTTGAGCCACATTTGATAAGGGTTACGGTGGCTAAGCTGGTCTTTTACCTCTTCGTCAGGGATGATAATGCCTAACTGCGTATCGACCAGTAATATTTTACCCGGGCGGAGCCTTCCTTTAGCTTTAATCTCTTCGGGGGCAAATGTCTGGACACCTACTTCCGACCCCATTACGATTAAATCATTTTTGGTAATCACATACCTTGAAGGGCGTAACCCGTTCCTGTCGAGAGTCCCTCCAATGTACCGCCCATCGGAGAATACCATAGATGCCGGGCCGTCCCAGGGCTCCATGATGGTAGTATGGTATTCGTAGAATGCTTTCAGGCTGTCGGGTATCGGATTTTTTTCGTTGAACGATTCGGGTATCATCATACACAATGCATGTGGCAATGAGCGGCCGGCCATGTGCAGGAATTCAAGGGTATTGTCAAACGATGCGGAATCTGATTTCCCCGGCTCTATAATAGGCAGTAACTTTTTCAGGTCGTCACCAAACACTTCCGATTTAAGTAGTGCTTCCCTTGCCTGCATCCACGAACGGTTGCCCCTGACAGTATTGATTTCGCCATTGTGTGCAACCATCCTGAAAGGTTGTGCTAAATCCCAGGTCGGGAAAGTGTTGGTGCTAAAACGTGAATGCACCAGGGCAATGGCACTTTTCATCCTTTTATCCTGAAGGTCAAGGTAATAGTCTTTTAGCTGTTCGGGGGTGAGCATGCCTTTATAAATGATTACCTTCGATGAAAAACTGGGTTGGTAATAAGATTCTTTATGTTTTAAGTTTGATTCACGGATTTCTTTCTCGGTTAGCTTCCTTATTGTGTAAAGTTTCCGCTCCAGGGCATCCTGCTCCATGTACCCTTTCACAAAAACCTGTTTTATTTTAGGTTCGGTAGTTTTTGCTATATCCCCCGGAGCCGAGTTGTTGACCGGGACATCCCTGTACCCAACCAGGGCCAGCTCCTCTTCACTAATATATTTTGAAAGGACATCCAGGCAAATATCAGCCTCTGCTTCGTCTTTGGGCAGGAAAATAAGCCCTGTCCCATATTGCCCTTGCCTGCCAACATCTATTTTTAAAACATCGGTAATAAAATCATGTGGGATCTGTATAAGTATCCCTGCCCCATCTCCTGTTGAGTTATCTGCACTGGTAGCCCCCCTGTGGTCCATATTCTTGAGTACTTCCAAACCACGCCTGATAATATCATGCGATGCCTGGCCTTTTATATGAGCCACAAATCCTATCCCACAATTGTCATGTTCATTCGCAGGGTTGTATAACCCCTGCGCATCAGGTAATCTCTTCTGCATTATCTGTCTGTTTTATTAATTCTTAAACACCCCCTCAGTCGCATACCCCTGCCATTTATTAAGTATGTTTATAAATGGCTTATGTCGTTGTAAATTTGTAAGTAAAATATAATTTTTGCTTACGAAGTGAAACCAAAAATAGCCAAACAGTGGATAAGTTCCAAGTTTTTCAAAAAAAAAGAATGCTTAATAACATATCCTTAACTTATTCTGTTTAGATAATTATCTAATATCCCTACTGCCGAAAAGGGGGGCAGGCTTTAAATTTTATTCACCGGCCAGTTCCTTAATTTTCAATGCTGCCTTCTCAAAATCAAAGCTTTTCAGGACAGAATCTTTTTTATCCAGGATCTCATTGAGGCATAAATTGCCGATACTGCCTTCATGCGTATAACGAACCTTTTCGCCAGGTGAAAATCCTCCATTTTCGATCAATGTGCCGACTTGCTTGTATGCATCACGGAATGGCACCCCTTGTTGTACCAGCTTATTTACCTCTTCAACACTGAAAAGGTAGTCGTATTTTGGGTCGTCAAGGATATTCTCGTTTACAATGATATTTTCTATAGCAAAAATTGTTATTTCCAGGCAACTGTTTATTTCTTCGAATGCAGGGAGGAAAACTTCTTTAATAATTTGCAGGTCGCGGAAATAACCGCTGGGTAGGTTGTTGGCAATCAGGGTTATCTGTTGAGGCAACCCTTGTAGTTTGTTGCATTTTGCACGGATCAATTCAAAAACATCCGGGTTTTTTTTATGCGGCATAATACTTGACCCGGTGGTCAGTTCGGGGGGGAGGCTCACAAACCCGAAATTCTGGCTCATAAAAAGGCAAACATCAAACGCCAGTTTCGACAATGTCCCCGCAAGGTTTGCCAGGGCAAATGAAACTATCTTCTCCACTTTCCCCCGGCCCATCTGCGCATAAATTACATTGTAGTTCATCGAATCGAACCCTAATAATTCCGTAGTCATTTTACGGTTTAGTGGGAATGATGAACCATAGCCTGCTGCCGAGCCCAAAGGGTTCTGATTGGTAATTTTGTATGCCGACTCAAGCAACACGAGGTCGTCAACCATACTTTCGGCGTAGGCGCCAAACCATAGGCCAAACGATGATGGCATAGCCACCTGGAGGTGTGTGTAGCCCGGCATCAGGATATCTTTGTATGAATCGCTGTTTTTAATCAGTGTATCAATTAATATAGAGGCGTTTTCAACGGTATTTTTAATGGCATCGCGGGTAAAAAGCTTTAAATCGAGCAGTACCTGGTCGTTACGCGAGCGCCCACTATGTATTTTTTTCCCTGTGTCGCCCAGCTTTTTAGTCAGCAACAGCTCAACCTGGGAGTGTACATCCTCCACGCCTTCTTCAATGATAAAATTGCCACTTTTAATATTTTTATAAATGGTTTTTAACTCTTTTTCGAGTTGAAAGAGCTCATCTTTACCTAAAAGCCCTATGGACTCAAGCATTTTTATATGGGCAATCGACCCCACAACATCGTACTGAGCCAGGTATAAATCCAGTTCACGGTCTTTGCCAACTGTAAACTGTTCAATCATTTCATTAACGGAAGTACCTTTATCCCAAAGTTTCATTTTTTTTAATTTTCACAAAGATACGCAATTTTAAAAATTAATTTGTTTTGCTAATTTTACAAAAACTACTAAAATGAAAATTCAATTAGCCATATTGCTTTTGCCTTTGATAGCCATGTCTTGTGGCAATTGCGATAAAACAAGCCAGGGACAAGTACCTACCGGGCAAACACAAGTATTACCTTTCTCGCCATTTGTTGAAGCTAACAATACCCTTTACATTTCCGGCCAGATTTCCCCAAATAAAGAAGGGGAAACCAAAACCATTGAGCAGGAAACCAGGGAGGTAATGGGAAAAATTGGGGAGATACTCCGGCAAAACGGGTACAGTTTCAACGATGTAGTGCGTTGTTCCGTTTTCCTGGACGATATTGATAACTACCATGCCGTGAACAAAGTATACGCCTCATTTTATGAGGGTAAATTCCCGTCAAGGGTCGCAATGGAGGTAAGCCGGCTTGTTAAAGGCTCCCGGATTGAAATATCGGCAATTGCTGTAAAAGGAAAAGATGTACAGGGGCAATCGACCACATCCGAATAGTTTTACCAGAAGGTAAACTAAGGATATCCCGCAGGGCTTATAGAGCTTTTCACAGAGTGTGCAAAGAAACTTTGTGATTCCTGTATTCTCCATGTTCTTCAAGGTTAAGTTCCTTCCTTTCGAGGTTAGAAGAGGCCTATTTCTCCAAAATAAT
>JAADGO010000067.1 GCA_013152355.1 Chlorobiota bacterium
TCCATGTACCTGGCCGAACCATAGCCACTTGAGTTGTATTCGGTATACCTGCTACCTAATTCATCAATGAACTCAAGCTGCCCGCTATCATCATTTGATTCCATAATTGGTGAATTAGCAACGATATTGGCAAAATCGGATGCGACATTCATGCCTGAATCAGATTCTTTTTTTGAAAGAGTTATAAGGATTTTTAAGCGGAATGAGTTAATCAGTTTCCTCCATTGCATGGTATTCCCATCATAAATAATGTCACCATCAATAATGCTGTTGTCGTTACTTAACAGTTGGTCGGCTTCTTTTAATTCATTCAATATACCAATAAATATATCTTTCTGGCTACTGTAAACGGGTGTAAACTCACTTTCTGTTTCACCTTTTAAAGCTTCTGAATATGGGACATCGCCAAAGGTCATGGTTAATTCAAAGAAATAATATGCACGGAAGAATTTCCCTAAAGCCTGATAAGCCGTATTTTTAATGCGCCCTGCTTCTTCAATCATCTTGGCCACATTCCTTAGCCGTCCGTAAGCACGGAAACTGCCACGGTTCCAGTTATAAAACTGGTTTGTATTTTCACCATCGGTCTGAACAACCATCCTTGAGGCAAACATAGGGCTCACTCCTGCCACCTGAAATGCATTCCATTCAATATTGGTCAATAATAATTGAGGATGGGTTTCAGGTACATTATTTGGATTCACGTTAAGCTCTTCAAGTTTATTGCACGAGCTTAACACCAAAACAAAAAGTATTGTTATTAGAATATAATTTTTCATCTTACTAAATTTATATTGGTTTATTAAAATGTTACGGTAACGCCCATTCCAACATATCTTGTCGATGGATCCTGCAGTGCATTATCATTACCAAAATCAGGGTCAATTATCTGGGCTTTTTTCCACATCAACAGGTTGTAACCATAGGCTGAGAGTTCAATCTTTTTCACAGCCTTTGTATTTAATATGTCCGTTAAATCATAGTTTAGTACCATCCTCCTTAGTTTAACAAAGCTTCTGTCAAAAACATTTGCAAATTTTTTGCTTTCCTTTTCTGTCACTTTTGCGCGGTAGGGGTAGTTCTGACTCCACGTTTGCCAGCTAACAGCAGTTGTATTCGTTTTGTATTGCCGCGTATCGGAAATTACATTGCCCTCGGTGTCAGTAATAAGCTCGCCACTAGTTATATTTACGCCTTCAGGGACATAAATCGGGTGCCCGGCTGCGTATTCTGCATCTCTGTATTCAGTTGAATTCGGGTGCTTCCCACCCCACCACATCTTTTGAACCGATAATGAACGTATAACCCCGCCAATGGCGCCGTCAACATCAATATCAAGCGAAAAGTTTTTATAGTTAAAATGATTTTGCAAACCAAACCTCCAGTTGGGATTTAAATGGCCATGCATTTGTGGAAATGGATCCTTAATAGGCAATGCCTTTTTTGCAGAAAGGATAACCTGCCCGTCAGCATTTTTCATCCAACCGGTAGCATAATAGTTGTCGGTACGTTCTCCTTTTGAGTAATTCCCATATTTACTTGCACCTCCATATATTTCGGTAAGCCTGGTAACACTGGTACTCCAGTTAAGGCCAATATCCCAACTGAAATTATTATTCTTTACCGGGCTGGCATTTAGCATTAACTCAAACCCATTGGTAGAATATTGGTTCCCGTTTACTTTCCGATTGTTAAAACCACTTGCTTCAGAAGTCGGCTGGTTAATAATCTGGTTCTCATCAACAACATTATAATAGGTAAGGTCTATGCTTAACCTGTTTTCCAGGAAAACACTTGACAAACCCAATTCAAAAGAAGTTGATTTTTCCGGTTTGATATCAGGATTTACAATCCCTCCGGGATAAGATACCCTGGGAAGCCCGTTATAACTCCCTGAATTAATGTAATATGATGAAATCTGATAAGGGTCTAAGTCGCTGGATACTTCTGCCCAGGAGCCGTATATTTTCAGGTATTCGAATGTTTTTGGTAATTCAACCAAATGAGAGACCAATGTACTCAACGATATTGACGGGTAAAAATACGAATTGTTCGATTGTGGTAAAGTTGAGGACCAGTCGTTTCGGGCTGTAAGGGTTAAGAAAAATGCATCGAGCATATCTAAAGACATAGTCCCGAAGATACTCCGGATTTCTCTTGCCTGGTAATAGGTGGATGCTTTAACATTCCCCATTGTATTGTTGAGGCTGTAGACAAACGGGACCACCAATCCATCGGTAGCATTATATTCCTGTTGGTACTTACGGTAGAACGATGAGGCTCCCGCATTAATGTTTAGCCCGAATTTATTTGAGAATTTATTTTTATAACTTAATAAAACATCATTATCAAGATTGATTTGATTGGTATTCCAGGTTTTATAATCACCTGCCCTCGGGTCGCCATAGTTCAGGTAAGACTTTGGGCTCTCCCGGTTTTCAAATATGTTTTTTATAACAGCAGAACTTCTTCCCTGGATACTTAAGTTTTTCGTGACCTCCCATTTAAGTTTTAGTTGGCCGTTTGTGGTATTACCATCGTATTTCTGGTTTAATTCATAGGCTGCGAAATATACATTGTTATACCATGCATAGTTGAAATTTGCCTGGCGATAACCTTCCTGCCCGGGAATATAATGATGCGCATCCAGGTCTTTTCCGTTTACATCATCGCCCATCCAGATTAAAAGTGTGTACATGTGGTTCCTGGGCCCATATCCATGCCTGGGGTAATTTGGCGAATAAACTTTGTTATAAGAAAGTTTCCCATCAAGCTTTAGGTTTTTAGCCAACTTGTACGAAGAGGTATATGTTAATCCCCCTGTTTTTAATTTTGAATTAGGAACCCTTCCCTTTTCTGACTGATAGAACCCTGATAATCTTGTTGATACCTTTGCATCTTTAAAGGCAATTGAAAAATTTGTGGTTGAGATAATGCCTAATTTCATAAAATCTTTCAGGTTGTTATGGTATTTCCATGGAACAGGCACCCTTGAATAACGCGATTTATCATTGTATTGTGTCCCCGACACATCACCCCACCAGGGTGTCGTCTCGCCTGTAACATTATCATAAATCGGGCTGTTCCATTGTGCTATTAAAAGATTATCTGAGAATTTAGGCCCCCAAATCATATCCCCGTCTGAGATACCACCATCTTTCCCATCCCAGAATTCATATTTCCCGTTCGAGCCATTACCATATTCTGTTTGTGTTTCAGGGAAAACAGTATAACCTGCTGAGACCATGGAACTATTAGAAACGGTGATTTCCAATCCCTGGTTTTTAGCATTTTTTGTTGTGATTAGGATTGCACCATTCCTGCCCCGTGAACCATACAATGAGGAGGCTGTAGGCCCCTTTAATACTACAATATCTTCAATATCATTAGGGGAAACATCGTAAAAGTTTGTTTCAACAGGGATTTCGTCAATTACAATAAGAGGGGATTTACCTCTTAATGAAAATTCAGGTTGTTGAAAAAGCCCGGTTTTTGTGTTTACAGTTAATCCGGCAACCTGCCCGCTTAACATATTCCCCATATTCGGGCTGTTTACACTGGTAACCACTTTTGAATCTACCTCCTGGGTAGCATAGCCAATTGATTTTTTTTCCTGGCTTATACCCAGCGCAGTAACAATTACCTCATCAATATCCTTAGATTTAACCCTAAGTGATATATTGATCAATTTTTGCCCATTGACAACAACCTCCTGGGTTTCATACCCGATAAACGAAAAAACCAGGGTTTCGCCGGCATTGGCACTAATAGTATATTCTCCGTTTGAGTTCGTAACCACACCGGTTGTTGTTCCCTTCACCGTAATGTTTACGCCGGGAATACTTATTCCGTCTTCTCCGGTTACTTTACCGGAAATGTTTTGCTCCTGTGCACTCATTTGAAGGCTTACAAACAGAGCTGTTAATAAAAAGATAAATTTCCTCATAGTTTTTAGTATAATTTCGAATGAATAGATTTCTTGTGAATTGCTGTTTTTAGTGCATAGTTATCCCATTAAGGCAATCTTAAATTTACCTAACGTACTGGTTGTCAATAGTTTGTTATAACGATATTAATTTTATAGAACTAAAAACATGAATTGCATTATAAATCAAAGGTTTCTGAATAATTAGTTCCGGGGGTTCCTGTCTCAATAAATGTTTTACTAGTATACATTCCCCTGAGCGGCCAAAACTTTTTTGCAATCATATTTATTTACGTATTTTAAATTCACTGCAAATGTATGGTAAGATTGTTTCATAAAGATTAATGAAACATTAAGAGGCTGTTTAAAGTTTGTTTTATACCTGAGGCAACCGGGGTAGATAGGGGTCAATTCATCTTTTAACAGTGAGGGCTTCACTTAAAGTGAAACCCTCACTGTTAATGCCGTTAAAATAGAAATATAGAACACAGGCTAAGGAATAGGAAACTTAAAAATTGGCACCTCTGCCCCTTATTTGAATATTTCTTATTCCTTATTGGATATTTTAGATTTAAAAAAAAAAGGAAAACAAATCTAAAATAAGG
>JAADGO010000218.1 GCA_013152355.1 Chlorobiota bacterium
GCATGTACCGGTGGGAGCAAAAAATCAACCCAATCAAAAAAAAATCAAAGTATGTTTACAGGAGCTAAAGGCGAGGTAAAGCTTATAACCCTCGACCCCGGCCATTTCCATGCTGCACTGGTTCAAAAATCGATGTACGCCCAGGTTGACCCGGTCGTTTATGTTTATGCCCCGGAAGGGCCTGATGTGCAGGACCACCTTAACCGGATAAAAGGGTTTAACACCCGTGCCGAGAACCCAACTTCGTGGGAAGAAAAAGTATATACCGGACCGGACTTCCTCGAAAAAATGATTGCCGAAAAACCGGGGAATGTGGTGGTGATATCGGGGAATAATGCGAAAAAAACCGAATATATTGCTAAATCTATTGATGCAGGAATTAATGTGCTGGCTGACAAACCTATGGTAATCTCCCCGAAAGAATTCCCAAAGTTGGAACAGGCTTTTAAAACAGCCAAAGAAAAAGGGGTATTACTTTACGATATTATGACTGAGCGCTATGAAGTTACCGCTATACTTCAGCGGGAGTTGTCAAAGATTCCTGAAGTTTTCGGGGAATTACAAACCGGTACCGCCGAAGAACCAGCCATTACACAAGAGAGTGTCCACCACTTTTTTAAATACGTTGCGGGAAACCCAATAAAACGGCCGGCATGGTTTTTTGATGTAGAACAGCAGGGTGAAGGGATTGTTGATGTAACAACCCACCTGGTTGACCTTATCCAGTGGGCGGCATTCCCCGAAGTCCCCTTAAAAAAAGAGGATGTCGAAATTATTTCGGGAAAACACTGGACTACCGACCTGACCCCTGAAATGTTTAATAAAGTTACCCACCTGGACGGTTATCCTGAATACCTGAATAAGTACCTGGATGGTGATGTGTTGAAAGTGTATAGCAATGGCGAAATTGTATATAAACTGAAAGGAATTTATGCAAAAGTGTCGGAAACATGGAATTATCAGGCCCCCAAAGGAGCAGGCGACACTCACTATTCAATTATGCGTGGCTCTGTGTGTAATATCATTATTAAACAGGGAGAAGAAGAAGGCTACAAGCCGACATTGTATATTGAAGCCAATATTGATGAAGGGCTGGAAACCTTTGAAGGAGGTTTGTCAAAAGCTGTCGATCAGGACCTGGCTGTAATATACCCTGGCATTAAACTGGTAAAACTTGACGACAAGCATTGGATTGTTGATATTCCTGAAAAGTATAAAGTCGGCCACGAAGCGCATTTCAGGCAGGTTACCGAGAAATTCCTTCGTTACCTGCAAAAAGGCAGCTTACCTGCATGGGAAGTCCCCAATATGATTGTTAAATATTATACAACCACCGAGGGGTTAAAACTGGCGGACAAGTAGGGTTCAAAAATAAAATTTAAACAGTATAATAGGGGAAAAGCTGCCTGGCCAGGCAGCTTTTTTGATGAACCGGTAAATCTCAATTGTATTTGCTTAACAATGACTCCATTAAACTCAACAGCCCGGTTTTGTTAATGGGTTTGCTGATATATTCATCAAATCCAGCCATAAGTGCTTTTTCACGGTCTTCGGGCATAGCAAAAGCTGTTTGTGCAATAATAGGAACCCTGCTGTTCATTTTTTTGATCTCTTTTGCTGCTTCGAAGCCATTTACCACCGGCATTTTCAGGTCCATTAATACCAACCTGACTTCAGGGTACTGCTGAAACAGTTTAATCGCCTCAAGGCCATTCATGGCATAGAGGATTTTGAAATTACTCTTTTTTAAAATCTCTTTGATAAAAAGGAGGTTTAATTCTTCATCTTCGGCAACTAAAATTGTCGTTTCTTCTTTTTGTATTATTGCCCCAACATCCTCTTCTTTTTTGATGTTTTCTTCGGTTGTCTCCACAACAGGTTTGTATGGCACAGTAAAATTAAAAGTAGACCCAACGCCCTCGGTTGATTCAAGCCATATCCTGCCACCCATTAATTCCACTAATTTTTTTGAAATGGATAACCCCAGGCCGGCACCGCCATACTGCCGGGTTAATTCTAATTCTACCTGCCTGAAACGTTCAAATACTTTATCATGTAACTCATCGGGGATTCCAATCCCCGTATCCCGGACAAAAAAATGAATGTCATTATCTCTCAGGTGATACCCGAGTTTTACATGCCCGGTTTGCGTAAATTTCAGTGCATTCGACAAGAGGTTGTTTAAGATCTGGGTTAGTTTGGTTTTATCGGCATAAATATTACCTGCCTCATCTGTTTTGTCCGGCTGGGTTACTAACATTATAGCCTTGTCGTTTGCTCTTGGTTCAAAGAATGAGTAAAGGTCTTTTATCAGGCCGGGAATATTAACTATTTCCGTTTCGATTTTTACCTGCCCTGCCTCAATCCGCGAAATATCTAAAATGTTGTTTACAATAGACAATAGCTGTTGGCTACTTTCAATCACTATTTTAGCATATTCTCTCCTGGTTTCATCGGTTAGCCCGGGCTGTAAAAACATTTCTGAGAAACCAATAATCCCATTCATAGGAGTCCTGATTTCATGGCTCATGTTTGCTAAGAAAGCAGTTTTCAATTTATCACTTTCTTCGGCCCTTTCTTTTGCCTTCAATATCTCTTTTTCATTTTCTTTTTCCCAGGTAAGGTCTCTTACAGTTGTTAACCTTACTTTTTTACCCTTGTATTCGAGCATCCTGCCATGAATCAATATGGGGAATTTTGAGCCATCCTTCCTGACCCCCATTACTTCATAAGGTTTGGTATAATTCGAAAGCATATTCTTATTTACAAGGGTTCTAAACTCAGGGGCAATGAAATCTATGGCGTATGCTCCAAGCATTTCTTTATAGGTATAGCCAAGCATTTCGGAAGCCTTGTTATTTGCATCAATACAATAGCCCCTATCTACAATGAAAACTGCCTGGTCTGAAGCATTTGCAAGCACCCTGAATCGCCGCTCACTTTCTTTAAGGCTGTCCTGTGCCAGTTTCAATTTTAAGGAGGTTGCAATTTGTTCAGATACTATTTCCAGGATTTTTAAATCTTCCTCCGAGTAAGAATTTTCATTGTGGTAATTCTGTACTCCCAAAACACCAACAATAACCCCATCCTTTTTAAGTGGAACCCCCATCCAACACTTCGAAGGTGTTGCAAGCCTTTCAACAACACCTTTTTTTATTAACTCTTCAACATCATTGTATTTAAGCAGTTTGGCAACGCCTTCGTCAATTACATATTTTGTGAGTGTTTTCCCGGCAGGTATATCTGTGAACCTGTCTTTTTCATCTTCAAAATAGGGTAACGATAATGTATTGCTTTCTTTATCGAACAGAGCAATGTAAAAATTGGACGTGTCAATTATTTGCCCCAATTCTTCTTTTATTGTTTTTGCCAGGCTTTTAATACTTTCAGCAATGTTAATGGCATTGGTAATATTGTAGAGTACAGTCTTCAGCTTTTCCTGCTTTACATGTTCTGAAATATCATGCACAGTAAAAGTAAATCCTTTTGAAATATCATTTTTATCAATGGGGGAGCTGTTAACCAAAACATAAATAGTCTTACCATCTTTCCTTTTGTACCTTGTATAAACAGTGGCAATCCCTTTTTTAAGGAACTCGGGATACTTTTTAGCCCCAACCCTTTGTATCTCCTGTACTGATTCGTATAATATCCGGATACTGTGCCCGACCAGCTCTTCTCTTGAGTAACCAACAATTTCGCACATCCGGTCATTCACATATTGGAATTGACGGTTGTTGATAATGCCTATGCCAATAGGTGCTGAGATAAAGAGGTTTTTAATTCCTGCTTCGCTTTCGGCTAACGACTGAATTGCCTTATGTTTCTTCTCCCTGTCGCGGGTATTATTTATTTCTCGTAAAACGGCAGAGCCAAGACAGGCGAGCCTGCCTTTCATAATATAGTCATTTGCTCCTGCTCTCATTGCCTCTACAGCTATCTCCTCTCCGGCTGTTCCTGATACAAGGATAACGGGGATGTTCTTATTATATGCCCGCACAATCCGGAGGGCTTCGATACCATTAAACCCGGGCAATACATAACCGGAGATTATGGCATCCCATCTTTTTTTCATCGCCTTATGCAATTTTGCCTGCGTGTCAACAATCTCATACTCCAGGGAGAAGCCATACTTCTCCAATTCATGGATAATGAGGCCTGCATCATTGGGAGAATTATCAATCAGTAATATTTTTATATCCATTTTGTTCTCCATAACGGACTTATTTTTTTATTTGGCAAATTGTTTAGTCGTATCTATTGTTCCCATAATTATTGAAAAATACCTGTTCAAACGTATAACCTCCGGCAGGCTTTTGAATATAGCTTTTAACCGGAGACTGTTCTTCAACGGAAGAGGTAAAAATAAAAATCAGGATTATTTTAATTAGGGGGGTGTCTTTCTTTGTCCAATGTATTATGTTCATATACTTTCCGGTATGCCTGGTTTCATTGTTTACAGAAAGGGGGAATTCAACTATCTTATTGTTAGCCTGATTT